>CAZGKE010000120.1:0-10672 GCA_964526035.1 uncultured Gammaproteobacteria bacterium | reverse complement strand
TGCGGCTGGAGAACGGTCTGCCCGGGAACGAATGGCCGCGGATCTTCGCCTTCGACGATGTGCCAGAAGCGCCCGCCTTCGAGGTCGGTGATCGTCTGTACGCGACCGCCCGGCCAGTGCAGGGTGAGTTCGTCGACGGCGCGGGCGTCGCCCAGGCCGAAGTGCAGGCGGAAGTCGCTCACTGACAGATAGCTCTGCGCTCCCATCACCTGGCGTTCGATGCGGCGCTCGCCGATGCGCGCCACGGCGCGCGCGCCGATCGCGCTGCGGTTGCCGGACTGCCCTTCAAGCCAAAGCATGACGAAGTTGCCCACCGGCTCGGAACGATTGAGAGCGAGCTGCGCCGTGCCTTCGTTGTTGACCACGATGAAGTCGATGCGACCGTCGCCATCGAAGTCGCCGCTGGCGAGGCCGCGGCTGACCTGACGGTCGGCCAGTGCGGGGCCCGCATGCTCACTGATGTCGACGAAACGGCCGTCGCCGAAGTTGCGGTACAGCGAGTTGGCCTGGGCGAAGGTTACCGTGTCGGAGTTGAGATGGATGTTGTCCTCGATGTGCCCATTGGCGACCACCAGGTCCTCATGACCGTCGTTGTCGACGTCAATGAAGTCGATGCCGAAGCTCAGGCGCTGGCGCGAACTCATGCCGACGCCGACTCGATCGGCAGCTTCGTGGAAGGACAGCGGCCCGCTTTGCAGGTAGACGGCGGTCGCTTCCAGCTGGAAGTTGGTTACCGCGATATCCGGAAGGCCGCTGCCGTCGATGTCCGAGAAGTCGACGCCCATGCTGCCCTCCTCGCGGCCGTGCTCGTCGAAGGCGGTACCAGCCAGCGCGCCGATGTCCTTCCAGCGTCGGTCCGCGCCGCGCGCCCACAGCTGGTTGGCCTGGGTATCGTTGGCCACGTAGATTTCGGGGCTGCCGTCGAGGTCGAGATCGCCGATGGCGAGCGCAAGACCCTTGGCGGGCGCCTGCGCGATGCCGCTTGCCGCACTGATGTCCTCGAAGCGCAGACCGCCCAGGTTGCGCCACAGCTGGTCGGTGAGCGGCTCGAAGAGCAGCGGCGTGGGATAGACGGGCACGCCGTTGCGGAAGGTGCGCGGCGTATCCTCGAGCGGGAAGTCGAGATAGCGCACCACGTAGAGATCAAGCAGTCCGTCGTCGTCGGCATCGAAGAAGCCGGCACTGGTGGCCCATCCCGGCTGGCGGCGCAGACCGGATGCGTCGTTGACTGGCGCGAAGCGCTCGCCGTCGATGTTTCGCAGAAGAACGAGGCTGCCGTCGAAGTGGGTGAGCGCGACGTCGATCCAGCCGTCGTTGTCGATGTCGCCCACCGCCACGCCCATGCCGTAGCCCTGGCTCGGGAGCATCCAGTCGGCGGTGGCATCGCGGAAGTCGCCGCGACCGTCGTTGAGATAGAGTCGGTTTTCTGCGCCGGCGGGCCGCACGTCCGAACCCAGCGCACCGCTGTTGACCAGCAGGATGTCGGGGGCACCATCGCGATCGAAATCGGCCACGGCCACGCCGCCGCCCATCACCTCCGGCATCCACTTGTGCTCACTGCGACCACCGCGATGGTGGAAGTCGATGCCGGACGCCGCAGTGGCGTCTTCAAAGCGCACGTGCGTCGCTGGAGGTACCGGCGTGGATGCTGCTTGCTCCGGGGGCCCGTCGTCGGGTGGGCCGCAGGCTGCAAGAAGCAGACAGCAAAGCGTGGAGCCGGCTGCATATTTCATTCGGTCAGCCTCGCGCGTTCGGCGCGCGCGGCGCGGGCGTCTTCGCTTCGGCCGAGGCGCTCGCTGGATTCGGCGATGTATTCGTAGAGGGTTGCCTTCGTGGCGTCGTCGGCGAACGGCAGCGCCTGGCGCGCACTGCGAACCACCTCGGCATGCTGCTGACGGGACCAGTGTTCCTTGACCGCCTGCACAAGCTCCACGAGGCGCATTGCATTCGTTTGGCGACGCGTGGCTTCGCCCTGGATGGCCTCGGCGCGCTCGAGCAGAAGCTGCGCTTCGTCAGCGCGTCCAGCGCGGTGATGCAATCTTGCCAGCGCGAGCATGCTGGCGCGATCCGAGGGGTCGATGCCGAGCGCAGTTTTCAGCGCCTTCTCCGCGGCCTCGTCCTCGCCGAGCTGCAGGTGGATGAGTCCACGCAGCCCGAGCGCGGCACTTCGTCGTGCCTGCAGCAGCGCTTTGCGGTGCTGGTCGAGGTGTTGCGCAGCCTCGTCCAGCCGCCCGAGGCGGAAAAGACTGTTCGCGACCACCTCCACGGTTTCCGGATTCGCAGCGGCATCGGCGTCGAGTCGGTCAGCGGCGGCCAGCGCTTCGTCGAAACGTCCCAGCTTGTAGTGGACGTTCACCAGGTTGCGCTGGTCCGCTGCAGTGCGTGCGGCCTCGGGTATGGCCAGCAGCCAGTCGAGCAGCGCCTGCCAGTCGCCGCGGCGGATCAGGGCGGCCTGATAGGTGTCGCGGACCAGTGTCGCATCGGGAAACCGCTCGCGCAGCGCCGACAGGGACTGGAACTCCTGCGGTGACAGCGGCGCCGGCCCCGACAGGCTGCGGCGGATGGCGGCGAGTTCAAGCGAGGCGGTGCGGTCATCGAGAAGCCGCCGCTCGTCGTCCGGCGGGTCGCCGGCACAGCCAGCCTGCAGCAGGCACACCAGCAGCATCGAAGACACCATCCGCAATGCTGCGGCACACCGGCCGCATGACCCTTGCGCATAGGTGCTGCAGGCAAGTGGTTCACTGCGCGGGGACCGAATCCTGGCGCGGGTGGCAGGCAGTTCCATTCAGGGCAGCGCGTCGATGGGGAAAAGAGCGTGTGAAGGCCAGAAGCTTAGGCCGAACCGCGATCGTAGCGCCAGCTGCGATCGGCGAGACATCATGCCGAGTCTCGCTGTCCGTGCACCAGCGACCATGGGAAGAAGTACACCGCGTAAACGACAGCGTAAATGGCGAAGTGGTCGAGGTTCATTGCCGCGGCGCCGGCAAAGAAGAAGATGAGCACGTGCATCCGAACGACGCCCCTGTACGGGATGGAAAGGAAACCGAACTTCTTCCTGTAGGCCGCTTTGGATTTGTCCCCGGGAATTGCGTCCACCCGCGACTCGCCCATTGCACGCGCGCTCGCGCCGATCTGCACAAAGGTCGCGCGCTCGGCCACGAAGGCCAGAGGGAGGAACCAGACATAGCGCTCGAAGACCTCGAAGTAGATGCCTGGAGCGGGAATGATGCCGGAGGCTTCGACGCCTTGGTGGACCGGGAAGAACTGGTTCAGGAACACCGAGTGGACAAAGTGGAAGCCGCCGAAATGCACGGTGAAGAATGCCACCATGAACAGCGCCACCGCTCCGAGGATCAGCAGGCTCGACAGTGACAGGGTCGGCTTTTCGGTGTCCCTGTCCGTCACGTTGGCCGGAACGTGCGCGATGACGATGCGTGACAGTCCGAATATGCTCCACAGGATCAGCGCATAGCCCACCAGCAGGCTGGACAGCCAGAGCACCCACACCAGGTCGGCAACGCGCCACTCGAACTGCCAGGCCATGCCGAGTCCAATCAGGAAGGCAAGCGCGTCGGGCCAGGCTTGGTGCCAGCGTCGCGGCTCGTCGGTCAGGTGAAAACTGCTGGGGTTCACGCGGTTGATGCCTGAAAGGACATGGGGCCGAGGCTGTGTTGATCCGATGTCGCCATTCTTGCCTGCGCTTGCGGGTCGCACGTCTGTACCGGCGACCCGTGGATTCGGCGCACCTATTCGAACCCATCCATGAAAACGCGCTCCGGCGCAAACTCGTGCGCGCCCAGCGCGGTGAACAGCGGCAGAGCATGGCGGGGGATGGCGTCAAAATCGTCCGCGGCGTCGGCGCGGCGTGGCACCTGGGCGATCGCGGCCTTCGCGCTCTCGGTGAGTCGCAGATCGCCCTCCGCATCGTTCTCGAACCAGCCGGTCTGCGCGCCCGTTTCATTGTCGGCCAGTATCGGCACCGCGCCATTGCGGGGCTGGATGGCGGCGTCGGTCAGGTTGCGCGCGACTTCCACGTTGGTGGCGCCAGCGAAGCGCACTTCGATGGCGTTGTCGTAACGACCGCGGGTCAGCGCACTGTTGTGGAGGATTCGGGCGTCGGGCGCGGTCGTGTAGATCGGCACGTCGACCGCGTAGCTGGCCGCGGGATTCCAGCGGATGCGATTGTTGCGGATGACGCCGCCAAAGTGGTCGCTGGCGCCGACCAGGCCCAGTGAAATACCGCGCGAGGAGTCGAGGATGGTGTTGCGTTCTATGACGCTGTCGCTGGCGCCCTGCCAGATCAGGATGGCGGGCCCGGCCATGGCGTCATTCTGGCAGCGGATACGTTCGATCAGGCTGTCGCGGATGACCCAGCGGTCCCCGCCGGTGACGTCGATGCCGTTGGTGTAACAGGTGTTGGGCGGACTGCCTTCAGGATGCACGATGGCGCCGACCGTGTAGAAGACCTCGGCATACTCGACGGTGACGTCGTCGGCACCGGCTCCCGAACCCTTGATGATCTGCTGGCCGGCGTCGAAGGCGCGGATGTTGTAGAGGCGCACGTTGTTTGCGCCCTGCGGGCCGTCGATGCCGATCGCGTGGTAGTAGACCTCGCCAACCGACAGGTTGGCAATGGTGACATCGTGTGCGGTAAACAGATGGAACCCGTAGGGGACCACCGGGTTCAACATGCCGGCCCCGTGCAGGACGACGTCGGTCGGGTCGTCGGTGGCGCCGCGGATCTGGACGTTGCCGATCGGCGTGGCGCCGAAGCGGCCGACCGTGAGCCGGCCGTCGACGCCGTTCGGAAAGCTCACTGACGAGAGGTCGTAAACGCCGGGCGCAATCACGATCGCGCGGTTGTTGGTGAGGTTCCAGCAGGCATTGGCCAGCGCCTGGGCGGTATCGACGTGGACGATGGTGTATTCGCCGGAATCCGGGGGCGGCAAAGGTGGCGCCTGCACGGGCAAGCGCGAGGCAACCGGCGCGCTTGCCGCGCATGCGCCTAGGAACATCGCGCGACTTGCCCAGTGACTTCGAATCATGCGCGAAGCATACGCGCCGTCATCAACATGAGCGACAGTGGTGGCGGCCGCGCGTCAGGGAGACTGCAGCGCTTCGCCGAGGGCCGGCAGAAGCCTGAGGCCGAGCCAGTTCAGTGGCTCGCTTGCGTCCGGACGGTTGTAGCGCCGACCTGCGAACGCCACCACCGCATCCAGCTCCGGCATCACCACCAGGTAATTTCCGCCGTTGCCCCAGGCCATCCACAGACGGGTTTTCGGGAGCTTGGGCCCTGAAGTCGCGTGCACCCACCAGAGGTAGCCGTAGCGCTGAGGACGGTCGGGAATGTCGGTGTGCCCTGTGGTCATCGCGTCGATCCATGCAGCGCTCACCACGGTGCGGCCATCCGCCAGGCCACGATCCAGGACCAGACGACCGATGCGTGCCAGCGAGCGCGGATGGATATGCAGGTGGCCGCCGGTATCGGTGTCGCGACCGCGGTTCCAGGTCTCCCAGCGCGTATCGGATATCCCGAGTGGTTCGAACAGATGCGTCGTTGCGAATTCGCTCGCCGACTGACCGCTGACGTTGGCAAGGATGCGACCCAGGGCGATCACGTTGCCGGTGCAGTAGGAGAAGCGCGTTCCGGGCTCTTCGCGCATCGGCGTGCTGGCCCAGAAGTCGAGCCAGTCGCGCTTGCGGTACATGCGGTCCTCGTGGCCGGGTGATTCCCGATCCCAGTCGTTGCAGTCCAGACCGCTGCGCATGGTGAGCAGATCGACGATGCGGATCCGCGCCTTGCGCGGATCGTCTGCAAGCCGGGTGGAGTATTCGGGCAGCAGTTCGATCGCCGGCGTTTCCAGGGACTCGATCAAGCCGTGGTCCACGGCAATGCCGACCAGGAGCGCGGTGACTGATTTGGTGACGGAACGGATGTCGAGACCCGAGCGCTTGAGGCTCTTTTGAAACCCTTCGGCACGCAGCTCGCCGCGCTGCAGGACCACCACACCCTCGATACGGTCATGCGTGCCGGCGGCGATTTCGCTGGCGAGGGCAACCATCTCGTCGGCCGCGCCCGAGGTCGGCAAAAGGAGTACGGAGAAGAGCAGCAGGCGGATTGCCGGATTCAACGTGTCGTTCCCTTGTTTCGCCGCGGCTGATCGCGAATGCCGGTTCGCGCGATCGACAGAGTGTAGCGGTCACTGATGGGCAATGCCTGGCGCTTGTCGGACATGCCGGAATGTCCGGTGAGTGGTACGGGACGTTACGGTCGCGCGAGCGCAGTGTACAGTCACGCGTCATTCGTTCATCGCGCGTACACTTTCGCCGAGCTGCCTCAACTCATCTGGAGAAAAGGACTATGCACTTCACGCGCAGGCGTGCCGAACACGCCATCGTTCTGGGAATGCTTCTTGCGGTTTCGTCGTCGTTGCCCGCCGGAGCACCGCCGCCAGTGGAGCCAGGCGATCTGCTGGCCAGCACCGGAAGCATCGGTGCCGCGCTGATCGAGATCGACCCCGACACCGGCGCCGGCAGCTTCCGCTTTGCGCTCAATTCATTGGGCCCGGTCACGGCGATCGATTTCCGCGCGGACGGGACGCTGTTTGGCACGACCGGAGCGGGCACCAGCAACGTCATACTGATTGATCCGGATAGCGGATCCGAGACGCTGGTCGGCCAGCATACCTTCGGGGCGGTCAACGGCCTGGCCTTCGTCGGCGGCACGCTTTACGGGAGCTTCTTCGGCCCGGACGCCAAGGGGGGCAAGGGTGCACCGCCCACCTTCCTGGTCACGGTCAATCAGGCCGACGGCCAGCTCACGACCATCGGTGAACTGGCCTTCTCGCCGGTGCGGGGCCTGGCTTGGGACGCGGTCGATGGCATCCTTTACGGAATCGGCGAGCCGGCAGCAAACCCGGAGGGCCAGGCCACCGACACACTTTTCACCATCGATCCCACGAACGCGCAGACGACCGCAATCGGCGACACCGGCCGCAGACTGGGTGGCCTCACCTTCGGGCCTGACGGTCTTCTCTATGCGGCCGACGCGCAGATCAGCAATCCCAAGGACTTGAATGTCGACCCTCACGGTGTCACGTCCGCCGGACTCTACGTGCTGGACGCGCAAACGGCCGTCCCCACATTGGTCGGCGAGACCAGTTTCGCCGCAATCAGCGGGCTCGCGTTCGTGCCTTCTGGTGCGCCGCCTTCGGCAGATCTGTCCCTGACGAAGACTGCAACGCCCGTAGGCGAAGCCACGCTTGGCACCAGCATCACCTATGCGCTGGAGGTGAGCAACGCAGGTCCCGACCCGGCAACAGGTGTTGTGGTGACCGACACCTTGCCTGCGCAAGTGAGCTACCAGTCCAACAACTGCGGTGCGACCGAAGCGGGCGGCACCGTCACCTGGAACGTCGGCGCGCTCGGCGTCTCTGCCACCGCGGCCTGCGATATCGTGGTCACGGCGAATGCTCTGGGCACCGCAATCAACAGCGCCACGGCGCAAGCCAATGAGGACGATCCCAACGGTGCCAACGATACCGGCTCCGTGACGACCAACATCGTGGCCGGCGGTGGAATTCCGGACGCGCAGCCAGTGCCGGCGATTCGCGGAACAGGGCTGCTCCTGATGCTGCTCCTGTTCGGCGGGATCGGCATGGTGCTGCTGGCGCGACGTACCGGCTGAGCAACGTCCCGGGGATCGCGTTCGCACGATCCCCGGGTTGTCGAAGCAAGGTTCGGGATCTGCGCTGGCTTGGGGCAGAGGCGGAGTGTCATTGCAAGCGGCTAACATGGCGCGCCGCGATAGGGATGCATTCATGGACCTTGCCATCGAAACCCAGGGGCTGACCAAGTCCTTCGGAGCCAGCCGCGCCGTCGACGGCGTCGATCTGGCCGTGCGCCGCGGCAGCGTGTTCGGGTTGCTCGGCCCCAACGGCGCCGGCAAGACCACCACGATTCGCATGCTCGCAACCCTGATTCGACCGGACGCCGGCAGCGCGCAGGTGCTTGGTCACGACGTGGTGCGGGAAGCCGCCGCCGTTCGCGCCCGACTGAACCTCACCGGGCAGTTCGCCTCGGTCGACGAAGACCTCACTGGACTCGAGAACCTCGTGCTAGTGGCAAGGCTGCTGGGCTACGGCTGGCGCGAGGCGCGCCTGCGCGCGCGGGAATTGCTCGAAGGTTTCGGCCTGGAAGAGGCAGCAAACCGCCAGGTGCGCCATTTCTCCGGCGGCATGCGGCGGCGGCTCGATATCGCCGCCAGCCTGGTGGTGCCGAGCGATCTGCTGATCCTCGATGAGCCGACCACCGGACTCGATCCGCGCAGTCGCAACCAGGTCTGGGACATCGTGCGCGCTATTGCCGCCGGCGGCACCACGGTGCTGCTGACCACGCAGTATCTGGAGGAAGCAGACCGCCTCGCCGATCGTCTTGCCGTGATTGACCACGGGCGATTGATCGCCGAGGGCACCAGCTCCGAGTTGAAGCGCTCGGTGGGTCGGCGCAGCCTGCATGTGCGGCTCACCGATCCGGGTCGCCAGGCCGAGGCGGAGGCCTTGCTGGCCGGCATCCTGGGCGAGACCCATGCACCCGGTGAAAGCGGCGTGCTGTCCGCACGCGTCGATGCTGACGCCACTGTACCCCAGGTCCTGGCGGCGCTTTCGGGCGCAGGTATCAGTGTGGCCGAATTCTCGATGGCCCAGCCGAGCCTGGACGACGTGTTCTTCGCATTGACCGGGCATGGAGCCGACGAAAAGGTCGCCGAAGGAGAGGCGGAATGAGCGGTCAGGATATCCGCGCGGTGCTGTCGAGCACGACGCGCCCGCCGCCGCCGGGCGGGCTGTCGGCTTCGTTGACGCTCGCCTGGCGCGCCATGCTGAAGATCAAGCACGTGCCGTTCCAGCTGTTCGACGTCACCGTGTTCCCGATCATGATGACGGTGCTGTTCACCTACCTGTTCGGCGGCGCGCTGGCCGGCTCCACCGAGGCCTACCTGCAGTTCCTGATCCCGGGCATCGTGGTGCAGACCATGGTGTTTCTCACCGTGTACACCGGCGTCGGCATCAACAGCGACATCGACAAGGGTCTGTACGATCGTTTCCGCTCGCTGCCGATATGGCAGCCTGCGCCCATCGTCGGCGCCCTCGTCGGCGACCTCGCGCGTTATGGACTCGCTGCAGTGGTGGTCGTCAGCGTCGGCCTGGTGCTGGGTTTTCGCCCCGAGGCGGGTGCGCTCGGCGTCGTGCTTGCCGTGGCGCTGATGCTGGTGTTCGCCTCGGCGCTGTCGTGGCCGTGGATCATCATCGGCATGCTGGTTCGCTCGCCGGAGTCCGTGATGACTTCGAGTTTTCTGGTGCTGTTTCCGCTGACCTTCGTCAGCAACATCTTCGTCGATCCCGCCACCATGCCGGGCTGGCTGCAGACGATCGTCGGGCTGAACCCGGTGACCCACCTGGCCAGCGCTTCACGCGGGCTGATGCACGGCGGTGTGGTTGCAGCCGACGTGCTCCGGGTGCTGGCGGCATCGGCGCTGATCACCGCGGTTTTTGCGCCGGTCGCCATGCACATGTACCGGCGCGAACGCTGAACCCGTTGCTGACCGGCGCCGAACTGACGGCAGCCCAAGGCGCGATTGGTTGCCGCATGGCCCGTTGCGTGCCGATCCTGCGTATCAGGGGTTAGTGCAAACGCGAGGGCATGACGATGTCTCGACGATGGATCCGGATATTGATCCGAGTCTCGGCCGCCATTGCTTTCGCCCTGGTGCTGGCCTTGGCAGGGCTGCATTTCCATACCGAGCGCCTGATGCGGGTGGAAGCGGGACCGTCGTTGCCTGCACTGCCTCCCGGCGATGCACAGGAAGGCCAGCGCCTGGCGCGTGTGCTGGGGTGCAGTGGCTGCCACACGAAGACGCTGGCCGGGCAGGTTTTCGCGCACATCCCCTACACGGCGCAGCTTGTCGCCAGCAACCTCACCGAGGCGCGCGAGCGCTATGACGACGCGGCATTCCAGCGTCTTTTCCGCACCGGCGCAAAGGTCGACGGGCGACTTGCCGTGGGGATGCCGAACAAAGCCTTCCAGCGCCTCCGCGACGACCAGCTGGCGGACGTGATCGCCTACGTTCGCAGCGTTCCGAGAGTCGAGGCGAAGCCGCCCGGCTCCTGGTACAGCCCGCTCGCGCGCCTGGGCATGGCGACCGGGGAACTCGACCTGGAGCCGCTGCGCGCCGATCCTCCGGAATCGGCCGATGTACTCGCCGACCGCAATACTACCGACCGCGGTCGGCACCTTGCTCAGGTGGTATGTGGCGAGTGCCACGGCCTGGATCTGCTCGGTTACCCGGAGGAAGGCTCGCCGAGTCTGCAGATTGCCAAGGCGTACAGCACGGAGGAATTCGACAGACTGCTGCGCGAGGGGATCACCAAGGCGGGTGCCGAAAGCGCCACCGGCCTGATGAGCGGCGTTGCGCGGGATCGCTTCGTGGCTTTGCACCCCGAGGAAGTGAGCGTGCTGAAACGCTACCTCGACCAGTTCTGAGGAGCGCGACTGTTCACCCAGGCAGTCGACGATGGCCGCGGCCGCACCGAGCGAGACCGCGCGCCCGGCGAGGAACACGAATGATCACTGAGCCGGTATTCGGGTGTTCTGGTCGTGGACGAGGCGCCAGGCG
>CAZGKE010000119.1:0-10690 GCA_964526035.1 uncultured Gammaproteobacteria bacterium | reverse complement strand
TCGCCGCCGTCGTCGACGATCAGCTCGGGGCCTTTCATGCCCGGGTGGGTGAGCATGTCGAGCGTGCAGTCCCAGTACTCCTCCAGGGTCTCGCCCTTCCAGGCGAACACCGGAACGCCGGTGACCGCGATCGCCGCTGCGGCATCGTCCTGGGTGGAGAAGATGTTGCAGCTGGCCCAACGCACCGAAGCGCCCAGCGCGACCAGGGTCTCGATCAGGACTGCGGTTTCCTTGGTCATGTGCAGCGAGCCCGACAGCCGCACGCCGGCCAGCGGCTTGAGCGGTGCGTATTTGGCACGGATCTGCATCAGGCCGGGCATTTCCTCTTCGGCCATGCGGATGCGCCTGCGGCCAAGATCGGCCAGCGCGAGGTCGCGCACCTTGAAATCCTGGTGCGGGGATTCTTTGACGACAGCATTCATGGTTGAACTCCGTTGGTCTCAACGGGCGCGGTTGCATGGGAAATCCGCATCGAGCCTGACCCGGGAACCCGGGCTGCAACGCCCCTCGATGCGCGAAGATCGACGATTATATCGCTTGCCGCGGATGAAAGGATGAATCCTGCGACAACCGCCGGCGACGGGCGCTGAGGCGCAGGTTCGTTGCGGACGCAGTACGCTGTCCGCAGACGCCCCCGCGCCCCCGCTACGTCGGGGGCGCGGTACGGTCCTGCGTGAAGGTTTGCGGCGTCATTCTGCTCCGACTGTTGCCTCCGAAAGGCTGCTGTGAGGCAGGACGGCGCCGTAGTTTGCCAGCACTCCGGGCTGCGCATTCTGGTGTGTGAGGCGCTTGAAGCCCAGCGCGATCACCGGCAGTCCCTGCGGCACCACGCCTTCGAGCGAGGGTCGCAGCGCGGCAGGCGTCCAATCCACCAGAGAAAGCGCTGCGTAGCCGGCGATGTCTTCGGCGGGCGTCAGGTTGACGACCTGTGGAAATACCGGTGGGTTGCCCGGATGACCATTCTGGTAGAGCGCCAGACGCTGTGATCCCAGCAGCGGCGATGCGTCGAGGTCGAGGGCCGCGTGGCCCAGGCTCACGACCTGGACGGCCTGACAGGTGGCAAGAATGTTCGGCGGACAGTTCAGCTTGGCTTCGGAGAAACAGGCCTCGGCATGATCGGGATGCTGGAGCACACCCTCACGGTCGCGAACGCGGAGAAAATGGAAAGTGCAGGCTCCACCGGCGACCGGCGGCCGGGTACGAGGCTCGTCGCCACTGAACGCGACGTCAAACGGCGGCAGCGGATCGCCATCGAGGACTCCGCCGTTGGCGGTGTCGGTGTAGAAGCGCTTGGTCGGGAAATTCAGCACCCATTCGCTTTCCGCCAGCAGCGCCTGCTCCTGGGTATAGCGGGTACTCACTTCGACGCGCGCCAGCACGGCGCTCACCGCATCCACGGCCTGCGCGCGCGGCCAGCTCGCGGTGTGCGCGACGCCGTCGCTGGTGATCCAGGTCGCCACGACATCGGCCTCTTCGCTGCTGGCCGCGGCCGTCGACAGGTTCGGTTCGGGACCGCCCGGGTCGCGATGCTGCGCGATGCCGCTGAAGGCGCCCAGCGCAACCGCGCGGTAGCTGTAGATCTGGCCTTCGGGCGGATCCACCACGGCGGCCGCGCCGATCAGGCCGCCGGCAGGGGGTTCGATCTGCGCCGTGGCGTCCATGTTCCAGGTGCCGCCGGGTGACCAGGCTGCTATCAGCGACTGACACTGGTAGAGATCCGCTGCCGTGGCCAGGTTGCCGCTCACCTCGCCCATCTCGAAGATCTCGATGTGCCCCTCCCGGGTGCGCGCGAATCCACCGCTGCCGCCGTCTGCATTGGTGTCGGTGTAGTCGAAGTTGCGGAAATCGACGCCTCCCGCAGGTATGGAAGGCACCGTGCAGGTGGGATCGAATGTGCGCAGCCTTGCCGGTCCATCCTCCGATTCGGCATACAGCGCGGCGGTCCAGGTGTCATACGGGCGCAGATAGATGCTGAACGAGAGGACCGCGCGGCCGTTGCTTCCCTCGTGGAAACGGATCTTCAGTGCCTTCACGCTGTCCTGCAGGTTGCTCACCTGGATCAGCGTGTTGAGATCGCCATTGACGGTGTAGTAGGGGTAGATCAGGGCCTGACCTTCACCATCGGACAGATGGACGGCTCCCAGCGAAGTGGCTCCGCCAACGAGTGAGGCGGCGAGCAGGTAGCGAAGAGTACGCATGACTATATCCTTCTTGGTGCAGCGGACTGCGGGATGAGTTCCGCAACAGAAGGACGCGTCAGGATGCGTTTACCCCCCAAGGTCGGGATCGGCGTGGGTTCATGACGAGCGCCGTTTGCTCCGCTCGAGCGCCGCGCTGGTGCGAAACCGGTGCGCTTCAGCGCCAGGGTTCGGGGGGTCCGGAGACGTGGTTGGCTTCGCCACTATCGAGAGTCCAGGCCACTGCCTTGGCCACCAGCTCGACGGCAGCGGCATCGAAGGCGCGCACCACGCTGGCGACATCGGTGCTCTCGGCGCGTCGGGTTTCTTCAAGCACCTGCGCGGCCAGTACGCGGTTGCGGGCCGGCTGCAGCAGCCGCAGGCTGAGCGCAACCCGCACCATCGGGGTGGCCGCGCCGTCATACTCGGCCTGGAAGGCGCGTACTTCGGATACCAGGGTGTAGTCGCCGCGCAGCCCGCTCTCCGGGCGGTCCACCGCGGCGATGCGGCCGCTGGTCTCCAGGCCGCGGATGATCATGGTCTGCACCAGTTCGGGCGTGCGATCCGACCACTGCACGCCTTCATAGACATTGATGACATTGGCCGTAGGCATGACCACGATGCGGTTGCTGGCCAGCGCCTTGGCGGCGGACGGCTTCTCGACGACCAGCTGCCAGGTCACCGCCTGCGCCGGTGCCGACGGCGCAGCGGGTGCGCCGAGCGTGTAGGTGGTCAGCGGATCTCCTCCGCCGCCGCCGAGACCGACACTGATGCAGCCGCCGACCAGGAGGCTGGCGGAGATGACGGTCAGGGGACGGAGCATGCTCATTGCGGTCGGAACTCCTGTGGTTTGTCGCCGCCGCCGAGGAAGGATCCGGGATCTTCGTCGAGGCGTTCGGCCACCCGGGTCAACTCGCGCAGCAGGCTGCGCAGTTCGGCCAGCGCCGGTGCGATCTGGCCGAGGCTCTGGTTCGAGAAGCTGGAAATGGCGTCGCGGTTCTCGGCAAGCAGGCCGTCAAGGTTGCCGCTCAGGCGACGGATCGTCTGCAGCGTCTCCTTGCTCGACTCGATCAGGTCACGGGTGTCTTCGCCGAGCAGGCGGTCGGCGTTGGCGGCCACACTTTCCATGCGGATGATCAGGGTCTCGGTCTGCTCCAGGGCGCGGCGGATGGCAGTGCCGGAATCCGCCATCTCGGTGAACAGTCGATCGATGTCGGCTTCCTTGGACGCAAGCGTGGCGCTGATGGTCTCGATGTACTGCAGGGTTTCGGTGACGCGCCCGACGTTGTCCGCACTGAGCAGTGCTGTGACCCGCAGGATGGCTTCGTTGAGGCTGATGACGATGTCCTCACCGCCCGTCAGCAGTTTCTGCAGCGCGCTTTCCTGGGCAATGATCTGCGCCACGTCCTGTCCGATCTCCGGTACAAGGTGTGGTGATCCCGGCGTTCCGCCGCTGAACTGGATCACCGCCACGCCAGTCAGGCCGGTGATGGAAAGCCGCGCCTGGGTGTCGGTCTTGACCGGGGTCGCGGCAGCGAGGCGCACGCGCGCGATCACGCGGCCCGGATCGTCGGGTGCGAGGTACAGGCGCCGCACCTCGCCGACCTGGATGCCGTTGTACTGCACCGCGCCGCCGACCGAAAGTCCGGTGATGGCTTCGGTGAACACCACCTCATACTCGATGAACTCGCGGTCCAGCGTGAGCTTGCTCAGCCACAGCACGAACAGGAACGCCCCGACCATCACCACCAGGGTGAAGGCACCGATGAGGAAGTGGCTGGCGCGGGTTTCCATTCAGGGCTCTCAGGCGAAGTGGGTGGCGGGCTCTGCATCGTGGGCGTCGCGGGCGCCGCGTCCGCGTGGACCGCGAAAGCAGTCGCGGATCCATGGATGCTCGTGTCGCTCCACTTCTTCGACGCGGCCGACAATGATCATCTGGCGATCGGCGAGTACCGCAACACGGTCGCAGATCGCGTACAGACTGTCGAGATCGTGGGTGACCAAGAACACGGTCAGATGCAGGGCGTTGCTCAGGGTGCGGATCAACTCGTCGAAGCCGGCGGCGCCGATGGGGTCGAGGCCCGAGGTGGGTTCGTCAAGGAACAGCAGCTCCGGATCAAGCGCGAGCGCGCGCGCCAGTCCAGCGCGCTTGCGCATGCCTCCGGAAAGCTGCGCCGGGTACTTGTGGGCGGCGTCTGCCGGCAGGCCGGTGAGGCGGATCTTGAGCAGCGCCAGCTCGTCCAGAAGCGGCTGCGGAAGGTCGTAGTACTCGAGCAGCGGCACCTTCACGTTTTCCAGCACCGTCAGCGAGGAAAACAGCGCGCCGTCCTGGAACATCACTCCGTAGCGACGCTCGAACGGGCGACGCTGCTCGTCGGACAGGTGGGTGACATCCTCGCCGAACACTTCGATGCGGCCGCCGTCGGGATGCTTGAGGCCGACGATGGAGCGCAGCAGCACCGACTTGCCGGCGCCGGAGCCGCCGATCACGCCGAGCACTTCGCCCCGGTTCACGTCGAGGTCGAGGCTGTCGTGCACCACCTGGGTGCCGAACACGGTACGCAGGCCGCGCACGCGGATGATCGGATCGATGCTGTCGCTCAAAATCCGATCTCCATGAAGAAGATGGCGAACAGCGCGTCGAACACGATCACCAGGAAGATCGCCTGCACCACCGATGAGGTGGTGTGGCGTCCGACCGACTCGGCGCTGCCCTCCACCTTGAAACCCTCCAGGCAGCCGACGATGGCGATCAGGAAGGCAAACACCGGCGCCTTCACCATGCCGACCCAGAAGTGGCGGATCTCGGTCATTTCGTTGAGGCGCGTGAGGTACATGCCGGGGCTGATGTCGAGCACCATCACGCCGACCACGCCGCCGCCCAGGATGCCCATGATCATGGCGATGAAGGTCAGCGCCGGCAGCATCACCAGCAGCGCCAGAAGGCGCGGTATCACCAGCAGTTCGATGGCATCGAGGCCGAGCGTGCGGATGGCGTCGAGCTCCTCGCGCGACTTCATCGAACCAATCTGTGCAGTGAATGCGCTGCCGGAGCGACCAGCCAGCAGGATCGCGGTGAGCAGCACGCCGAACTCGCGAAGGAACGAGTAGGCCACCAGCTCGACCGTGAATACGGATGCTCCGAAGTCGGCGAGCACCGTAGCGCCCAGGAAAGCGACCACGGCGCCCACAAGAAAGGTGAGCAGGGCCACGATCGGAACCGCGTCGAGCCCGGTCTGCTCCATGTGATGCACTGTGGCGGTCAGGCGCAGGCGGCGGCGGCCCATGAGCACTTGCGCCAGTGTCGCGAGCACCAGGCCGACGAAGCCCAGCAGCTCGCGGGTCTGGTGCCCCAGGCTCAGCGTCGCCGCGCCGACGCGCTCCACGAGGGCGCGCAGGCTGGGGTCGGGGCGGATCGCCGCGGCTTCGCTTTCGCGGCGTTCGGCGACGAGTTCGAGCAGCGCGCGGTGCGCGTCGTTCACGCCGTCCATTTCGACGTCGTCGAGTTTCAGCTTCACGCGCTCGAGCGCACGCAGGATCACCAGTGCACCGGCCGTGTCCAGCGCCGCCAGTTCATCGGCGCGCAGCGTCAGCGTGCGCGGGCGCGACTTGAGCAGGAGTTCCTCGAGAGGCGTCGCCAGGGCGGCGGCCTGCGCCAGGGTCCACGAGCCCCGCACGGCCAGCACCGAACCACCCTCCAGACTGAATGCGCTCATGCCGACAAGGCTACCACCCACATGGCTGCACCGGCGATCAGCCGGCGATCATGCAGCCGACCCCGGCCATGCTGACCACCACCCCGGCAAACTTGCGCCGGTGCATGGCCTCGCCGAGGATCAGCCAGGCGAGGATGACGATGAACACCGAGGCGGTCTCATTGAGGATGGCGGCGACCGAGGCCTGGGTGAACTTGTAGCCGCCAAGCCAGAGGATCATCGCGAGGTACTGGCCGAGAAACGCTGCCAGCACCAGCCAGCCCCACTGGATCGCTGCGCCGGCCTTGCGGAACACCGGCCAGCGGCGGCGCACGGCGAAGATCAGCAGCATGCCGAGCACGCCACCGATCAGGCGCAGCAGCACCACCCAGAGCAGCTCGTGCTCTTCCAGTATCCGCTTCACCATGACGATGGCGGCCGCCATCAGGAATACGGCCAGCATGCCGGTCAAGACGCCCTTGAGCTGGGCACGGTCGGGCAGCACCTCGCCGCGATCGCGCTGGCTCACCAGCAGCACGCCAACGCTGACCAGGGCGAAGCCGGCCACCTGCAGTATCGACAGCCGCTCGGCGAGGAACACGTAGGACAGCAGGATGACGAACGGGCTGTAGAAGTTGCCGACGATCCCGGTGCGCCCCGCACCCAGGGTATTCAGCGCCCGCAGGTAGAGGGTGTCGGCCAGGGCAATGCCAAGCAAGCCGCTCACCAGGCAGATGATCACCGTGGACACCGTGAACGTCGGAAAGCCGAGCCCATGCACCAGCAGCACGGTAGGCAGCACCATGCCCAGCACCAGCAGGTTCTTCAGAAAATTGAGTGCGGTCGGCGACAGCGTCTCGCCCAGACGCCGGTAGATGATGACGGCGAACGCCCAGACCAGGGCGCTGGCAAGCGACAGCAGTTCGCCCAGACCCATGGCGGTTGTTGAGGCGGCGGAGAAGGGCGCGCATTATCGCGGATCGCCACTCCGGGTACCAACGACATTGGCTCATCCTGCTCCACTGAACACGCGCATCGCCTTTGTCGCCGAACTGGCGAGGCGACTGCACCAGTACGGCACGGCCTCGCAACGACTGGAGGAGGCTGTCACCGCTGTCGCCTTGAAGCTCGGCATGGCTTGCCAGGTGCTGGCTACGCCTACCGGCATCACCCTGTCGCTGGTCGAGGCCGACGATGCCGAGGATCCGCTGGCGTTCCATACCATGATCGTGCGGGTCAACCCGGGCGAGGTACACCTCAAGCTGCTGGCGCGGGTGGACGACATCGCCGACGATGTGTCGAACGGCCTGCTGGATCTCGCCGAGGGCTTTCGCCAGCTGCGGGCGCTGCGCGACGCGCTGACGCCACGCGGCAAGGCGATCACCGTGTTCGCCTTCGGCCTGGCGTCCGCGGGCGTCGCCGCACTGCTCAATGCATCGGCGCTCGACGTGCTGGCGGCCACCGGCATCGGCATGTTCATCGGCGCGCTGTTGCTGCTCAGCGTCGGCCGTCCGCACGTGCAGCCGGCGTTCGAGGCAATCGCCGCCCTGACGGCGACGCTGCTGGCCGCGGCGTTCGGTCATTTCGTGGCGCCGATCAACCAGCAGTCGGTGGTGCTCGCCAGCCTGATCGTCCTGCTGCCCGGCCTGATGCTGACCACCGCCGTGGCCGAACTGGCGAGTCAGCAGCTATCTGCGGGCACGGCGCGCTTTGCCGGCGCCATGGCGACACTGCTCAAGCTGACTTTCGGGGCAGTGGCAGGGACGCAGATCGCGCATCTGGTCGGTTGGCAGGCGGGCACTCCGCTGCTGCCGCCGGTACCTCAGTGGGCACATTGGTTGGCCCTGCTGGGCGCGTCGTACGCGTTCGCCGTGCTGTTTCGCGCCAGTCGGCGCGACTACCCGCTGGTGATGGCCGCTGCATGGCTCGGATACCTCAGTGCCTACTTCGGACGCCTGTATTTCGGTCCGGAGTTCGCGGTTTTTCTGGGTGGCCTGGTGGTGGGCGCGGCCAGCAACGCCTATGCGCGCTGGGCGAGCCGCCCCGGTGCATTGATTCGCGTTCCCGGCATCATTCTTCTGGTGCCCGGGTCGGTGGGTTTCCGCAGTCTTTCATTCGTGTTCGAGCACGATGTATTTCTGGGCGTGGACACCACCTTCCATCTGATTGCGGCTTTGGCCTCGCTGGTGGCCGGATTGCTGTTCGGCAACCTGCTGGTGCCGCCGCGGCGCAGGCTCTGAACGGCGCGCTTCGAATACTTGAAACAATTGCGCCGGCTTGGGCCGGCGCAACTGTGGATCGATGGATCGGAACGGCTACTTGACGAGCAGGCTCGATTCGGATTTGCCTGATTTCACGGCCGCTTCGAACCAGCGCGGCTTGCGGCCGCGACCGGACCAGGTTTCCCTGGCGTTGTCCGGATTACGATACTTGGCAGCGGCCTTTCCCTTGCCCGCCTTCTTCGCGCCACCGAACAGCTCGTCGATGGTGTATCCCTCGTCCTTGGCCACTTTGCGCAGCTTCTTCCTGACATCGGCAATGCGCGAACGCTTGATCTTGGTCTGTTGACGCCTGGCTTTGACGATCAGATCGTCGAGCGCCTTGCTGTCGAGTTTGGAAAGGTCGATGGACATGGGTATGAGTTCTTCTTTGCAGTAGTCGAATTGGGAAATTGCGGGCGAAAAACACGCGCTCCGCGCTGCGAATGCTATCAGAATATTCATTCCGTTCGAACATGCAGCGTTTTGCCGCGAAAGCGAATCGGTCGACCGGTGAATTGGCGGGCGCCCTTGCATCCCGACCGGGTTCACGGAAGACTGTGGCTCGCTGCCTCAACGCGCTGGATTCCCGAAGACCATGGGCCTTCTTGAAGATCTCGAGAAAGAAGCCGAACGCCGCCGCGCCGGTGATGACGAGGCGCAGATCCTGCGCGAGCAGAGGGAACAGCAGTATCGCGAGGGCTGCGAGCCGAAGATGGAGGCGCTGGCCGAGTATCTGGCGAGATTGTTCAAGCAGGTCGAGACGCTCAAGACACCCACACGGATGGGCTTCGAGCTTGCCGGCTACGGGCGCGTCGTGGCTGATGTGGAACCCGAGTTCCAGCTGCGACAGACCCGCGAGGCCGGTCGCTTCCGACTGGAGATTTCCGGCGCCGCGCATGTGGTCAGTGAGGAGTGTCCGCAGCTGCAGGTGGAGGGCGTCGCCAAGGTCAAGACCATGAATCGTCTGTTCCAGCATTGCCGTCTCGGCGGAATGCAGGCACTCGGCAGGGACGAGGCCGGAGACGTGGTTGCGGCGAGCTTCAGGGCGCGCGGCAAGATCGATTTGAACGGCGAGATCGACGCCAGCTCCGGCACTGGCCAGGTGCGCGTCAGTTTCACCAACTTCGAGGGCTACGGAACGATCACGCGCAGTTTTCCGCCGGCCAGACTGACAGAAGAGTTCATCGACGGACTGGGCCGCTATCTTCTGTGCCAGTCGGCCAACGTGCTCCGCGAATCGCTGCCCGAAGACGTGCGCAGCCAGATCAAGGCCCGGGTTGCGCAACAGGAACTCAAGAAGCGCTGGGAAGACAAGCTGGTGGAGCGGCAGGTTGCGGAGTACCAGGCGCTGCGGCGAGCGCAAGGTCCGTTGGGACAGGTGCGCCATGAGCTCGGCAGCCTTGGCAGCAAGATATTCGGGGTGTTTCGGCGGGGGTGAACGTGGGGAGCGGGGATTAGGGAGCGGGGAGCAGGGAGCAGGAAAGCACGGCGGCACGTTTTCTCCCTGTAGGAGCGGCGAAAGCCGCGACCGTCCCGTCGTTTCGATGCAATGCCCCTGTCGGGGCTGAGGCCCCTCCCACAGAAGCCGTGCCCTGTAGGAGCCCACCCGTGGGCGACCGTCCCGCCGCATCGATTCGGTGCCGGTTCCTTCCTGAATGGGCTCCTACATCACAGGCGTCAGCCAGCCCCGCGTGTCGTCGATGCGCCCATGCACCAGATCGAAGAATCGCGTCTGCAGCCGTCGCGTCACCGGGCCGACTGCGCCCGACCCCACCGGCCGTCCGTCGATCGAGCGCAGCGGCGTGATCTCGACGGCCGTGCCGCACATGAAGATCTCCTCGGCGAAATACAGATACTCGCGCGGCAGGTTGTGCTCGCGCACGGCGATGCCTTCCTCGGCGGCCAGCTTGATCACGGTGTCGCGGGTGATGCCGTTCAGAATCCCCGAGGCCACCGGCGGCGTATGCAGGATGCCGTCGATCAGCAGGAACAGGTTCTCGCCGGCGCCCTCGCTGATCATGCCGTCGACCGACAGGGCAATGCCTTCACCGAAGCCGAGCCTTCGCGCCTCGCGCGCGATCAGCTGTCCGGACAGGTAGTTGCCGCCGGCCTTGGCGCCGGCGGGGATGGTGTTCGGCGCCACCCGGTTCCAGCTGGTGACGCAGGCATCGATGCCGTTCTCGATGACGTCTGTGCCCAGATAGCCGCCCATCTTCCAGGTGGCCACCGCGACATCGACCGGCGTCTCGGCGCTCAGCCCGAAGCCGCCCAGTCCGCGCCATGCCACCGGGCGCAGGTAGTCGGTGCCGCCGCCGTTGGCGCGCACCACCTCGGCGCATGCGCCGGCCAGCGTCGGCAGGTCAAACGGCAGTTCCATCTCGTACACCTTCGCCGACATGAACAGGCGGCGCAGATGGTCGTCCAGCCGAAAGATGGCCGGCCCTCGCGGCGTGTCGTAGATGCGGATGCCCTCGAAGATCGACGAGCCGTAGTGCAGCGCGTGCGCCATGACGTGCACGGTGGCTTCCGCCCAGGGCTTGACCTGCCCGTTGTGCCA
>CAZGKE010000118.1:0-10896 GCA_964526035.1 uncultured Gammaproteobacteria bacterium | reverse complement strand
ACGTCGAAGCGCTAGCGCTTCGACTGCGCATACGCCGGAAACTCTTCCGGCGAGATGCGTATGGCGGCGCCGGTGGGGCAGGAGCGGACGCAGGCGGGGCCGCCTGTGAGGTCCTTGCACATGTCGCACTTCACCGCCTTTTTCGGTGCGTCGGATTTCACATTGGATTTGGGCGCCTCGCCCGGTCCGCTGCCGAGGCCCAACAGGAGCCAGCTCAGCAGGCCCGGTTTCGCCGGCGGCTTGGTGGCCATGTGGATCACGCCGTATGGACAGTTGCGCTCGCAGTTGCCGCAGCCGATGCAGTTGTCGGCGATGTAGACCTCGCCATTGGGCGCGCGGTGGATGGCGTCCGGCGGGCAGTCCTTCATGCAGTGCGGGTGCTCGCAGTGTCTGCACGATGTGGGTACATGGACAGTGGCGAAACTGGGGCCGGCCTCGCGGTCGAGCCGCGACGTGCCGCCGTGGGTCTCGGCACAAGCCGTTTCGCAGTTGTCGCAGCGCACGCACAGCGACTCGTCGATGAGCAGGATGTCGGTGGCTTCGCCGGCGCCCTGCGAGATCAGGAAGGAAATGATGTCGCCGCCGCTCGGCGCGGTCTGCATGGACAGGTTGGCGGCGGTGCGCTGGCGATGCTCGGACTGCAGCTTGAGCCGCAGCACGGGGTTGTTTTCGAGCAGACTCTTGAACGCATTGCCGTCGAGGCGGATGGTCTCGGTGGCGATCGCGGCGCGCACCGTGGCCGAGCGCCGCGAATCGCCGAGCAGTGCCATTTCGCCCACGTAGTTGCCGGCGGCCACGTAGGACAGCACCACTTCACGGCCGCCGATGTTGCGCGAGATGGTCAGCGACCCGACCCGCACCAGGTGCAGGCAGTCGCCGTTCTCGCCTTCGCTGAACACCACGTCGCCGGCGCGGAACTGCTGCAGCGTGGCGGTCTGCACGACTTCGGCAATCTGTTCCGACGTCGCCTCT
Organism: uncultured Gammaproteobacteria bacterium; assembly: GCA_964526035.1. Taxonomy (GTDB): domain Bacteria; phylum Pseudomonadota; class Gammaproteobacteria; order Xanthomonadales; family BPKI01; genus DAOMOD01. The sequence goes on along the minus strand of CAZGKE010000118.1, from coordinate 9,924 downwards.
GCCGCGAAGCGACTCTGGATGGCGCGGGCGATGAACACCAGATCGATCTCGCGCTTGACCGCCTCCACCGAGTTGATCAAGCGGTTCATCGAGCGGCGTGGGGTTTCGATCAACACGCAGTTGGGGCCGGCCAGCACGGTGGCGTTGCGGCGTCGACCGGAAATCAGGCTCATCTCGCCGAAGAACTGCCCCATGCGCAGGGAGACTGACTTGTCCTTCGAGAGCTGGATGCTCACCTCGCCGTCGAGAATGGCAAAGAACGTATTGGTGTAGTCGTTGCGCTCGAACACCGCTTCGCCGGCCGCGGGCGTGAGGATTTCGGAATCGAGCATGAACTCGCGAAGCTGCAGGGGCGTGATGTGCGAAAGCAGGCGCACGCTCTGCTGCACCTTCTTGAGTGCTGCATCGACGTTGGTGAATCCGGGCATGCGCTTGAACTTGTCGCGCAGCAGCGGCTCGTCCGCCGGTTCCACGCTTTCGCCGAGGATGTACTCGACGACCTCGTAGCCCTGGTTCATCGCCTGCTTGATCAGCGGATACCCTCCCAGCGCACCGACGATGTACAGGCCTGGGACATTGGATTCATATTTGGAGCTGATGGCCGGAACCGCGGCCGGATCCTTGCTGGGGAACTCCACGCCGCAGTTTTCAACGAAGCCACGCGGAGCCGACGCACCGAGGCGCGCGATGATGCGGTCGCAGAGGATCTGTGCCTTGCCGCCTGGCGTGCTCAGGGTGAGGCGCCCCGGTTTGCGGCCGGCCGGCAGGGCCTCGACCTTTTCCGGTTCCGAGCCGTAGTAGCACTCGATGCGGCCGTCCTCGATCGCGCGCGAAATCAGCTTGAGGTTGCCTTCCTTCGCGCGCGCGAACTCGTCGCGACGGTTGACGATGATCACGCTGTTCTGCTTCGCCAACGCGATGGCGTTTTCGATGGCGGCATCGCCGGCACCGATCACTACGATGGTTTCACCTTCGTACTCGTCGGGGTCGTCGAGCTGGTACTGCACGAAGGGCGAATCCTCGCCCGCCACACCCATCTTGCGGATGTTGCCCTGAAGGCCGATGCCGAGGACGACATTTTCAGCTTCAATCTTCTGAGTTCGGTTGATGGTGATCTCGAAGACGCCATCCGGGCGCTTGCCTATCGCGGTGACCTCGGCGCCATGGCGCACGTTGACCTTGAGGGCCGCGGTCTTTTCGTCCCAGCCTTCCAGAATGGCTTCGCGGGTCCCCGCGGTGAACGGCACGGACGCGCGCAGCGGCAGGATGCCGGGCTCGTCCATGACGTGCTTGCCCTTCTGGTAGCGGTAGATGGTGTTCGACAGATGCGGCTCGGCTTCCAGCAGGACGTGCGGCAGGCCACGCTCTGCGGCTCGCGCAGCAGCGCTAAGGCCGCCAGGCCCCGATCCGACGATGGCGATCTTGAATCGTTCGCCCACGTTGCGACTGCCTCCCCTATGCGAGCCGCGATGATAACGCAAGTTCGCGAATCGACCATTTCACGTTCCGGTCCGGGTCGACAACCCGCAGGTCGCGCGCAAGTGTCCGGCCGTCGGCGCCGTGCACGCGTCTGCTGAATATGGGCGCGGATTCGGGATAAACTCGAAACCCGAGCACAGGGGAAATGTACGATGACTGCATACCGTCGTCTTGCCGACGGATTGCCGGAGCGCGCCGCGGGAGATGCCGGCAGCGTTCCGACCGATGCCAAGGCCGCGCGCATCTGGGTGGCCGCGCTTCCGCTTGCCAGCGGCGCGCAGACGTCGCGCATTCTGCGCGAAGCCCTCGACAAGCTGAACGGCCTGAAGATCGACGCGTCGAGGCGCTTTGCGGTTCTGGAAGTGCTGCGCGAGCCGGTGGTCGAGCTGCTGGGTTTCGTCGAACGTCAGATTCTTGGTTCGAGCTTTCCTCCCCCGGCGAGCAAGGCGGAGCTGGGACGGCGCGCCCGGTCTTTCCATGAGGCCCTTGCGCTGGGCTACCGGATGGTGGTCGTGGATGTCTGTGCGCGATCCGAGCGGGTACCTTTCCTGCGCGGCAGGATGGTGGCCAGGGCGATCGAACGCGCCATGTTCCATCAGGGCGCGGCGCTCGGCATGAGCTACCTCCTTTACCTGAAACCGGCGCCGGGCGCTTGGGCGCCGCTGCACGATCTCGCGCGATTTGCAGAAGACGTCAAGCTCGCCGAGAAGGCGGTCGCGGAGCCACTGATCCGGCGCGATACGAGTCCATCGCGAATGTATCGCCAGGTGCTGCTGGTCGCGGTCTGCAATCCCTACCGCTTCAGCCAGCGCGAGCAGATCGAACTGCAGGCGTTGTGTCATGCGCTGGCCGGACTCTGCAGCCTCGGTCGGCAGCCTGCGCCGGGGGCCTTCGTGCTGCCGGAGGGCGAGGACCGCGGCCCCGGTTATCTGCCCAGCGAACGCGACGAGGCTGGTGCGTCGGGGCACAGCTTCGATGTTTCCGCCCTCCGCGAGCAGCTGCAGCGCCAGCTTGACGACGGCCGTCGTGAAGTCGTGCTGAAAGGGACCGGCGGGCGCCAGGTGAGAATGCCGCCGGACATGGCGCGTCGCTGCGTCAGCGCCTGGAGCTCCAACGCGGGACGCAACCATCAGCGATTGACCGCGGGGCATCGGCTGGATTCCATCATCGGACTGTCGGCGATGCATTTCTTTCTTGCCGGCGAGCGTGATTTCGAGAGCTTCATGCGCGAGGTGCACGGCGTCGGCGCTGCGCTGGCGGCCGGTGATGTGGCCACGTGGGCGGGCACTACGGCGGAGCAGAGCCGGCCGGGCGTCTTTCGCGCGCGCGTTCTGGACCAGAGCCTCGGTGGCTACCAGCTGGCGTGGGACAAGTCGCACGCGGTCAGGGCGCGGGTCGGCGAACTGGTGGGCCTGGCGGTGCCCTCGGACGGTGGCGAGGAGCGGGACTGGATGCTGTCCATCATCCGCTGGCTGCGTTATGACCCCGACGGTGGTCTGGAGGCCGGCGTCGAGCTTCTGGCGCGGCGCGCAAGGGCAGTGGGCCTGCGGCTTCCCATCAATTCCGATGAGACCCGTGCGGCACTGCGCGGAATCGAGTTCAACCACGTGCGCGGTGACGATGAGAGCGTCCTGCACGTGCTGGCGCCCTCCATCCTCGAGCGGCACGGCAAGACCATCGAAGTCACCCGCGGCACCGACCCCAGGGATTTCGACAGCCAGTCGGGCGTGACCTGGATGCACGGCGTGCAAATGGTCGAGCACACCGGTGACTACCTGCACCTGGCGGGTGCAGTCGGCGACAATGGCGAAAGTCCGAACGAGCCACGGTCGTCTTGATGAAATCGCAGTATCCCCACGGCGCGGGCAGGCGCCGGCAGAGCGTGCCCGTCGCGGTCGGGCGGGTGTGCGTGGGTGGCGATCATCCGGTGGTGGTGCAGTCGATGACCAACACCGACACCGCCGATATCGCCTCCACCACCCGTCAGGTCGCCGAACTGGCGCGCGCCGGCTCTGAGCTGGTGCGCATCACGGTGAATACTCCCGAGGCCGCCGCAGCGGTGCCGCGCATTCGCGAGCGGCTCGACATGATGGCGGTGGATGTGCCGCTGGTCGGGGACTTCCACTACAACGGACACCAGCTGCTGGCCGCTGAGCCCGGCTGCGCCGAAGCGCTGGCCAAGTACCGCATCAATCCCGGCAACGTCGGTTTCGGAAGAAAGAAGGACACGCAGTTCTCGTCGATCGTCGACATGGCGCTTCGCCACGGCAAGCCGGTGCGCATCGGCGTCAACTGGGGGAGCCTCGACCAGTCGCTTGCGCAGCAGTTGATGGACGAGAATGCCGAGCGCGAGGAGCCCTGGGATTCCGGTCGCGTGCTGCGCGAGGCGCTGATCCGCTCGGCGCTCGATTCAGCGTCGCGCGCCGAGGAGCTTGGACTGGGCCGCGAGCGCATCGTGCTTTCCTGCAAGGTCAGCGGCGTGCAGGACCTGATCGCCGTGTATCGCGAGCTGGCCACGCGCAGCGATCATGCGCTGCATCTTGGATTGACCGAGGCCGGCATGGGCAGCAAGGGCATCGTGGCGTCCACCGCCGCGCTGGCCGTGCTGCTGCAGGAAGGCATCGGCGACACCATCCGCATCTCGCTGACACCCGAACCCGGCGCGCCGCGTACCGACGAAGTGGTGGTGGCGCAGGAGCTTCTGCAGACCATGGGCTTGCGCGCGTTCAGTCCGCTGGTCACCGCCTGCCCCGGCTGCGGGCGCACTACCAGCAGCTTCTTCCAGGAGCTCGCGCAGAAGGTCACCGGCCACGTGCGCCAGCGCATGCCGGAATGGCGCTTGAAGTATCCCGGCGTGGAGAACCTGAGCCTGGCGGTGATGGGCTGCATCGTCAACGGCCCAGGCGAGAGCAAGCACGCCAACATCGGCATCTCGTTGCCCGGCACAGGCGAAGCGCCCAGCGCCCCGGTGTTCGAAGACGGCATCAAGACCCGAACGCTGCGCGGCGAGGCGATTGCCGACGAGTTCCTCGGGGTGATCGATGAGTATGTGGAGCGGCGGTACGGTGGGGGAGCAAGGGAGCAGGGAGCAGGGAGCAGGGAGTAGGGAGTAGGGGATGGCAACTCCTCGCCGTCGCGTGCCTCAGGGAGAAGTGCAATGCAAGCTCCCTCCCCCGCGTGCGGGGGAAGGTCGGGATGGGGGGCGGCGGAGCGAGAACGCCTCGGAGCCAGCAAGCTGTCCGCGGTCGATCCTTGCCGCCGGCAACCCTCAAAACTCGAACTTGATCCCCTGCGCCAGCGGCAGCGCGTCGGAGTAGTTGATGGTGTTGGTCTGGCGGCGCATGTAGACCTTCCATGCGTCCGATCCGGATTCGCGTCCGCCGCCGGTTTCCTTCTCGCCGCCGAATGCGCCGCCGATCTCGGCGCCGGAGGTGCCGATGTTGACGTTGGCGATTCCGCAGTCGGAACCAACCGCCGACAGAAAGCGCTCGGCCGCGCGCATGTCGGTGGCGAATATCGCGGAACTCAGGCCCTGCGGCACGGCGTTGTGCATTGCGATCGCTTCATTGAGATCCTTGTAGGGGATTACATACAGGATCGGCGCGAAGGTCTCGGTCTGGATCACTTCGTGATCATTGGCCACGCCGGTAATGATGGTCGGGCGTACGAAGTTGCCGGGACGGTCGAGCTTCTCGCCGCCGGTGACCACGGTGCCGCCTGCGGCCTTCGCCTTGGCGATGGCATCGAGGTAGCGTTGCGCCGAAGGGGCATCGATCAGCGGACCCATCAGCGTGGCCGGATCGGTGGGGTCGCCGATCTTCTTCTCGACCTGGGCGTATGCGTTCTTCAGCGTGGCGACCACATCATCATGCAGCGACTCATGAACGATCAGCCGCCGCGTGGTGGTGCAGCGCTGGCCGGCGGTGCCGACCGCGCCGAACACGATCGCGGGGATGGCCAGCTTCAGGTCGGCACTCTCGTGCAGGATGATGGCGTTGTTGCCGCCCAGCTCGAGCAGCGAGCGACCCATGCGCTTCGCCACGCGCTCGCCGACCGTGCGTCCGACCGCGGTGGAGCCGGTAAAGCTGATCAGCGCAACGCGGTGGTCGTCGACGAACTTCTGCGCCAGCGCGTTGCCGGCATCGTTGAACAGATAGAAGATCTCGGGGAAGCCTCCGGCCCGCAGCGCCTCGTTGCAGATCTTCATCGACGCCAGCGCGGTGAGTGGGGTCTTGGGCGATGGCTTCCAGATGCAGATGTCGCCGCAGACGGCGGCAAGGAAGGCGTTCCACGCCCACACCGCCACCGGGAAGTTGAAGGCGCTGATGATGCCGACCAGGCCGAGCGGGTGGTACTGCTCGTACATGCGGTGGCCGGGGCGCTCGGAGTGCATGGTCAGGCCGTAGAGCATGCGCGACTGGCCGACCGCGAAATCGGCGATGTCGATCATCTCCTGCACCTCGCCGTCGCCTTCGGCCTTGATCTTGCCCATCTCCAATGACACCAGGGTGCCGAGCGCGTCCTTGTTCCGACGCAGTGCGTCGGCGCACAGGCGCACGGCTTCACCGCGACGCGGTGCCGGAGTGGTCCTCCAGATTTCGAAGGCTTCCTGGGCGCGGGACACCAGCGTCTCGTAGTCGGCTTCGCTGGTGGCGAAGACCTTGGCGATGACTTCGCCGGTGGTCGGATTGACCGGCTCGATCACCCCGGCCTGCGCGGTGGACGACCATTCGCCGTTGCCAAGATAGGTGCCGGCGTTCTCGGCGCCGAGGCCGAGAGCTTCGAGGATGCTGTTGGACATGGGGACTCCGGATGCAAAACGAATGGAGCCGCCAACGGCAGCTCGCGAATGTGAAGCCGGAGATTGTATCAAATGAAACCGATTGACCGGACCACGATCAGGATTCGTCGTCCGACGGCGGGGGCTTGCGGCGCAGGTGCCAGAAGGGCAGCGCGGCAGCGAGAAGGATGCCGACGATGATGGCGAGGAGGATCAGGAAGGAGCTCATGCGTGCGGCGACATCGGCGTAGGCGGCGCGGATTGCATCTGAGGTGTGATCCGGCAGATTGGCGTCCCCGGCAGGAATCGAACCTGCGACCTTCCGCTTAGGAGGCGGACGCTCTATCCGCTGAGCTACGGGGACGTAGGGGCGACATGATAGCGCGAGTGCGTTTGATCGAAGTCGCGGGGTCGGCACGGGCGCATCATTTTGCAGGAGCACACCCGTGGGCGACACGCGCGCTGAATGGAAACGACGGAACGGTCGCGAAAGGGTGCGCTCCTACACGGGTTGCGTGGCCGGGGCCTGCGTCGCTTCTGTCGCGATCTTCAATTTCGCGGCTATTGCCTTCGCAGCTTCGCGGCCTTCGTAGACTGCGGTCACCACGAGATCGGCGCCGCGGACCATGTCGCCGCCAGCGTGGATTTTCGGGTGTGAGGTGGCAAAGGTCCTGGGGTCTGCCACCACGCGGCCGTCGGGGTGCAGCTCGACGCCGGCATCGCTCAGCCACTGCGGCGGATCAGGACGGAATCCGAAGGCCATCACCACGGCGTCGGCCGGGAGGTCCTGCTCGCTGCCGGGGACGATTTCGAGCGGTCGGTGACCGTTTGCGTCCGCTTCACCGAGGCGCGTTTCGGCCAGACGCACGGCCTCGACCCTGCCGTTGCCGAGAATGGCCAGCGGCTGGCGGTTGAACAGGAAGGCGACGCCTTCGTCGCGCGAGTTGCGTACCTCGCGTCGCGAGCCGGGCATGTTTTCTTCGTCGCGGCGATATGCGCAGGTGACGGTAAGCGCGCCCTGGCGCACGGCGGTGCGGTTGCAGTCCATGCCGGTGTCGCCGCCGCCCAGCACCACCACGCGCTGGCCGGCAAAGTCGACCGGCGGGGTTTCTTCCAGGCCCATCACGTGGCGGTCGCTGCCGATCAGGTAGGGCAGGGCCCATTGCACGCCGGGCAGGTCCTGACCGGGAAGCTTGCCGTCGACGTAGCGGTAGGTGCCCATCCCCAGGAACACCGCATCGTAGTCCGACAGCAGGGTCTCGAACTTCACGTCGCGGCCGATCTCCAGGCCGAGCCTGAAGACGACGCCCATGCCCTCAAGGATCTCGCGACGCCGCTTGACGATGTGCTTCTCCAGCTTGAACGGCGGAATGCCGAAGGTCAGCAGTCCGCCGATTTCATCGTGACGGTCGAACACGGTCGCCTCGATGCCCTGGCGCGCCAGCACATCGGCACAGGAAAGCCCGGCTGGCCCGGCGCCCACGATGGCGACGCGCTTGCCGGTCGGCACGACAGCGGAAAGGTCCGGTCGCCAGCCCTGTTTCCAGGCCTCGTCGGTGATCCAGCGCTCGATGGCGCCGATGGTCACCGCGCCGAAGCCGTCGTTGAGCGTGCAGGCGCCTTCGCAGAGGCGGTCCTGCGGGCATACCCGACCGCAGATTTCCGGCAGCGGGTTGGTCAGATGAGAGAGCTCCACCGCCTCGATCAGGCGACCTTCCTCGACCAGCTTCAGCCAGTCGGGAATGAGGTTGTGCACCGGGCATTTCCACTCGCAGTAGGGATTGCCGCAGTCGAGGCAGCGCGCCGACTGCTCGACCGGCTCGCCGGCGTCGAAATCCCCATGGATCTCCTGCCAGTCGAGCACCCGCACCTGCACCGGCACCTCGCGCGGCATGCGGCGCGGGACTTCGAGGAACTGGAAGGGCTTCTTGCTCATGGCGCCGGGAGCCGGGAGCGGGGAGCAGGGAGCAGGGGAACCGCTGGTCGTGTCAACGTCCTCGCTTTCGACAATGCGCCGGCGCCTGCCCTTCGGCGGCCAAGAGATGGGCAGGGCACCGCGATGTTGGCACAGGCATACTCGGAAGAATCCTGGTTGCAGGTGAAACGGGCGCTCAGCGCGTGCGCTCCCCACTCCCTGCTTCTCATCACGCCGCCCTCCTCAATTCCTGCACCAGCGAATCCAGACTTGCGGCCTTGGGCTTGACCAGCCAGAAGCGGCCGATGAAGCCGCGGAAGTCGTCGAGGATTTCGGCGCCCCAGGCGCTGCCGGTTTCGTCGACGTGGCGCTGGATCAGGCTGCGCAGGTGATGCAGGTGGTTTTCCATCTGCTCGGGAACGATGCGATGGATGTCGATCAGCTCGTGGTTGAAGCGGTCGACGAACTCGCGCTCGACGTCGAGCACGTAGGCGAAACCGCCGGTGAAGCCGGCGCCGAAATTGACGCCGGTGCGCCCGAGCACGACCACCACGCCGCCGGTCATGTATTCGCAGCAGTGGTCGCCCGCGCCCTCGATGACCGCAGTGGCACCGGAGTTGCGCACGCCGAAGCGCTCGCCGGCGCGTCCGGCCGCGTACAGCTCGCCGCCGGTGGCACCGTACAGGCAGGTGTTGCCTAGGACCGGTGATTCGCGCGTGTTCCATCCGGCGTCCGCCGGCGGACGGATGACGATGCGGCCGCCGGCCATGCCCTTGCCGACGTAGTCATTGGCTTCGCCGGCCAGGTAGAGGTTCAGGCCGCCGGCGTTGAATGCGCCGAAGCTTTGTCCCGCGCTGCCGGTAAGGCGCACGGTGATGGGGCGGTCGGCCATGCCCTGGTCGCCGTGGCGACGGGCGATCTCGCCCGACAGGTGGGTGCCGATGGCGCGGTCAGTGTTGGCGATCGCGTAGGCGAACGCGCCGCCCAGCTTGTCGGCAATGGCCTCGCGGGTATCGCTCAGAAGGCGCTGGGTGAGTTCGCCGAGCTGCGGTCGCACCACGTCGCAGCGCACATCGGGCCCGGCCATCGCGCGGCCGTCGAGCAAGCGCGAAAGGTCCAGGCCGCGACTACGCCCTGGCGGTGGCGGAAGCTGCTGCAGCAGCTCGGTGCGGCCGGTCAGGTCGGCCATTCGCGCCACGCCCAGCTTCGCCATCCACGCGCGCGTCTCGCCGGTGACGAAGCGAAAGAAGTTCTCCACCATATCCGGCAGGCCGACGAAATGCAGCTGGCGCAGCTTCTCGTGCTGGGTGGCGACGCCGGTCGCGCAGTTGTTGAGATGGCAGATGCGCAGGTACTTGCAGCCCAGCGCCACCATCGGCGCGGTGCCGAACCCGAAGCTGTCGGCGCCGAGCATGGCCGCCTTGACCACGTCGAGACCGGTCTTCAGGCCGCCATCGGTCTGCAGGATGACGCGCTGTCGAAGCCCCTGTCGCACCAGGGTCTGGTGCGCCTCGGCGAGGCCCAGCTCCCACGGCACGCCGGCATACTTGATCGACGTGAGCGGGCTTGCGCCGGTGCCGCCGTCGTGGCCGGAAATGGTGATCAGATCGGCGCCGGCCTTGACCACGCCCGCGGCGATGGTGCCGACGCCGGCGTGCGCCACCAGCTTCACCGAGACCAGCGCGGTGGGATTGATGGCCTTGAGATCGAAGATCAGCTGGGCGAGATCCTCGATCGAATAGATGTCGTG
>CAZGKE010000117.1:0-10987 GCA_964526035.1 uncultured Gammaproteobacteria bacterium | reverse complement strand
CCGACGAAATCGGGCGTTTCCGGCAGCGCCCCGGTATCCTGGAACACCGACCAGGCCTGGCCGAACAGCCAGCTGTTGTAGGTGAGGAAGGCCTGGCGAAGTACCGGGTTGTAGGTATTGGTCTGGCGTTCGTCGCCGCCGGTGGGGACGGCGAAATCCATCTCGAAGCGGGTACCGATGCGGTCGCCCGACTCCAGCACCGTGTTGGTGGTGAAGAAGAAGCGCGACTGCTTGGCGTGCGCGTCGAACACCGCATCCCCGCCTGAACCGCCGACCGGAATCACGCTGGGCAGGTAGAAATCGCGTCCGACGTTGCCGGGTGCCAGCTCGCCATCGGTATAGCTGCTGAACATGAAATCGGCCTTGATGAAGCCGCCGTAGGCAAACGTGGTTCCCGGATTGGCGCCGGGTGTGATCGAAGTGTTCTGCACCGGCTGCGCTGGCGCGGCCGGCTTGCGGATGGCTTCCGGCTCGGCAGGGGTCTGCTCGCGCTCTGCGAGGAGCATCTGCACGGCGCGCTCGAGCTCGGCAATTCTCGCCTCCAGCTCGCGTTCACGCTCACTCTGCGCCGAGGCGGGTGACGCCGCGGTCGTGGCAAGCGCTACCCCCAGAGCCACCGACAAGGCGTGGCGACGAAACAAGGTTTTCATGGTTCCCCTCCCATTTCAGGCATGGCCATGTTGGGCACGGGCGATCATCACTGCCTATTCAACCTTGGTCGAAGCAGGGCGCGTTTCCGACCAAAGTCGTAGTGCACCCGGTTGTCGTCGCGACCGGCGCTGGCGATGATGGACGCCGGACACATGCCCCCTGGAGGCATCATGACCAGCATCCATCCGGTCACCGCGAGTTTTGCAGCGCAGGCCAACGTCAAGAGTGCCGATTACGAAAGGCTCTACCTCGAGTCGGTGGAGGACAACGAGGGCTTCTGGTCGCGCATCGCGCAACGTGTGGTCTGGCGCCATGCACCGACCGCGATCAAGGACGTCAACTTTGACGCCGACGATTTCCGGATACGCTGGTTCCACGACGGGCGCTTGAACGTCACCGAGAGCTGTCTCGACCGCCACCTCGAAGAGCGTGGCGACAAGACCGCGCTTCTGTGGGAGGGCGATGATCCCGAGGAGTCGTCGACCGTCACCTACCGCGATCTCTACGAACGCGTCTGCCGCCTGGCCAACGCGATGCGCCGACTCGGCGTGAAGAAGGGCGACCGCGTCACCATCTACCTGCCGATGATTCCCGAAGCCGCGGTCGCGATGCTCGCCTGTGCGCGCATCGGCGCCATCCACTCCGTGGTGTTCGGCGGTTTCTCGCCCGACGCGGTCGCCGGACGCGTCATCGACTGCGGCTCGAACCTGGTGATCACCGCCGACGAAGGGCTGCGCGGCGCCAAGAAGGTGCCGCTGAAGAAGAACGTCGACGAGGCGCTCGGCCAGCCCGATGTCAAGACGGTTAAAAACGTCATCGTGGTGCGCCGCACCGGTGGCAAGATCGACTGGTACGGCGATCGCGACCTCTGGTACCACGAACTGGTCGAAAAGGAATCGCCCGAGTGCACGCCCGAGGTGATGAACGCCGAGGATCCGCTTTTCATCCTCTACACCTCCGGCTCCACCGGCAAGCCGAAGGGCGTGCTGCATACCTGCGGCGGCTACCTGGTCTACGCCAGCTACACCCACGAACAGGTGTTCGACCTCAAGGAGGACGACATCTACTGGTGCACCGCCGACGTCGGCTGGGTCACCGGACACAGCTACGTGGTCTACGGGCCGCTGGCCAACGGTGCCACCTCGTTGATGTTCGAAGGCGTGCCCAACTATCCCGACATCGGGCGTTTCTGGCAGGCCTGCGACAAGCACAAGGTGACCATCTTCTACACCGCGCCCACCGCCATTCGCGCGCTGATGCGCGAGGGCGACGCGCCGGTGACGAAATGGTCACGACGCTCCATTCGCCTGCTCGGAACGGTGGGCGAGCCGATCAATCCCGAAGCCTGGGATTGGTACCACCGTGTGGTCGGCGACGGCCGCTGCCCGATCGTCGACACCTGGTGGCAGACCGAAACCGGCGGCATCCTGATCACCCCGCTTCCAGGCGCCACCGATCTCAAACCCGGGTCGGCGACCCGGCCGTTCTTCGGCATCATGCCGGCGATCGTCGACAACGAAGGCCAGCTCCTGGAAGGTGCCGTGGAGGGCAATCTGGTGCTGCTCGATTCCTGGCCAGGGCAGATGCGCACCGTGTATGGCGACCACCAGCGCTTCATCGACACCTACTTCACCACGTTCCCGGGACGCTACTTCACCGGCGACGGCGCGCGCCGCGACGAAGACGGCTACTACTGGATCACCGGCCGCGTTGATGACGTCATCAACGTGTCCGGTCACCGCATGGGCACCGCCGAAGTGGAGAGCGCGCTGGTGGCGCACGCTGCCGTGGCCGAGGCCGCGGTGGTGGGCTGTCCGCACGACATCAAGGGACAGGGCATCTACGCCTACGTCACCCTCACCACCGGCTATGAACCCAGCGATTCGCTGCGCAAGGAGCTGGTACAGACGGTGCGTCACAGCATCGGTGCGATCGCCAGCCCGGACTTCATCCAGTGGGCGCCCGGCCTGCCGAAGACGCGCTCGGGGAAGATCATGCGCCGTATCCTGCGCAAGATCGCCGCCAACGAGTACGATCAGCTCGGCGATACCTCCACGCTGGCCGATCCGTCAGTGGTGGACCACCTGGTGGAGAACCGGATGAATCGGTGAGGAGCTCAGGGCCTGGGGCTTGGGGCCTAGGGCCTGGAGGACGGGGGGCTCTTGCTTGTCTCACCGGACATGGAACGAAGGAACTGAAAAATGCGACCGAATTCCACCGTGCCAGCTTTATCGCTGGGCCCTAGGCCCTGAGCCCCTGAGCCCTCGGCCCAGCCAAGCAACCCATGCCTACCATCCTGATCGCCGACGACCACCCGCTGTTCCGCGATGCGCTGCGTGGCGCGGTGGCGCGCGCCCTGCCGGACGCGGAGCTGCTCGAAGCGGACGACGTGGCCTCGCTGCAGCGGCTCGCCGAGGCGCATGCCGATGCCGACCTGCTGATGCTCGATCTCAACATGCCCGGCGCCCAGGGGTTCAGCGCACTGGCGCACGTTCGCGGGCATTTCCCTTCGCTGCCGGTGATCGTGGTGTCGGCGCACGAGGATCCGGCGATCATACGGCGCGCGCTGGGCCACGGCGCGGCCGGCTACATCCCGAAATCGGCCAGTCTCGAATCCATCATCGAGGCGCTCGCCGCCGTGCTCGATGGCGACAGCTGGGCCCCGCCGGGGCTGGAACTCGACGCCGCCGCCCTCGACCACGACGAAGCCGATCTGGCCCAGCGCGTGGCGGATCTCACCCCACAGCAGTTTCGCGTGCTCGGCATGCTGGCGACAGGGCTGCTCAACAAGCAGATCGCCTGGCAGCTGGGCATTTCCGAAGCGACCATCAAGGCCCACATGACCGCGATCCTGCGCAAGCTGGGCGCCAGCAATCGCACCCAGGCGGTGCTGCTGGCAGGCAAGCTGGCGATCAACGACGGGGTGCAGCCACCGCCGCCGTGAACCGGATTCCCGGGTGCTTCAGCCGCGCCCGCGCATCAGCCAGGCCAACACCACGCTGCCGATCGCCAGCAGCGCCAGCACTCCCAGCGTGCGTCCGCCGACCTCGGTGAACATGTCGCCTGGAATGACGTCGAGAAGCAGCAGCACCGCCAACAGCAGCAGCGCGAAAACGCCGAGCATTGCCAGCAGTCGCAGCGTACCGGTGGGCGTGGTACCCGTGTCTTTTACCTGGTCTTCCAACTTCATTCTTGCGCCTCCGCAGCTGCCCTGAGAAACCTCTGCCTCAATGGAACAAGCGCCCGGTCAGGCGCTCTCCCATATCCTCGAACTTGAGCCCCACCCTGGTCACCACTTCCTCATCCATGTCGCGCACCACCAGAATGGCGCGACCGAGGCGGGTGCGATCGCCGATCTGGGCACGATCGTCGAAGCGCTCGCCGAACAGTTCGGCGGCGGTACGTTCCTTCAGGCCGGCCGGTATCTTCAGCTCGTAGAAGTCGGCGATCGAGCCCAGCGGCACATCGCCGTCGAGCGCGAACTCGCCGAACATCTCGCGCTCGGCCGCACGCGCCTCATCGGCGGGCGCGAACAGCCAGTCGAGGCGGAACACGCGGCCCGGCGGCGCCAGGAAGTACGCGTGATCGCCGGCCTGGATGGCGCCCGCATCATCCGGCGTCAGCACCGCCCCGTGGCGCACCACCAGATTGAGGCGCGCCGACTTGGGCAGCGGCGCGCCCTTCAGCAGGGCGCAGTCCGAGGCCACCGGATAGCCGACCAGCTCCAGCTCGAGCTGGCCGGGAAGATCGAGCTCGACGCGGCGCGTCTCGGGATCCTTGCGCGGCAGCGCGACGCCGAGGCGGTTGGCCGCCAGATTCAGCGTCCAGCCCTGCACCACCAGCGACACCAGCACCACCACGAAGCCGATGTTGAAGAACAGCTCGGCGTTCGGAATCCCGGCCAGCAGCGGTATCGAGGCGAGAAAGATGCCGACTGCACCGCGCAGGCCGACCCAGGCGATGAAACCGCGCTCGCGTTTGCCAAACGGCAGCGGCAGCAGGCACAGGTACACCGCAGCCGGCCGCGCCACCAGCATCAGGAATGCAGCAACACCAAGCGCCAACCACAGCGAGTCGAGGAGCTTCAGCGGAGAGGCCAGCAGACCGAGCACCAGGAACATCACGATCTGCGCCAGCCAGGTGGCCGCATCCTGCACGTTGAGCACGTTGGCAAAGGCACGCACCGGCCGGTTGCCGACTACCAGACCGGCGAGGTAGGCGGCCAGAAAGCCGCTGCCGCCGAGCGTGTTGGTCAGGGCGAACAGGGTGACGGCGCTGGCCACGGCAAACAGCGGATGCAGTCCGGCAGGCAGCGCCAGCCGATTCAGCGAAGCGGCGATCAGCAGGCCGCCGACGATGCCGAGCGCGGCGCCCAGCACCAGCTGGGTCACGAACAGACCCACCGCCATCCAGGCGCTGGCCTCGCTGCCGGCAAGGATCAGTTCGATGAACAGCAGGGTGAGAAAGATCGCCATCGGATCGTTGCTGCCCGATTCGATTTCCAGCGTGGCCGCCACCCGGCGCTTCAGGTGCAGACCGCCGGCGCGCAGCATGAAGAACACCGCCGCGGCGTCGGTAGAGGCCAGCACCGAACCCAGCAGCAGACCCTCCAGCAGCCCGATGCCGAGCAGCCAGGTGGCCGCCAGACCGGTCAGCATGGCGGTCACCAGCACGCCGAGCGTGGCCAGCAGACCGGCCGGCAGCAGCGCCTCGCGGACGCTGGCCGCACGCGTGCGCAGACCGCCGTCGAAGAGAATGATCGACAGCGCCAGCGATCCGATGAAGTAGGCCAGCGCGACGTTGTCGAAGCGGATACCGCCGGGCCCTTCCTCGCCGGCAAGCATGCCGAGCACCAGGAACACCAGCAGCAGCGGCGTGCCGAAGCGGTTGGCCAGCACGCTGGACAGCACGCCCACCAGCACCAGGGCGGCACCCAGCAGCAGCAGCCAGTTGGTCGAGGTCAGGCTTTCCATGCGTTCGCGTGACGGAGATCAGGAGTCGGAAAACTTCGGACGAGTGTAGCGTGCCGCTGCGGCTATCATGCGGGCATGTGCATCGTCGCCCTTGCCTTCGGCCAGCATCCGCGACTGCCGGTGGTGATTGCCGCCAACCGCGACGAGTACCATGCCCGTCCGGCGTTGCCGGCTGCGCCATGGATCGAGCAGCGCGCGGTGATGGGTGGCCGCGACCTGCAGGCCGGGGGCGCCTGGCTCGCCGTCCATCGTGACGGACGCTTCGCCGTAGTCACCAACGTCCGCCGTCCGGGCGCCGGCAGGGGCTCGAAATCGCGCGGCGCCCCGGTCGGCGAGTTCGTCGTCGGTCGCGCCGAAGCCGACAACTTTCTGGCATCGCTCGCCGAGCGTCGTGGCGACTATGCACCGTTCAACCTGGTGGTCGGCGATGCCCGCGGCGCGTGGTGGCTGGAAGGCGTGAGCGGCGCTTGCGGTCGCTTCGAAGCGGGCACCCACGCCTTTTCCAACGGACCGGTGCATGAGCGTTGGCCCAAATGCCAGGGCGTGGCCACGGCCGTACGGAACGCGCTGCGCGCGGATGCGCCAGCGGTTGACGCGCTGATGACCGCGCTCGCCGACTGCGCCCCGGCCGCGGACAGCGACCTGCCCGACACCGGCGTCGGCATCGAGATGGAACGCTTTCTTTCGCCCGTCCATATCGTGGGCGACCGCTACGGCACCCGTGCGAGCACGGTCGTTGCGCTGGCGCAAGACGGTCGCCACCTGCTGCTGGAGCGGCGCTTTGGTCCGCACGGCGTATTCGCCGGCGAGAGCGCCTGGCAGGCCAATGCCGAAGGCTGGTCGCCGGTGAGCTGGCCCTCAGTGCTCTGAATCAGGGCTGCCATTTCTTCCTGCGCACCGGGATTCCGTCCGCCGGGATGTAGGCCACGTCCGCGCCGCCGCGCCGCCGCGGCTGGCCGGGCTCGGGGCCAAAGGCCTGGGCGTAGATGACTTCGTAGGTGGCCGGCAGACGTTCGTCGCAGCGGAAGCGCTCGTAGCCGGCGATGGCGCGCTGCATGCGCGTCTTGCCGGTGAGGCTGCGCCGCCGGTCGCTGAGCGCGTTGCCGGCGCCGATGGCTTTCAGGTCACGCATCAGCCGCTGTGCATCGGTGTAGGTCAGGGTGAAGCGCTCACTGTCGATCACCGGATCGCGGAAACCACCCGCGAGCAGACGGTCGCCGAGCGCGAGCAGATCGGGGAAGGGACTGACATGCGGCGCGCCGTCGACCTCGGCAAACACCTCGCGCAGTTCGTGCAGGGTGTCGCGTCCGAAGGTTGCCATCAGCAGCAGGCCGCCCGGCCGCAGCACGCGACGACACTCTTCGAGCGCCGCGTCGAGGTCCTCGCACCACTGCAGCGCCAGGCTGGAAAACAGCAGGTCGAAGCTGGCGTCGGCGAACGGCAGCGCCATCAGATCGCCCTGCACGCAGGGCTGTGGCCGCCACCAGCCACCGACGCGGCGCGCCTGGGCGAGCATGCCTTCGGCCAGATCCATGGCCACCACGTCGGCCTTGCGAAAGCGCGCACGCAGTTCGGCGACTGCACGACCGGGACCGCAACCGGCATCGAGGGCGCGCATGGGCGCCGCCTTCAGGTATTCCAGACGCTCCAGCAGTCGCGATTCCACCTCGCGCTGCAGCACCGCCTGCTCGGCGTAACCCGGCGCGGCGTCGGAAAAGGCGCGGCGTATGCGCTGTCGATCGAAGAGCTTCATGCGCAGGCCTCGGCGAATGTGTCTATCGCCCGGACGACTTGATCCGGCTCGCCGAGAAACGGTGCGTGACCGGCGCCGTCGATCAGCAGATGGCGACCCTTGGGGGCACGCGCAGCCGCCCACTGCAGAGCGCCGGCGGGAACCAGGCGATCGCGTCGACCGCCGATCCACAGCGAGGGCGCGCGCAGCTCCGGGAGCCGCGCGCGATGGTCGCTTCCCGAAAGCATCGCCAACCCTTCCTCGAGCACCGTCTCATCGGGCTGGCCGCGTTCGAACAGATGCGTGCGCAGGAAACGCAGCTCTGCGCGAAGATGGCTGCTGCCGTGGGCCTCCAGCGCCAGGAATCGATTCAGCGTGTCGCGATAGTCGACGCGCAGGTCGCGGCCGAACTGTGCAAAGACTTCCGCAGCGACCCCGTGCGGCCAGTCCTGCGCTTCAACGAAGCGTGGCGAGGCCGCCAGCATGATCAGTCCGCGCACGCCGTGGTCATCGTCGAGTGCGGCCGGCAGCGCCACCAGTCCGCCCAGCGACCAGCCCAGCCAGATCGCCGACGGCACCTGCGCGGCGATGCGCCGCGCACAGTCGGGGCCGGCCAGCGGACCGCGATCACCGCGACTGCCGCCGTGCCCGGGAAGATCCACGCAATGCACGGTGAAGCGTGCGGCGAGGCGTCGCGCCAGCGGTTCAAAGATTCCGCCGTGCATGGCCCAACCGTGGAGAAGCACCAGATCCGGTCCCTGCCCGCGGGTTTCGACGTGCAGGGTGCTCATCGCGGATGCGCCCGCAGCGCCTGCGCCAGCCCCTCCAGCAGGCGATCGACGTCGCTGTCGGCATGGGCCGCGGAGAGACTGATGCGCAGCCTGGCACGACCTTTCGGCACGGTGGGTGGACGGATGGCGGGAACCCAGAGGCCGGCGACACGCAGCGCTTCGGACACCGCCTGTGCGCGCTCGGCGGATCCCAGAAGAAGCGGCTGGATCGGCGTGTCCGACGGCAGCAGGGGCAGCTCGAGCGCGGCGGCGCCCTCGCGCAGGCGAGCTACCAGCGCACGCAAACGTTCACGGCGCCAGCCCTCACTGCGCGCCAGCGTCACTGCGGCACGGGTCGCATCGGCCAGAGCCGGGGGCGGCGCGGTCGAATAGATCAGTCCGCGCGCTTCCTGCGTCAACGCCTCAATCAGATCGCCGTCGCCCGCCACGAAGGCGCCGAATCCACCCAGCGCCTTGCCCAGCGTACCCAGCAGCAGCGCAACCTGGTCCACGCCCAGGCCCGCCGCCGCGACGCTTCCGGCGCCTTCGGGACCGAGCACGCCGAGGCCGTGGGCATCATCGACGAGCAGCAGTGCATCTTCTGCGGCAGCCAGCGCGGCAAGAGCGTCCAGCGGCGCCTGGTCGCCGTCCATGCTGAACACCGCATCGCTGGCAAGTACGGCGGCGCTGTGCGGCTGCGCGGCAAGCTGGCGCGCAGCGGCGGGCGTGTCGAGGTGCGGAAAGCGCTTGAGCTGCGCGCCGCTGAGTCGGGCGCCGTCAATCAGACTGGCGTGGTTGAGTCGGTCCTGCACGCACAGATCGCCGCGGCCGAGCAGCACCGGCAGCACGGCCAGCGCGCACTGGTAGCCGCTGGAAAACAGCAGCGCGCGGGGATAGCCGGTCCAGTCGGCCAGCGCCTCCTCCAGATCGCCATGCGCAGCGCGACGCCCGCAGACCAGGGCCGAGGCGGTGCTGCCGAAACCCCAGCGGTCGCAACCGGACTTCAGCGCCTCGCGCAGCAGCGGATGTCCGGCGAGGCCGAGGTAGTCGTTGCCGGCAAAGGACAGGAGGGCGCTGCCGTCAACGTGGAGAAGCGTGCCCTCGATCGCATCGACCGCGCGCAGTCGTCGCTGCAGGTGCTGTTCGGCACGTGCCGCGCCGGCAGCGGCGAGGCGCGCGTGGATCGCGGGGCGGGCACTCATCGCAAGATGACGCCGCTCAGGGCAGCGGGCAGCTCACCCGGCACTCGACCGGAAGCTGGATTTCCAGGCTTACCGGCAGGTGGTCGGACACCGCCAGCGGCAGCACGCCGCCTTCCACCACGCTCAGGGATTCGCTGACCAGGATGTGGTCGATGGCGCGGCGCGGTCGCCAGCTCGGGTAGCTCTGCGGCGAAGCTTCCGGTGGCCGCAGACCGCTCTTCCCATAAAGCCGGCGCAGTTCGCGACTGTCGGCGCGGGTATTGAGATCGCCCATCAGCACCACGTGCTTGTAGTCCTGTATCAGCTCGTTGAGGAAATCGACCTGACGCTCGCGCGCCTGCGGTCCGAGTGAAAGATGCACGTTGATGACCGCCAGGGCATTTGCGCCGGAGCCGTAGCGGGCAATCAGCGCGCCGCGGCCCGGGATGCGCCCGGGCAGACGATGATCGAGGACCTCATCGGGTTCGAAGCGGCTGATCAGGCTGTTTCCGGATCGCGCCAGGCGCGCCACGTCGCGGTTGGTCTGCTGGCTCCAGAACGGAAATCCTGCGGTTTCGGCGAGGAACTGGGTCTGGTTGAGAAAGCCCGAACGCAGGCTGCCGGCGTCGGCTTCCTGCAGGCCGACGATGTCGTAGTCGGAAATGGCCTTGGCGACCAGCTCCAGATTGCGATGCTTCTCGCGATGCGGCAGCAGCTGCTTCCAGCCGTGTGTCACGTAGTGGCGATAGCGGCTGACCCGGGCACCGGCCTGGATGTTGTAGCTCAGCAGGCGCAGCCGCGTCGCAGGATCGGGCGCGGGCGGCTGGCCTTCGAACGGTGCGTTCACTGACCGCGCCCGCGCGCGCTCAGCTGGTCGGCCGGGTGGCCGCCTCGCGGGCGACCAGCTCGTCGATCAGTTCGAAAAGCTCGTCATGGCCGCCGGCCGAAGTGATGGTGGCGCGGTACTTGCCGGCGACCACCAGGGTCGGCGTGCCGTCGATCTGGTAGCGCATGCCCATCTGCCGCGCGCGGTTGACCTTGGTCTCCACCGCGAACGAGCGCGCCGCGTCCATGAACTGTGCCTCGGTCACGCCGAACTGGCTGTAGAAGCGCGCCAGCGCGTCGATATCCCCAAGCTGGGTGCGCTCGACGTGGATGGCGCGAAACAGCGCCGGGTGCGCCTCGTCGAGGATGCCCAACACCTCGGCCGCATAGAAGCCGCGCGCCAGCAGGGCAAGCTGATCATTGAAGATCGCCGGCATGTGGCTGAAATGCGCTTGCTCGGGCATGTTCTCCTTCCACCGGCGAAGCCGCGGCTCCAGATTCGCGCAGTGCACGCAGCCATAGCTGAACAGCTCGATCACTTCGACCCGGTTGCCGCTGGAGGTCGGCTGCGACGGGGTGATCGCGAAATAGTGCTGTCCTTCGACAAAGCGACTGTCGTTCTGAGCAGAACAGGCGCTGGCGAGCAGAAGTCCCGCGAGGACGATGAGGGCGCGCTGGATCATGTTGGAAACTCCGCGGAAAACGTGTTGCTGGGAGGTAGAAGATGCCACACCAGACATGAACGCCGGGGCAAGCCCGACACCCACGAACCTCTGGGACTGCCGCCGGTGTCCCGGGTTCCCTAGTGTGGTGTTCCGCAATTACCTTACCGAACTCGCTTGGTCTTCAGCCCCG
>CAZGKE010000116.1:6333-11081 GCA_964526035.1 uncultured Gammaproteobacteria bacterium | reverse complement strand
CAGTCTGGCGTCGGGCCAGGGATGGACCGTCGACAGACCCCGCAGGCCGCACGCGAACCTGGAGGGCAGGAGCCCGGAAGGCGCGGAAGCGGGGCGTCCTCTCTTTTGGTTACGTTTCTCTGGACGAGCAGAGAAAAGTAACTCGGCCGCCGGGAGGCGGACGAAACCACGTCATGGATGACACAAACAAACAACCGCCGCCAGGCGGACATACCCTCCACAGAAGAGGTCCGAATCTCCGCGGTCGCGGCTTTCGGCGCTCCTACAGAAAGCGACGAGCAGAGAAAGGTAACTCGGCCGCCGGGAGGCGGACGAAACCAAGTCACGGATAACACAAACGAGACCCGCCGACAGGCGGACAAACTTTCTACCGAAGAGGTCCGAATCTCCGCGGTCGCGGCTTTCGGCGCTCCTACAGAAAGCGACGAGCAGAGAAAGGTAACTCGGCCGCCGGGAGGCGGACGAAACCAAGTCATGGATGACACAAACGAGACCCGCCAACAGGCGTACAAACCTTCTACCGAAGAGATGCGAGTCTCCGCGGTCGCGGCTTTCGGCGCTCCTGCAGAAAGCGACGAGCAGAGAAAAGCAACTCGCCCGCCGGCAGGCGGGCTTACCCAGTCATTCGAAGCGGAAATTCTTTGGTGCCGGCGGCGCCACGATGGGCTTCGGGGGGTTTTTCTCGAGGGCCTCCAGCAGCACCTCGACGGCCTTCTCCAGGCTCGGGTCCTGTCCCTGCGCGATGAGGTGCGGGTAGTCGATCACCTCGATATCGGGTGCTACGCCCTCGTCCTCGACCGCCCACTGGCCGTCGGTACCGAGGAAGCGGAAGGTGGCTGGAATGATGGCGCCGCCGTCGGCGAGGCCGGGGTTGCCGGAGATGCCGATCAATCCGCCCCAGGTGCGGGTGCCGATCAGCGGTCCGAGGCCGAGCTTGCGGAAATAGTAGGGCAGGGCGTCGCCACCGGAACTGGCAAGACCGTTGATCAGCATGGCCTTGGGGCCATCGTGGCTGAGCAGCGGCCTGGGCTGTGGTTCGAAGCCGCGCCATACCCAGTAGTTGAGCGGCGTGCGCGCCAGCAGTTCGATCATGCGGTCGGGAATGAAGCCGCCGCCGTTGTAGCGGTCGTCAATGATCAGCGCATCGCGTCGTGCCTCGACCAGCATGCCCTTGAACAGCTCGCGGTTGCCGTCCGCTGCGGTGTTGGGCAGGTGGATGTAGCCGATGCGGCCGTTGGACAGCTCGTGCGTGCGCTGGCGGTTCTTCGTCACCCAGTCGAGGTAGCGAAGGTTCACTTCGCTGCTGACGGTCTTGACGTCCACCTCGCGCGCGCCGGGTTCCGACGGGATGCTGTTGAGCTTGAGCCGCACCATGCGCTCGCCCTTGTTCTCCAGCAGGCGATAGAAGTTGTCAACGCCGCGGGTGCTGACACCGTCGACCGCCAGGATGAAATCGCCAGCGCGTGCGCCGACGCCGGCCTCGGTCAGCGGCGAACGGAAACTGTCGTGCCAGTTCTCGCCCGGATAGACGTGGGCGATGCGGTAGTAACCACTGTCGTGCAGTTCGATCTCGGCGCCCAGCATGCCGCCCGGGCGACGCTTGCTGCCGGGGGTGTCAGGGCTGCTGTTGACATAGATGTGCCCGGCATTCAGTTCGCCGGCCAGCTCGCTGAACACGTAGTCGAGGTCGGAGCGGTGGGCGACGTGCTCGACCAGCGGCGCGTAGCGGTCGCGGATCGCTTCCCAGTCCTGGCCGTGATGGTCGGGATCCCAGAACCAGTCGCGCAGGATGCGCCAGCCATCGACGTACATCTGCTGCCACTCCAGGCGCGGATCGATGCGCATTTCCAAGCGCTCGAGATCGATCGCGGACTTGGCGGCATCGATCCCCGGCTTGGCGTCGGCGATGCCGAACTTGTTGCCCTGCCGCCAGAGCAGCTTCTTGCCGTCCGCAGAAAGGCTGTAGCCGGTGACGCTGCCCAGCACGCTCTCGGCAGCGGCCTTCTCGAGGTCGTAGTAGCGCAGTTCGGCGCCGTTGCCACCTGCGGAGACGAAGAACAGGCCGTCGTCGCTGGCGGCGAGGCCGACATAGTTGCCGCCCGGCACACCAAGCGCGGTGACGCGGGCATTGAAGCCGTCGAGGTCGAAGCGCAGTGGCTTCTTTTCCTCGTCCTTCTTCTCGGGAACGCCCACCTCGTCGCTCTTCGGGCGATTCAGCGCCGGGCCGTCGGCGGCCAGCGTGGCCGCATAGAGGCGCGTGGCGTTGTTGTAGACGTAGTTGAATTCGTAAGACGAAAAGCCGAGGTTCCAGTCGCGGGTCGAGGTGAAGTACAGGTAGCGACCCTTGGGATCGAATGCCGGGCTCTGCTCGCTGGTCGCGTCTTCAGTGAGCTGTCGGGCGCGGCTCTCGCGAACCGAATACACCCAGATCGAGCTGTTGTAGCTGGCATTGACCTTGGTGTAGGCGAGCCACTGGCTGTCCGGCGACCACACGTACTGGGTCAGGTCGCGGAAGTTGTTGTTGGTGTGGCGCGTGGTGTCGACCAGGCTCAGGCGCCCGGAGTCGATGTCGACGACATGCAGGCTGTTGGCGCTGTCGGCGAAGGCCAGCTTCTTCGAATCCGGCGACCACACCGGCGGAAAGCGCCACACGCTGCCGTCGCGGGTGATGCGCCGCGGTTCGCCGGAGCCGTCCTGGGCGCGCACATACACCTCGTACTCGCCGGTCGCGTCCGACAGATAGGAAATCCACTTGCCGTCGGGTGACCACGCCACGCTGATCTCTCGGGCATCCGGCGTGCGCGACACGTTGCGGATCTCGCCGTGCTGCGCCGGAGCGGTGAAGATCTCGCCGCGCGCACCGAACAGCGCACGCTCGCCCTTCGGCGCGATGTCGAAACTCTCGATCTGCGCGGTGACGTTCTTGAATCCCGGCAGGGCGTGCGGACGGTCGCCGCGCACTTCGATCGGCAGCCGTTGCGTGGCGCTGCTTGCCGGATCATGCAGCCAGACGTAGCCGCCCTGCTCGAACACCACACGTTTGCGGTCGGAACTCGGCCACAGCACGTCGAAGTCGTCGAAGTCGGTGACCTTGGCCACGTTGCCACCATCGATGTCCATCGAATAGAGGTTCAGCGTGAAGTCGCGGTCGGACACGAAGTAGACGCGACCGTCCACCCACATCGGCTGGTGATCGGTGCCGACGAAATCGGTGAGGCGGCGGGAAGTGCTGTTGACCAGGTCATAGGTCCAGACGTCCTGCGCGCGGCCGCCGCGGTGGCGTTTCCAGGTGCGGAACTCGCGGTCGATCGGCGTGTACACGTAGAGCGTGCCGTCGGCCGAGAGCATGCCGCCACCGGTTTCGGGTGGGCCCAGCGGCTTCTCGATGCCGCCTTCGAATGGAACCAGCAGCGGCACGCCGTCGCGCTCGCCATACGGAGTGCGGTTGGCGCGCACCAGCACATGGGTGCCGTCGGGGGTCCAGTCGAGCACGCGGTAGTCGGTGCCGCCGCGCGGCGGCATCGGGCCGACGTCGCTGTAGAAGGTCAGCTGCCGCGGCGTTCCGCCGGCGGCCGGCATCACCCACACCTGGCGGGTTCCGGAATATTCGGCGGAATAGGCGATCCACTGACCGTCGGGCGAAAACTTCGGATACAGCTCCTGTCCTTCGTGGGAGGTCAGGCGGTGCGCCACGCCACCGGCAACCGTCGCGCTGTAGATATCGCCGCCGTGCACGAAGGCGATCTGCTCTCCGTGGATGTCGGGGAAGCGCAGAATGCGGGCTTCCTCTGTAGCGGATGCGGAGGCCAGCAGACTGATGGCTAGCAGAACAAGGACAGTGGCTCGCATCGCGAGGCTCCGTTGTGGCAGAAAAGTTGCCGATTCTAGCCGCTCGGACGCCGCGGCGCCCTGGGCCGGAAGTTGGGTCGGCATGCTGCGACGGGGCGGGGGCGGTCGCAAGTGATGTCGCCGAGGCATCGCGTCAGCGCGACTTCCAACAGAAGAGTCAGAAAGCTGAGGGTGTCGGCGCAGGCAGCGCCGCAGCGCAAACCTCCCCCGAACGGGGGAGGTCGCGTCAATCAGGTCCCTTCAAAGCCCGCAGGCTCAGCTGAATCGACGAACCGCCAGCAGGCCGGCGAGGCCGAGCAGGGTACCCAGCACCAGCAACATCGCCGGACTCTGCGCCGGCACTGCCTGTGCCTCAGGCAGCCCCTGCACGACGGCGCAAACGCCATCAATGGCGAAGGCGTAGGCATGCCGAGGCGGGGCGACCACAAGGTCGGTCGGCGTCCAATCGGCGACGCCCGCGTCAGGAGCGATGACCACGCCGTTGCCGGTTGTGCCGGCAGCGCCATCCGAGACGGCAAAGAAGTTGTGGAAACCAGGCGCATTCGCGGCTGCGTCGGTGCCATAGCCCGAAATCCAGTAGACCGTATTGGCATCGAGCTGCAGGCCCACCGGTACAAAGGTCGCTTCGAAGATCGAGGTTCCAGCGCCAAAAGGACTGAGCAGGGTCTGGCTGGTCTGCGCGACCGTGGCGATGGGATTGATTCCGCTCACCGGAAGAGTGCCGGAGCCGTCGTCGGCAAAAAGGTCGATCGCGAATGCCTGCGGGAATGCATCGTTCTGCACCATCTGGGCCCGGATCCGCGTGATGTCGAACAGCCCGCTGGGGCAATCGGCGGTGAGGGTGAAGTCATCGGCGCTGCGGGCCGTGAACGTAGTGCTGCTGTCCTGCGAGGCCAGCG
>CAZGKE010000116.1:0-6233 GCA_964526035.1 uncultured Gammaproteobacteria bacterium | reverse complement strand
ACTTCTGCTTAATCAGTTGGGACAGGCTATGGCTTCGTCTTGGGCACTGGCATCATTGGCCAGCGCCTTTGCTGCTGCCCGATGGCTGATCTGAGCGAGCAACAGGCTGAAACTCTAGTGGTGGTGGCCCGGCAGGTCAACGAAAACCTGGTCTCCCGAACGCCGGGATGCTGCAAACCTGACCGCGCACGGCACCAGCATTCCGACCCGACATCGCGGCTCCGGATACCGCAGCATCCGCTCCCGCGGGCGCTTCAGGCCGCTGCGCGGCGCTTGCCCTCCCAGCCCGGCGCGGCTAACTTGCCCGGCTCCCCATCGCGACCTGCCGACATGCGCCGACTTCTGCTCACGCTTGTACTCCTGCCATTCGCCTGTGCCGCGCAGGAGATCACCCTCGAACGCATCATGGATCATCCGGACTGGATCGGTCCGCCGGTGGAGAATGCGCGACTCTCCCACGATGGGCGGTATGCGCTTTACGAGCTGCGCCGCGAAGGCACGCAGCTCAAGGACAGCTGGCGCATGGACCTCGAGTCGGGCGAGGCGCAGCGCGTAGAAGATGCCGACAAGGGGACGCTGGATGCCAAGGACATGGTCTTCGACCGCGCCGCCGAGCGCGCGCTGTTCGTGCGCGACGGCGATGTGTTCCTGCGCGATCTGCGCAGCGGCGCGCTGCGCCAGCTGAGCGCCAGCAAGGCGACGGTGAACGAGACGCGCTTCTCGGCCGACGAAACGAGCGCGCATTACCGCGAGGCGCAGGCCTGGTTCACAGTCGATCTGGACACCGGCCTGACCCGACCGGCGTTCGATCTGCGCGCCGAGAAGGCGCCGGACAGCGCCGACGCCGACACGCTGCGCGACATGCAGCTCAGGCTGATCTCGACGCTGGCGCGCGAGCGCGCCGAGCGCGAACGACAGCGAGAGGCTGCCGACGCGCGCGCGACCGTCGATCCGACCCGCAATGCGGCACCTTACTTCCTCGGCGCCGACATCGAAATCGCGTTCACTTCGCTGTCGCCGGACGAGCGTTTCGCGGTCGTTGCCACCACGCCCAAGGACGCAAAGCCTGGTCGCGTCGGACAGATGCCGAAGTACGTCACCGAGTCGGGCTACGAAGAAACCGAGGAGGTTCGCACCCGCGTCGGTCGCAATCCGCCGAAGCCGCACACCCTGCATCTGATCGATCTCGCCTCGCGTGAAGTGAAGTCGCTGGCGCTCGATCCGCTGCCGGGCATTGACGAAGATCCGCTCGCCTTCCTGCGCAAGGACAAGGAGGATAGCCCGCGCCCCGACAAGCGTCGCGCCGAGAACGGCAAGACCCAGCGCGGGGTGCAGGTCCACGGTATCAGCTGGTCGCGCGACGGCCAGCGCGTGGCGCTGCGTCTGCGCAGCATCGACAACAAGGATCGCTGGCTGGCCGGCGTCGACTTCGACGAGGCCGCGCTGAAGCCCCTGCACCGGCTCCACGACCCGGCCTGGATCAACTGGAACTTCAACGAGTTCGGCTTCCTGCCCGACGATCGCACCCTCTGGTATCTGTCCGAGGAGTCAGGCTACAGCCATTTCTACACGCTGCCGGAAGGGGCGCGTCGCGCCCGCCAGCACACGCGCGGCGATTTCGAGGTTTGGCAGCCGACCATTGCCCATGACGGCGGCAGCGTCTGGCTGCTTTCCAACAACGGCGATCCCACCCGCAACGGGGTTTACCGTCTGAATCTCGCGGGTGATGTGCTGACTGAAGTGGGCGGCTTCGATTTCATCGAGGACTACGCGCTGTCGGCCGACCAGACGCGCATGCTGCTGACCTGGTCGACCAGCTACATGCCGGCGCAGCTCGCGCTGATGCCCGCCCGCGGCGGCCGCGCGCAGATCCTCACCGACACGCGCACCGATGCCTACCGCGAGTTCAGCTGGCTGGAACCGGAGTTCGTGGCCGTACCCTCACGTCACGGCGCCAAGCAGCCGATCCTGTCCAAGCTCTATCGCCCCGCCGAGATTGAACACGGCCGCAGCTACCCGGTGGTCATGTTCGTGCACGGCGCCGGCTACCTGCAGAACACCCATCGCGGCTTCCCCGCCTATTTCCGCGAGCAGATGTTCCACAACCTGCTGGTCGAGGCCGGCTATATCGTCATCGACATGGACTACCGCGCGTCGCGCGGCTACGGCCGCGACTGGCGCACCGCCATCTACCGGCAGATGGGGCATCCCGAACTCGAGGACTATCTCGACGGCATCGACTGGCTGGCGGAGCAGTTCCCGATCGATCGCGAGCGAGTCGGCATTTATGGCGGCAGCTACGGCGGCTTCATGGCCTTCATGGCGCTGTTCCGCACGCCCGACAGCTTCAAGGCCGGCGCAGCGTTGCGCCCGGTCACCGACTGGGCCATGTACAACCACGGCTACACCTCGAACATCCTCAACACCCCCGAAATCGATCCCGAGGCGTACACCAAGAGTTCGCCGATCGAATACGTGGAGAACTTCCGCG
The DNA here is from genome assembly GCA_964526035.1 of uncultured Gammaproteobacteria bacterium. Classification (GTDB taxonomy): domain Bacteria; phylum Pseudomonadota; class Gammaproteobacteria; order Xanthomonadales; family BPKI01; genus DAOMOD01. The sequence continues at coordinate 3,742 of CAZGKE010000116.1, read as the reverse complement.
GCCATCTGCTGATCAGCCACGGCATGCTCGACGACAACGTCTTCTACCAGGACGTGGTGCGCCTCAGTCAGCGCCTGATCGAGCTGCGCAAGCACAACTGGGAGCTGGCCAGCTACCCACTGGAACGTCACGGCTACCAGCACCCGGAGAGCTGGTACGACCAGTATCGGCGGATCTTCGAGCTGTTCGAGAGGACGTTGAAGTAGCCCGGTTTCAGTAGCCAGTTCCAGTAGCCAGTAAAAAGCGCGCTGGTCCCAGGAAGGGTCCGCACTTGCGGCGCTTCCTTGCGCTGCGAGGGACTTCGCTGCATGGAGTTTCCGTTCGCGCCTCGTGGCTGCCGCGACTGGCTACTGGAACTGGCGACTGGCCACTGGCTCTATACTCCCCCCATGCCCACCCCGCGCGATCGCCAGCTCGCCGGCCTGAGTCTTGTTGCGCTCGGGGTGGTCGCTGTCCCTGTTGCCTTCTTCCTGGCAGCGCCTGCCTGGCTGCTGATCGGCCTGCCTGCCCTGGCGCTTGCCATGCTTGGCTTCGGCTGGGCCAGTGCGCGCGCGCCCGACGTGGGCCTGCCTCGCTATCTTGCGCTGCATGGTGCCGGTGTACTGGCGCTGCTGGCGCTGTACGCGACCATCACCTGGGTGCTGATGGCCTGGCCGCTCGGGATACTCATGGCCGACGTCGGCTTTCGGGCGGCTCTGTGGCTGTCCGTTTCGGTAGCGCTGCTGTTGTGCCTGCCTTGGCTGCACTGGGCGGCACCCGGGTTTCTGCTCGACCGCGCCAGTCGGGGACGCGCCACGCCGTGGACGGCACTAAGGGAATCCGCCACGCTGTGCGCAGGCCAGGACGCCTTCTTCAGTCATGGCCTGCCGGTGGTGCTCGCCGTGCTGGCGGTGCTGGCGCCGATGCTGTTGCTGGCAGGCCTTGGCCCGTCTTTGGGCGAGGAGGCGCGGCAGACGCTGGGTAGCTCCCTGCTGCTTCTGGTGCCGCTGGCGGCCTGGCTGGTGCAGTCGCGCAGCGCGCACCTGATGGACCTCCTGGGCGTGCCGGAGGGTGAGGAAGAAGCGACCGCGACGCCTGCCGACGCGCCCCTCGTCGCCGCCGCGGAGCTGCCTGATTCGGCCGAGACGATGCTCTATCGCGCAGCACGTCGCGGTCAGGCCGAAGTAGCAATCCAGCTCATCGAGGACGGCGCCGATTTCCGCGCACTGCCACCGCCGGAGCATCGCGACCAGCGCTCGCTGGCCATCATCGCTGCGACCCTGCCCGACCTCGGTCTGCTGCGCGGCCTGATCCATCGCGGCGTCGATCTCAACCAGGCGGTGGGCGGACTGACGCCGCTGCTGGCGGCCACCCGCGACAGCTACCAGGGTCGCCCCGACGCGGTGATGATGCTGTTGACCAACGGCGCCGACGCCAATGTGGTCGACGGTGAGCGCAACACGCCGCTGCATTACGCCGCGCTGTCGCGCGAACCGGGCATCACCGCACTGCTGCTGGACGCCGGCGTAGACTGCGACGCGCTGAACCGCGACAGCCTGAGCGCACTCGGCGTGGCCTGCGCGGCGCACAACTGGGATACCGCAAGCTTCCTGCTGCAGCGCGGCGCCCGCTGCGAACCGGAGGGCGGCGTGCCGGCACTGGTGGCGGTGGCCTCCGGAGCCCACGACGACGCCAGCGGCATTCGCCTGCTGCTCAAGCACAAGGCGCGCATCGACGCGGTCGGTCCACTCGGGCGCAGCGCCCTGATCACCGCGGCGCTGCATGGGCATGCCGCCATCGCCGAGGCGCTGCTCGCTGCCGGCGCCGATCCGACGCTGGCCGACAGCCACGGCGCCACCGCGCTGATGGAGGCGGCGCGTTCCGGTGCACATCGCGTGATCCAGCGCCTGGTCTTTCACAAGCCGGACTGCGCGCACACCGACCATTCCGGTCGCACCGCGCTGATGATCGCTTGCCAGTCGCGTCAGTGCGACGAGGAGACGGTACGCCTGCTGCTGTCGATGGGCGCCGACCCCGCGCAACGCTGCGCCGACGACCGCTCGCCGCTCGACTACGCCATCGCCGCCGGCCGCTGGACCCTGGTGCGCCTGCTCGACCCCGATTATCCGTTGCCGGCGTGCATTGCCGAAGCCGCCGAAGGCGCCAGCGGCGACGCCGAGCCGGATCCGCTGGCATTGCTGGTCGAAGCGCTGCAGAAGCGCCGCTTCGCCGTCGCCGAGGAGCTGCTGGCGCTGGGTCTGCCGTCCACCGCGCTGGCCGATGTGGCAGCCGAGCTGGGCGATGTCGACGCCTTTCGCCTGCTGATGTCCCGGGGACTGGATCTGGAAGCGCGCCTGTCGGACGGACGCGGCCTGGTCGATGCGCTGCTGGCACGCCGCCCGCTGCCGTGGCTGCTGCTGGCCGAGCGCGTCGGCAGCGGCGCCTCGCCGGCCGGTCGTGGCCGCCTTGCCGATATCCTCGATGCGCTGGCCGACGCGCCGATGGCTGCGCAGGCCGCCGAGGAGTGGCTGATCGGTCTGATCGATGCCGGCGCCGACCCCTTCGGTCCCGGCGGCCACGGCGCGCCACCGCTGCACGGCGCGGTGCGCTGTCGCCTGCAGCGCCTGACAGCGCACCTGCTCACCCGCGGCGTCGACGCCAATGCACGCGACCGCCTGGGCCGCAGCGCACTGCATCACGTGGCGCGCGGGCGCAACAAGCGTGACCAGGCGCTGCTGTGGATGCTGCTGCGCTATGGCGCCGACCCCGAGCAGTCCGATGGCGTCGGCGAAACGCCGCTTGGTGTGGCCTTGTGCTGTGGCCGCACCGACCTGGTCGCCTGGCTGCGCTGGCCGCACTGGAAGCTGCCGCGGCGTCGGCTTGAGGGTACCGACCTGATTGCGGCCGCCAGTCACGGGGACCCCGGTGCCTGCTTGCGCCTGCTTGATCTCGGTCTGCCGATCGACAGTCTCGACCGGCAGGGCTGCAGTGCCCTGCTGCGCGCCTGCGGCGCCGGCCACGCCGCGGTGGTTCGCATGCTGCTCGAGCGCGGTGCCGACGCAGCGATCGCCGCATCGACCGGGGCCACCTGCCTCAGCGCTGCAGTCACCGCGCGCCGCGCGTCGGTGGTGCAGGTGCTGCTGGAACACGGTGTCGCCGCGGGCCAGCGTTTGCCTGGCGGGGCCACTGCGCTGATGATCGCCGCAGCGCTGGGCCACGTCGATCTTGCCCGACTGCTGGTGCAGCACGGCGCCAGCCCGGCCGATCGCGACGAGGCCGGGCACAACGCATTGATGGCCGCCGCGCAGAACCTGTTCCGCAGCGGCCGCAGCCTCGCGGATATCCAGCTGCTTGATCTGCTGATCCGTGCCGGCGCCACCGTCGATGCAGTCAATGGCGCCGGTCAGAGCGCGCTGATCCTGCTGCTCGGCGGGCGCGCCGATCCCGGGGCGCAGCCGGACGAATCGGTGCTGGCGGCAGCCGCGCAGAAACTGGTCGAGGCCGGCGTCAACGTCAACCTGCAGGACCAGCGCGGCGTGTCCGCCCTGCACGCCGCCGCCCTGCACGGCCTGCTGTCCTGCGCACGCCTGCTGCGCAAGGCGGGCGCCGATCACAACGTCCGCGACAGCGTCGGTCGTCGCCCGCACGAGCTGGCGCTGATGATGGGCTACGTCGACGTCGCCGCCGAACTCGAGGTGCGTGGGCCACCGGCAAGTCGGGGCTGAGGCCCCTCCCACAGAGGCCTGCCAGCCTCCCTGCTGCA
>CAZGKE010000115.1:0-11093 GCA_964526035.1 uncultured Gammaproteobacteria bacterium | reverse complement strand
TGGCCACGCGCATGAGTGCCAGCACCGCATATCGCGCAGCTGCGGGCGTGACACTCGCGACCGCCTTCCTCATCGTCTGGGCCAACCTTGCGGTCGGCTTCATCGGCAATCCGAGCAACCCTGCCAATCTGATGTATGCAGGGGTACTGCTGATCGGCATCGTCGGCGCCGGCATGGCACGATGCGGACCGCAGGGCATGGCGATCGCGCTGGTGGCAACGGCGATTGCCCAAGCCGTCGTCGCACTGATCGCGCTGATTCTTGGTTCGGTCGAGGGGGCCGTCCTGACGGCATGTCTCGTCGTGCCTTGGCTCGTTTCGGCCTGGCTGTTCCGGAAGGCAGCAGCCGGTGGCGACAGCAAGCGTCAGTCGAAAGCTGGCGTCCCTCCAGGCTGAAAAGCAAAGGGCTTCACGGTTCTCCCTGGAGTCCCGCTTGCAGCATGCCGGCCGCCGTCCTGGACAGGTTCCCAGGGTCGCGAGAACCCTGCCGAATGACGGCATCGCGCCAAGGTGCCGGCGCGGCACACGCGTGCACGCCGCAATGACGCAATCCGATCCTGGGTGCGCTACCCTCTTCGTGGCGCAATCCCGCTGCACGCATAGAGGAGGCTGTCATGCATATTCGCTTCTACGCACACCTTGCCGCGGCGACCGCCCTTTTCCTGGCGGCGATACCGGTTCTTGCCCATCACGGTTGGGGTTGGGCCAGCGACCAACTGACGGAAGTCGAGGGAGAAGTTGCCGAGGTGCGGCTTGGCAACCCGCACGGCGAACTGAAACTCGATGTCGACGGAGTGAGCTGGACCATCGAAGTGGGACAACCGTGGCGCAATGAACGTGCCGGCCTCACCGACGCCAAGCTGAGGGTGGGCGCCCGCTTGACCGTCATCGGCAACCCGTCGGCGCGCGAGGGCGAACGACTGGTCAAGGCCGTGCGCATCGTCATCGACGGCGCCAATCACGATCTCTACCCTGAGCGGATCGACGATTGATCGAAAGCCTGGCCGCCGCGATCGAGGCCTGGGCGCCGGTCGCGGCGCTGCGGCAATCGGTGCTGGTCTACCCGCTGGTGAATGCCGGGCACGTGCTTGGCATCGCGCTGCTGGTGGGCACAGTCGTGGCGCTGGATCTGCGCCTCGTCGGCGTGTGGCGCGACGTGCGCCAGTCCGATCTCGTTCGCGTGCTGGTGCCGGTCGCCATCGCCGGATTCGCCTTGGCGGCAGCCACCGGCATGGCGCTGTTTGCGACGCGCGCCAGCGAATACCTGGCCTCCCCGCTGTTCCTTGCCAAGCTCGGCGTCATTGCCGTCGCCGGCATCAACGTCGTGATTGTGCGGGCATTGATGCGGCGCGCTGTCGCGACAGACGCGCCTCGACTCCCGCCCCGTGCTGTCGATGGCGACGCGAAGGGCACCGCCCTTCGCGTCCTGGCGGCATTGTCGATTGCGCTGTGGCTGAGCGCGGTCCTGCTCGGACGATTGGTGGGCTATTTCTGACGGCTAAGGTGTCCGCAGACGCAGCACTCCCACCCCGAGCCCGAGCAGCAGTACCGTCAGCACCCAAAGAACAAGCGGTGAGGCCGTCGGGACCGGTACTGCGGCAGGGATGCCGAAGGGCGCGGTCCCCTCGCCGGCCAGCGGCACCACCAGCAGTGGAGCGCCCGGATCGTTGCTGGCGATCTCGAGGCCGGCACTCTTGGCACCGAGGCTGCCAGGTGCGAACTCGATGTCAATCACCTGAGTCATGCCCGGCGCCAGGGTGAACGCGGCGCCGCCTGCCGCAATCTGGAAGTCGATGGCGTCGATACCCGTGATCACGGTCGAAGTGACGTCGAGATCGGCCGTGCCGGTGTTCTCTACGGTGAAGGCCTGCGTCGCCACGCCACCGACCGCTACGGCGCCATAGTCATGAGACGGTGGGGTGACTGCGATGGCCGGCGCCGTGCCGGCGACGCCCTCGCCACTCAGTGCCACAGCGAGCAGAGGCGTATCGGGGTCGTCGCTCGCGATTTCGAGGTCTGCGTTCCTGCCACCCGGGGCTGCGGGCGTGAATTCGACTTCAATCACTTCCGTTTCGCCGGGCGCGAGCACGAAGGCACCGCCGCCGGCAACGATCTGGAAGTCGGCGTCACCATTGATCACGGTCGAGGCGACGCTGAGATCGGCGCCGCCGACGTTTTCGACGGTAAAGCTGTGCGACGCGGTCATGCCGGTGGTGACCATGCCGTAGTCGTGCGACGTGGGCGCTACTGCGATGTCGGGCACCGGCAGGCCGAGGCGGATGATCGCTTCGACCTCGGGACCGAGCGGCGGTCCCACGGCCGCCAGGTCGACCTCGACGTAGATGAAGCTGTCCTCTGCGAGGTCGAGGCCGGGGCCGACGACGGTGGAGGCATTGAAGTCGGTGACCTGAAAGTCGGCGATCGTGTCGCCGTCAACGTCGACAAGGTCATCGGTCGAGAGCAGACGCACCGCGCCGGCGAGGTTGGAGGCGTCTGCGGCGAAGAACAGATGTTCTATACCGCCCGCCGCGTTCCAGATGAACACGGCCTGGCCAAGGTCGTTGATCGCCGCCGCGTTCACCGCTGTGCCGAGCGTCACGCCGTCGACGACGTCGCCCTCGCGCAGACCGATGGTGCCGTTGTAGGCGATGAACTCGTCGGTCGCGGTTGGCCCGTCGGTGTCGCCGCTGAAGATGAAGTCCCCAGCATTGTTGATGCTGACGTTGTCGAAGTTGTCCCAGTTTTCGGCGGGCAGGCCGCCGGGTACCGGGGAAAGCTCCCGCGCCACGACTGCGCCGTTCACGTAGATGACGCCATCGTCGGTGGCACCGCCAGTGTCGAGCAACAGCACGTGGATGTGGTGCGCGCCGTTGTTGGAGAGCTGGTAGTCGAAGCCGACGCCGGAAGGGGAGTCGATGGGGAAGCCACCGACCATATCGCCCGACTGGAGCACGATCTCGATGACCGGCGTCGCGGTGTCCGTGGCGCGGAACAGTGCCCTGGCCTGGCTGGCGCCACCCAGGGTGTTGGTCAGCCCGCCGATCCATATTGCGGTGCCGTCGGGCAGCATCTGCGGCCGGCTGTTGAAGCTCGAGAACTGCCCCGGCGCGCCGGGCGCCGGGTCATCGCCGCGCAGCAGCAATCCATCCTGCGTCCACACTGAATCCTCGCCGTCGACCGACGGGCTGTAGTTGAACTGGCCGGCGTCGCCGATTCCCATCGTTCCCTCGGCGCCGGTCAGCACGTTCCCCGGTGCGGCATCGCTGTTGAACCAGACGATGCCGGTGTCGAACCAGACAAAGTTGTCGGTTCCGGATGCTCGCGCCACGGATCCGGTAAACCCCACCTGCCCATTGCCGTTGGTGAACGGCGAGTTGAGATTCGAGATCGGGTCGCCCCCGGTCTCAGGCGTAGTCGAGCCCTCCAGGGCGATCAGATCCACGTCGACAGTCTGGGCGGAGGCGGGCACTGCCACGATCAGGGTGGCGAGCGAAACGACGAGCAGCGAGGAAAGCAGAGAGACGTGGTCGGGACGGCGCATGTGCATGCTCCTTGGCTCAATCAAGCTGTGCCGGAACAGGTGACCCGATGATCCGGTATCGGGAGGGTAAACGCGGTACATCCTGAGGTCAAAGGGCCAGACACACCGTGTTCAGGCTCGCGCTCGCCTACACGCGCTCCGGACCAGCGCCAGCCGCATGCTTGTGAACAGGAATGCAGCATCGGCGCGGTATTGATGCGTTCGGCCAAGGCTTGGCGGACGCGGGTGGCGCGGGCGTTACGGTTTGGGAGCAGCGAGATGACCGGTGCATTGCCTTGGCCGAAGACCGGCATCAGCGCGAAAGCGCCCCGTGCAGCCTATCCTGCGTGGGACGAACGGCATGCCTGCGCAAGCAGTTCGACGAGCCGGGCGGCCGCCGCGTCGACGCTTGTCAGCAGGCCTTTCGTGATCTCGGCGTTACCACTCGCCCAGTTCACCGTGGTATGAGTGCCGCGGGCCAACAGTGGTTCGCCGTCCACGTGCGTGCGCAGGACGGTCGTGAAGGTCATCGAGGTCGCCTTGCTGTAGCCGTACGCCGACAGCAGTTCCAGCTCCAGTCGTTCTGTTCCGCCCACGTCAACCCCGTAGCCCTCCAGGGACTTGCGCACCCGCGCATCGATGCCGTCGATGACGACGGCACGGCCAGCCAATGTGCTGGCTTGACCGTCGGGTCGACGGTCCAGGAACGTGGCCACGCTGTAACCGCAATGCTCCAGGTCGGCGCCGCGGTGGTTGATTCTGTTCGGCACATCGGTGGCGGCATCGATGCTGACTGGCGACGTACTGCAGCCGCACAGGAGAAGTGCGGCTGCACACGCCGAGAGTTGGCCGAGCATCACTCCGGTACCGAAACCAGGATGCTCGAATGAATCCGGATCCAGCGACGGTCGCCATGGCTGCGCTCCAGTTTGCCGACGCCCGCGGCGTCCCTGCCGAATCCGTACCTCGCCCTTTCGGTCGGGACGGGAGGATTCTCCGCCGTTGCGTAGGTCCAGTTCATCATGTCGAGCGTTTGGCGAACCCCGGACTGCACCAGATCGACCAGCGCTTCCTGCCCAAGTTCAGCCCACATGATGGCTCTATCGTCTTCCTTGGTGTCTTTCCGGTCGCCGGGGAGGGGCTCGAGATACTCAAGCGCCTGGGCATACAGATACTTGCTTCGGTCACGCTTCTTGTACATCACCCGGTCGCCAAATCGCGTTACCAGCCGAACGCGCAGAGCTCGGAAGTCAGGGGTGAGACCATAGCTGACGTCGACCAACAGCACCTTCTTGCGGCTCTGCATGTCGCCGTCGGAGATCCGGGCAAGCGGAGTCGCCGGATAGAACTCGAAGGCAAGCTCACTGGCCAGCACGCGATGATCGATGCCCTGTTCAATGGTGTCCAGAATCCAGGGGTTCAGGTCCGCGCCGATCAAGGCATCACGAATGGCAGCGGCACGCACTTCGTCCTTCTTTGCGGCTGCGTTGTCGATGGCGGTGACAATGAGTGCGCCCAATATCCCGCCGCCCGCCGCCATGGGGTTGGTGTCCTGGGATTCGATCAGCATCTCCTGCTGACCCAGGTAGACCTCTACCGGAAGCACTCCCGAAACCGGCAACACGCCACTCGGCAGCGGCTCACGCTTGGTGGTGGCGCATGCCGACAGCAGGAGACAGATGGAAAGAGCCACCACGGCGCGGGCGGCAGCGGAAATCGCAGGGGAATGTGGCATCGCAGAGTCCCTTCATGAAGACGATGAACCGGATCATAGACACGAGTACGCCGATGTCAAGCACCGCGGAAGTTCGCACGAACTTGCGGTCGCCGCTGGCCCGCGCGGGAGAATGCAGCCGTGCACCAGCGCGAAGCGGATCACGGCTGCTGAGGCAATCAGGGGAATGCTTCCAGGATCTCCTGCGTCGTCCCCAGCGCATTTGCCGCATCGTCCGTGCCGTTCCCGCGCAGCTGCCTTTCCATCTCCGCCGTGGTCATCGCGCCGATGGTCCAGCCAAGCGGAATGTCGCGGTGGCCCTTGCAGAGGCGGTAGTGCCAGAGCCTGGCGTCGGGCAACGCCCTGATGCGGTCGACCAGAGCCTGGCGGGCGTATGTTGCGCGGGCTTCGCGGGTGGCGAGCAGGGAAATGACCGGAGCGCGGGCTTCGCCGAAGACCGGCATCGGATGGGGTGGCAGTACCGGATCAGGGCAGACATCGTTTCCGTCCGATGCGAACGGCGGCACAGCCGGGTCGTTGCTGATGTGAATGACCCGCACCGGCACGGTTTCGCGAACGGCGGCATGGAACTGGCGGACCAGCGCCTCGATGGTCGTGGTGCCGGAGTTTTCGAAGTAGCCGCCGTCAACCACCTGACCGAGTACCGTCACGTTTCCGTCGATCTCACGTTTGCGCACGGTGCCGGCAGGGCTGACGAAGGTGAAGCGCGCGCTGTTCAGAGCGGCAGCGAAGGTCGGCAGTTCGCGCGGCAGCCAGTCGGCGCCGTCCACCGCGCCGGGGTATTCGGCGATGGGTCCGAGACTGCTGAAGGGGTGCTGCAGCAGGCGCATGCCACTGTCGACAATGGTGGTATTCAAGAAGAGTGCGGTGATGCGTGCGCGGTCGGCACGCGCGTAGGCGGTGTCGGCAAGCGGGCCGCGGAAGCTGTCGCCGCCGACGCGTTCGTCGTAGTCGCGGTTCCACGCGCGCTCCAGCGCCTGGCCGCGGTCAGTGAACAGGCGGAAGGGGATGAAGCGCTGCACGCCGTCGACGCCGAACATCGAGCCCAGCACCGGCGCCAGGAAGTCGGCTTCCATCATCTGTATGAGGGCGTCGCGTTCCAGAGCACCGTCGCGATCGCGAAGTTGTGCGGCAAACGCGGCCAGACCGACGCTGCCGCCAGACACGCCGCTCACCGCCAGCGTGCAGCGCCACAGACGGCCGCCGCTGTCGCGTTCCAGTTCTGCCAGCACCAGCACCGTCCACATGGCCGCACGAATGCCGCCCCCTTCGCTGGAGACGAACCACGCGCGGCCGTCGCAGTCTTCGCGACGCGCGTCATCCCACCATTCGCGCATGAAGACCACCAGCGGCTCGCGGCCGTCGGCGTCGTAGTGCAGGCCGGATGGCGGGTCCTGGTTGGAGTTCATCGAGGCCGTGAGACGTACGGCGTGGTTGTCGTTGCCGCCAAGCCAGGTCATCAGCACCGCCCAAAGGGCCAACCCGGTGATCAGCGGGAAGCGCGCGCGGGCGGCGAGGTAGACGAAGTACGTGGTTCCCCACACGGTGAAGGCTGCGGCGCCGAGGATCAGTGCAAGCGGCCCGAAATGGTCGATCAATCCCGGGAACCGCGAACCGATGACCCACGACAGCAGCAGCGCCACGATGCCGGCGTAGTGCGCCATGCGGACCCGGTAGTCGAGTTGGTTCCAGTGATCCAGCAGTGCGACCTGCGGCTCGGCGGCAATGCGTTCGGCGGGTCGACCGATGCGCGGCCACAGCCAGCGGCCCAGCGCGCGCCTGTAGGTGGTGACGACCAGGATGACCGCCGCGAGCGCCAGGTAGGCCCAGCACCAGAACAGGTTGGAGCGGTCCTGTTCCGGCGGCGTAGCCTGAAGGTACGCAGCGGCCATGATCAGCGGCCCCGCCGCGCCCAGCAGCCGCGGCAGTACCTTTCCGGCGAAATCCTGCAGGCGCGGATCGGTGAATCGTCGCGGCCAATCGAAGGCGTACAGCGTGCGTGCCGAGAACCACACCAGCATGCTCAATCCGCCGGTGAACACGAAAGCCGAAGGCGCCCACCAGCCGCTGCCGTCGCCGCCCAGACTGATGTCGAACAGCTCCCGAATCTGCGGCACATACCCCGCCAGCATGAACCCGGCCGCGACCATCAGAATGGGAATGCGCGCCAGGATCAGCAGGTCGAACACCTGCAGGAAGCGGTTCCAGAACCAGGCGCACAGCGCCTTGAAGCGCGCCCAAAGCAAGGCAAGCCATTCCATCATCGCCGCCTCCATTGCGGAAGCGGCGCATTCCGTACTCCGTGATCTCCGTGGATCGGGCGGCGCATCGGCAGCCCTCCTTCGTTTCCCCAATCCCGGGGGAAAGCATCCGCCGGGTGGGGTGGGGCGTCAAGGGGGAACCCCGATTTCCTGGCCTGTCGTCGCGCCTGCAGTATCCCCTTCCGTTGGGCGGTCGCGATGGATGTTGCAAATCGACACGCAGCCTGTCGAACTTGGGACCGGTCTGCTGCGGCCAAGCGAATATCGGTCCATATCCGCCATCCGTTTCGTCAAATGGCGCTGCCATTCTCCTCGAACGAGGATGAATCCATCCTCGATCCGGCTTCCACTCGCTACGATCGCCCAAGTCCGAAAGGCTGCTAGTTCATGGCCTCGAAGCCGTCGGCGAACACCGGGTCGTCCAGCAGGTCGAGCGCAGTCAGTTCGACGGCGCCAATATCGCAGCCGTCCGCCGCATGTGGACTCCCATTGAGCACCACGGGACGTGCCTGGCCTCGCTGGTCGACAAAAATGTTCGACAGCGCGCAGTTCCCGGCGTCCAGTGCGGAGCTGTCGATTCCTGGCAGCATCGTGCGGGCAAAACCGCCGTTGTGCTGCAAGGGCGCAAGTCCGGGTGGCACGCCGACGATGTCGCTCGGTTCGAGCCCGCGACAGCCGGCGCTGACCAGGTTGTGGCCTAGACTGACCAAGGATGTCAGCGGAACCATCCAGCACTCCGAAGTCGCGCCATGGTTTCCTGCGATGATGCTGTTGGTGATGCTGTAGATCAGATCGCCCTCGCTTGAATCGCTCTCGATGACCAGCCCGCTTCCCGGAGACTGACTGGTGTTGCCGGTGACCGTGGTGAAATCGATCCGAGCGTTCAGGGTGCTGCCAGAGTGACGATAGAAGAACATTCCGCCGCCGCCCAGGTCCGTGGCGGCGTTGTCAGCGATCGTGGAATTGCTGATACGCATATCATTGCCGCCACTTGAGAACAGCCCGCCGCCCCTGCGCGCATGGTTGTCGACCACGCTGCTGCTGCGCAGTACAAGCGTTTCGATTCCGACATGCGCAATGCCGCCGCCGAAACCATGCGGGCCGGGCGCCGTGTCACCGGCCCTGTTGCCGGCAATCTCCACCTCGACCAGTTCGATCGGAACATTGGACGCGATGCCGCCGCCCAGACCGTACATGATTCCATCGGCGCCGGGCGGCCCGGTACGATTGCCTGTGAACCGCGTTCGCTGCGCGAAAAGCGAGCCAGGGGCCCACGCTGCAATGCCACCGCCCCAGCCGCCCAGGGTACTGGTGCCCTCACCGCGACCAGCTGAGTTTTGCTCCACAACACTGTCGATCAGAACCAGATGGCCATGGGCATGTACGCCACCGCCCCGGCCGCCTCGCGCGCCGGTCTTGCCGAGGGCGATGCCATCGCCGGCAACGTTGCCACGGACGCTGGTTCGGAGCAGGGTCAATGTCGATGGTTCGTTCCCGGGCATGGCGAGGCGAATGCCACCGCCGTCGCGGCCGGATGGATCGGTGTCGGTCGTGTCGGGTGCGCGGCCATTGCGGACAGTCATGTCGGCAATCACAACCGCGAGGCCAGCGCCGTGTACATCGAACACTCGATCGAGGCCGCTGCCGTCGATGACAGTCGCCTCCATGCCGTCCCCCTGCAACGTCAGGCTGACGCGGATGTCGAGGTCGCCGCTGGCGTTCATGTCTTCGCTGGTGCCCGGGATCCCGATCGTATAGAGGCCGGCGGGAACTTCGATCACCACCGGCGCCGCCGCCGGCTGACACTCGGTCGCGCCGGGACCCGAGGCGACGCCGGTGTTGGCGGTTGCAATCGCCTCGCGCAATGTGCACAGGCCGTCGCCCGCCGACACCACATCCTGACTGTGGTTGACCACGATGGTGTCCGGCGCGCCGGCCATCACTGCCGAGCCGCAAAGCAGCAGTGTTCCCAAGCAGGCATACCGCACAACCATCAAGGTACCCTTCGGCGACTGACGACCGCGAGACGTTGCTTCATCTCGAAAGTCGAGGGTACGCCTGGCGGTGTGGTAGGGGCAACGTGTCGAGATACCGGCTCTGCGCGAACCGGCATCGGTGCCGGCGAAGGTCCGGACGACTACCGGTACGTTGCCGATGTCGCTCCGCTGGCGTGATGCGTCCAGGTCGTGGCGACTTCGTGTGCAGATAGGCCACCGCCATGATTCAGCGGCACCGCCGCGCCGGCGAAGGCCTGCTGTGGCGGACCGGTGGAGCGAGGCGGCAAGTCGAAGGCACACAGCGTGCGCGCCGAGAACCACACCAGCAGTCCCAGACCGGCAGTGAACACGAACGCCGAAGGCGCCCACCAGCCGCTGCCGTCGCCGCCCAGACTGATGTCGAACAGCTCCCGAATCTGCGGCACATACCCCGCCAGCATGAACCCGGCCGCGACCATCAGAATGGGAATGCGCGCCAGGATCAGCAGGTCGAACACCTGCAGGAAGCGGTTCCAGAACCAGGCGCACAGCGCCTTGAAGCGGTTCCAGACCAAAGCAAGCAAAGCGATCATCGTCAACCTCCGTGTGCGGGACGCGCTTTGCACGCCGTCGTCCCGGCGAATGCTGGGACCCAATGCCTTGCAAATGCCGGGCTGTCGCGACGAATTCGAACTGCTTCAGAGGCCGCCCAGTGCCGTAGCCTCCGAACCCCATGAACTCCGTGGACCAGGCGACGCATCAGCGGCCCTCCTCCGTATCCCAAATCCCGGCGGACAGCATCCGCCGGGCGGGGTGGGGCGTCAAGGGATCGTGAACCGCGGACCGAACTACACTGGGACCACGGGACTTCGAAACTAGTCCTTGGCTGGCGAACTCGCCGGCTTCTTGGTCGAGTCACGACTGATGGCTTCCCCGATGAACGCGAGTGCCCGTTCGAATTCTCCGACTGAACGCTCCCTGCCGTTGCGAATCGAACTGGCAAGACTTGCACAAGTCCCCCGAATTCTGTCGACCGCCGCGCTGTTTGCGGCCTCTGCTGCCCGAAGCGCCGCCGTCGCATTCTCGACCCTCGTTTGTGCCGCAGTGACCGCCGGATCGTCAGGAGCGTCGTCGCCCGCAGCAGACTCCGCCTCAGCGAGCTTGTTTTGTGCATCGGCAAGCTCTGCCACTGCGGGATCCTTTATCAGCGTCGGGACGGCCCCTACAGAGGCCTGCTTGAAACGGTCCAACGCTTCGAGAGATGCGTAGATCAGTTCGAATCCAGCATGCTTCTTCTCGTCGGACAGACTGGTCGCAACCGTCCCGATGTGAGTGTCGAACTCGGACGTGATTCGGGCGCGCAGATTCTCCAGACCGGACACATTGGAAACCACCGGATCGCCATTCAGGGCGGCGACGATCTCGTTCGCAAGCGCACGCTCCGTCAGCTTGCTGCGCAACACAACGTATGCCGCAACGCGCTCGTCCTCGAAACTCTTGCGGTAGGAGGCGAACAGTCCTCCCAAACCGCTCGATTCCGGCGTGAGCTTGAGCGGTTGCCCCGTTACACGATTGCCGTCGGCGTCCACCAGTCGCGCACCG
>CAZGKE010000114.1:0-11108 GCA_964526035.1 uncultured Gammaproteobacteria bacterium | reverse complement strand
GTTCGCCCGCGCGGGGCATTGCGCGGCGCGGCAGTCGCGGTTGGCCACGAGGGGGCGTGGCATGAACGGTAGTCGCGGGGTTGGAAACGGCCACACCCGCGGCGTCATCCTTGGCCGAATTGCCATCGAAGGGTGGCGGGAGTTTGCAATGAAGATCCTAGACGCACGTCATGCCGGACTCGCCAGCATATTCGCTGCGACCTGTCTGGTAGCTTCCTCAGTCTCGGCACAGACCAGCGCCGAGCAGGCTGAAATCGATGCCGATGGCGCCGCCATTTCCGCGCCTGCGCCCGCTGGTACACGGGGCGGAGGACTCGTGTGCCCACCGGGGTCGACCCCGGCCACCTTCTACTTCAGCGATCTCGAGGCCGACAACGGTGGCTGGACCGGCACCGGACTGGCGCCCTGGGAGCACGGCCCGGTGGGCCCCGGAGTGTTCGAGATCTGCGACAGCACGCCGGCGCTTGAGCCCACGGGTGCCGCCTCCGGCGTCAACGTCTGGGGCACCAACCTCAACGGCTGCCATGCCAACTCGGGCACCGAGAGCCTGCTGTCGCAAACCTTCGACTTCAGCAGCTTGTCGGCGCCGATCCAGCTCGAGTGGTTCAACTGGTACGAAGTGTTCATCCCGTTCGACATGGCTGAGGTGATCGTGAACGGCGGTGCGCCGCTGTGGGAGGTCACCACAACGGCAGCCACCGGCGCCTACATCGCCGAAGCCGTCGACCTCTCGGCCTTTGCGGGCAATCCCAGCGTGGCCATCGACTTCCGGCTGTTCGCAACGACCGTGGTCAACCGCCTCGGCTGGTACATCGACGACATTGCCATCGTCAGCTGCGTCGCTGGCGCCGCCGACACCGACCTGTCCATCACCAAGACCGTCGACAACGCCCAGCCCGCACCCGGCGGGACCGTGATCTTCACCTTGACCGTGACCAACAACGGGCCCGAGGACGCGACAGGCGTGGTCGCGACGGATACGCTCCCTGCAGGCCTGAACTACGTCAGCAATGACTGCGGCGCCGCCTTCGCGGCTCCGACCCTGACCTGGACCATCGGAGCCCTGGCCAATGGCGCCACCGATGTCTGCAATGTCACCGTGACGGTCGATCCCGGCGCCACGGGCGTACTGGTCAATGGCGCCAGTGTGACCGCCGACAACGCTGATCCGGATGCCACCAACAACGACGACACCGCGCCGGTGACCGTAGGTGGCGGTGGCGGGGTCGTGCCTGAAGCCATCCCGGTGCCGTTGTTCGATCGCGTCGGTCTGCTGGCGCTCGCTGCCCTGTTTGCGTTGAGCGCATTTCTGCTGATCGGCTGGCGGCGCAACTCCTGAGGCAAGCCGCTCGTTCCTGCTGCATGCGCCGAGCGGCCTTTCAGCGACAGTCCGCCCCGGAGCTGATCCGGGGCGGGCAATGAAAGGGCCCGGTTGGAAGGCGGGTTATTCTTCGAACCCGTCCCGGAACAGCAGGTCGGCGTCGGGGAACTCGTAGGCGCCGATGTCGTGCGCGGCCCCCTGGGGCCGCGCGCGGCCTTGCAGATCGTTCGGCACGTCGGCGCGCGTTTGTCCGGCATCGATGGCCGGGCTGTCCGCGGCGAGCTCGTAGTCGTCGTTGCCGACGTCTGCGAACAGCGCGCCCGGCGTCGACAGCACGCTCTGATGGTCCTGGCCGGTGGCGGTGCGCCATGCCGTCAGAGTCATGTTGCTGTTGCCACCGTCGTTGCTCAGACGATTCATCAGCACATTGCTTTCGCTGCTGAAACCGGGCAGAGAATCGGCGGTGATGCTGATGCTTCCGCGGAATGTCGGGTGGTAGCTCCACAGGATGTTGTTGCGTGCGGTGTTGTTGATTGCAGCATCGCGAACGTTGAGCGCCCAGCGGCCGCTTGCTGAAGTCAGCACGGTGTTGTTGAGCACGCGGTTGCCAGTAGACGGGCCGCCCCCGTCGATGGTGTACAGCGATATGCCGCTGGCGTGGCTGTCGAAGATCAGGTTGTTGCGGATCAGCGAGTCCTGCACGCCGTCGCAGTTGATGCCGGAGCCGCCGGCGTCGCCGTTGTCGAAGATGATGTTGTTCTCGACCAGTGCGTCGCTGATGATGCCGTCGCCGCCCTGCGAGACATCGCCGTTCATGTGGATGCCGTTGGCGTTGTTGCCCCAGATCAGGTTGTTGCGGATCACCGGGCGGTCGCCGGAATTGCTGACGTAGATGCCGTGCTCGACTCCGCTGCGCGAGGTTTCGTTGAACTCGATCAGCAGGTCGTCGCAGAAACCGGTGAAGATGCCCCAGCGCGTGTTGAGGTCGGCGCGGTTGTTGCGGATGGTGACGTGATCGCAGAGCACCGCGCGGATGCCGGCGCGGCCGGTCCCGGTGACGGTGAAGCCTTCCACGATCATGTGCGAAGCGCCTTCCAGATTGATCCCGTCGATGGTCACCGGGTTGTTGGCGTTGATCACCGGATTTTCACCGGGGAAGGCGGCCAGGGTGATCGGCTCATCGACAGTGCCGGAGCGCGTGAAATGGCCGCCGGCATAGTTGCCGTTGCGCACGTAGACGATATCGCCAGGATTCAGGACCGACGCGGCTCGTTGCAGCGTCGCCCAGGGCTCGGCAAGCGTGCCCGGATGGGCATTGTCGCCAGCAGGTGGTGGTGCGATGTAGTAGGTGGCTGCCGAGAGCGGTGCAGCGATCAGCAGGAGCGACAGGAACAATGCAAATGGGCGCATGCGGCAATCCTTGGCCAGTCCCCTGTCACTGGCGGTTGAAGTTCCACGACAGCATACGCCCGTTGCGATACGGCATCACCCCATGGAAGGGGCGCGGATCGTCGTCGAACACCAGCGGCAGGAAATGGCGGTCGCCGTCCCAGAGCGGCAGCTGCAGGATGTCGGCCACCGGCACCCATTCCAGCGCGCCTTCGGGGTTGCGCTGGTGGGGCTCACCAAGGAAGCCCGTGATCAGGAACACGAAACCCAGCCAATCTTCGCCGTGCTTGCCGAATCCGGGCCAGCTGATGGTTCCGCGCAGTCGGACTTCGGAGCATTCGATGCCGGCTTCCTCGCGGATCTCGCGACGCATGCAGGCGAGAGCGTCCTCATCACGATCCATCTTGCCGCCAAGGCCGTTGTACTTGCCGAGATGGTGATCATCGGCGCGCGCATTGCGGTGAATCAGCAGCACGCGCTTGCGGTCGGGGGAAAGTACATAGCCGAGGGTGGCAAGGATGGGGGTATAGGCGGCTTGCGACATGCGCTCGAATTTCTTCAGGGTTGCGCGGGTCAGGCGCGTCAGGGAGTCCAGTTGCGGCGCTGCGGACTGCGCGAGCGCTCCTCCCGGATTCCGGTTCGTTTCGACAAGGATGAGCGCCGGCCACTACCGTTTGGGCTTGCCCTTGAACGAAGGGCCCTTGCGTGCCGGCGGCTTGCGCGTCGGTGCGGCCGGCTTCTCGTCCAGTCGACTGATGCGCAGCTTCTGGCCGGCCACCCACACGCCCTTGAGGTGCGTCAGCAGCTCGCGCGGCATGCCCTCGGGCAGGTCGACGATGCTGTAGTCGTCGTGGATGTCGATGCGTCCGATATAGCGACTTTCCAGGTCGGCTTCGTTGGCAATGGCACCGACGATGTTGGAGGGCTTGACCCCGTGCGCATGTCCCACTTCGATGCGGTAGGTCTCCATGCCCACTTCCGGCGCCTTGCGTTCCCGCGGCGGCTTGTCGCTGCGCGGCGGCCGCGGCTCGGCGTCGCGGAGCGCGCGCGGGCGACGATCAGGGCGTTCGTTCTTGCGATCCGCGCGCGGGCTGCGCTCGTCGGTTGCAGCGGGTCGCTTGTCGCGTGGCGCATCCTTCAACAGCAGCGGTACTTCACCCTGCAGTTCCAGCGCCAGCGCCGCGGCGATCTCCACTGCCGGGACGTTGTGCTCGGACTGGTAGCGTTCGATCAGCCCGCGGAATACATCCAGGCCGTGCCTGCCGAGGGCTTCGGTGATGCGGCCGAGAAACTTCGACACGCGCTGGTCGTTGACGGTTTCGACGGACGGCAGCGGCATTTCGGTGATCTGCTGACGGGTGGCGCGCTCGATGGCGCGCAGCATGCCCTTCTCGCGCGGCGTGACGAAGAGGATCGCGTCGCCGCTGCGCCCGGCGCGGCCGGTGCGGCCGATCCGGTGCACGTAGCTTTCGGTGTCGTACGGGATGTCGTAGTTCAGCACGTGGCTGATGCGATCGACATCGAGACCGCGCGCCGCCACGTCGGTGGCGACGAGGATATCGAGCTGGCCGTCCTTGAGGCGCTGCACCGCACGCTCGCGCAGCGCCTGCTGCACGTCGCCGTGAATCGCCGTGGCGGCGAAGCCGCGCGCGGTCAGCTTTTCGGCCAGCTCCTCGGTGCCCTGGCGCGTGCGCGCGAAGATCAGCATGGCGTCAAACGGCTCGGCCTCGAGAATGCGCGTGAGCGCGTCGAGCTTGTGCATGCCGCTCACCCACCAGTAGCGCTGACGGATCCCGGTGGCGGTGGTGGTTTTCGATTCGATGGTGATCTCCACCGGATCGCGCAGGTAGGTTTGCGCAATGCGACGGATGGCCGGCGGCATGGTGGCCGAAAACAGCGCCACGCGGCGACCGTCCGGGGTCTTCTTGACGACCGTCTCCACGTCGTCGATGAAGCCCATGCGCAGCATCTCGTCGCCTTCATCGAGCACCAGCGTACGCAGCCTGGACAGATCCAGCGTGCCCTTCTCCAGGTGATCGATCACCCGTCCGGGCGTGCCCACCACCACGTGCACGCCGCGACGCAGGGCGGCGAGCTGCGGGCCATAGCCCTGTCCGCCGTAGATCGGCAGCACGTGAAAACCGGGCATGCGCGCGGCGTAGCGCTGAAAGGCCTCGGCGACCTGGATGGCCAGCTCGCGGGTCGGACACAGCACCAGCGCCTGCGGCTTCTTCTGGGTGAGATCGAGGTCAGCCAGGATCGGCAGCGCGAAGGCTGCGGTCTTGCCGGTGCCGGTCTGCGCCTGGCCGACCAGATCACGCCCGGCCAGCAGGGGCGGAATGGTGGCGGCCTGGATCGGCGACGGCGATTCGTAGCCAACCGCGGACAGGGCTTCGAGTAGAAAGGGCGGAAGGCCGAGTTCGGTGAAGTCGGCGGGAGGGGTGGTGGACATGGGAAGGCCGCGGCAATGGTCGAAATACAGGTGACATCGTAGCGGATTGCTACAGGCCGGGGCGGAGTTGGAGTCGCACGGGAGCACGCCGTTGCGTGCTCCCCGAGGTTCCCTGCTTCAGACGACGCCGTACGCGATCATCGCATCGGCGACCTTGGTGAAGGCTGCGATATTGGCCCCCTTTACGTAGTCGATGTACTCCTTCTCGCCGGCGACGCCGCCGTGGCGCATGCAGCGCTGGTGGATGCCGTCCATGATGTCGCGCAGAAGCTTCTGCAGCTCTTCCTCCTTCCAGGTGATGCGCGCCGAATTCTGGCTCATCTCCAGGCCCGATACCGCCACGCCGCCGGCATTGGCCGCCTTGCTCGGGGCAAACAGCACGCGTGCCTTGATGAAGGCGTGGATGCCGTTCTGCTCGGTCGGCATGTTGGCGCCCTCGCTGACCGCGCGGATGCCATTGGCGATCATGGTGTGGGCGTCTTCTGTGGTGATCTCGTTCTGCGTGGCGCAGGGAAAGGCGAGCTGCGCCGGTACGTTCCAGGGGCGTTTGCCTTCGTGGAACTCACAGCCGAACTCCCTGGCGTATTCCTCGATACGCCCGCGACGCTTGTTCTTCAGGTGCATCAGCCACTTCAGGCGCTCGCCGGCGATCCCCTCGGGGTCATGGATGAAGCCGCTGGAGTCGGACAGGGTGACCACCTTGCCGCCGAGCTGGGCGATCTTCTCGGCTGCGTACTGCGCCACGTTGCCGGAGCCCGATACCAGGCAGGTCTTGCCTTCGATGGTGTCGCCGGCCACCTTGAGCATGTCCTCCATGAAGTACACGGTGCCGTAGCCGGTGGCCTCGGTACGGATCGGGCTGCCGCCGTACTCCAGGCCCTTGCCGGTCAGCACGCCGACGAAGCGGTTGGTGATGCGCTTGTACTGGCCGAACATGTAGCCGATCTCGCGCGCACCGACGCCGATGTCACCGGCAGGTACGTCGGTGTCCTCGCCGACATGGCGGTACAGCTCGGTCATGAACGACTGGCAGAAGCGCATCACCTCGTTGTCCGACTTGCCCTTGGGGTTGAAGTCGGAGCCGCCCTTGCCACCACCCATGGGCAGGCCGGTCAGCGAATTCTTGAAGGTCTGCTCGAAGGCCAGGAACTTGAGCACGCTCTGGTTCACCGATGGATGAAAGCGGATGCCGCCCTTGTACGGCCCGATCGAATTGTTGTTCTGTACGCGGTAGCCGCGCTGCACGCGGATGTTGTTCTTGTCGTCCTCCCAGCACACGCGGAAGCTGACCACGCGGTCGGGCTCGGCGATGCGTCGCAGGATCTGGTGCGAGTGATAGATCTCCTTGTCCTCGATGAAGTCGAAGACGTTGACGGCGACCTCGTACACCGCCTGGTGGAATTCGCGTTCGCCCGGATTGCGGCGCTTCACGCCCTCCATGAACTGTTCGAGATTGACATGATCGGTCACGGCCACGGTTTCCCCTCCCCGTTGATGGTCCGCATGGCATCGGCACGACGCGCAGAGCGGTCCCGGTGATCCTACCGCAGGAAGTCCAGGGTGTCCGCTCTCCTGGCGAGCGCCACCCGGTCGGCGCGAGCAACCTCAGCCCCGAGATCGACGCGACGGACCGGTCGCGCACGGGTGCACTCCTACATGGCACGGCTCTTGTAGGAGGGCCTCAGCCCCGACAGATGCGCGGCATCGAAGCGAGGGGATGGTCGTAGACAGTGCGGACTCGGAACTGATCCGGGGGGTGTGCACTTGAATGAAGTCAAAAAAAAGCGCCGCTCCAGACGGAGCGGCGCTCAACGAAGGTCCGGTTGCCCGAACCCTGGTCGGTGCTTGCACCGCGCCATGGTTCAGCGACCGCCCTTCAGATTGACCAGCTGATTCAGCACGCCATCCAGGCCGCCGAACACGGTCAGCTTGTCGATCTTCTCCGTGACCTTCTCCAGTGCCTCCAACTCCTTGAGGCGCATCAGGGTCGGGCTTTCCTCGATCAGCCGTGCGGTGTTCAGCAGGCTGCGCGTGGCGTTGGCTTCCTCACGCCGGCGGATCACGTTGGCCTGGGCCGCCTTCTCCGCCTGCACCACCGAGTTGAGGATCTCCTTCATCTCACCCGGCAGGATCACGTCCTTGACGCCCACGCCCAACACCTCGATGCCGAGTTCGGCCACGCGACCACGCACGTAGGCGAAGATGTCGGCATCCAGCGAGGCCTTGTCGCCCAACAGCTCGTCCAGCGACTTGGCGGAGACCGCCTTGCGCAAGCCGTACTGCAGTTCCCGGTACACGTAGTCGTTGTACTTCGCGACCTTGGTCCGTACCGCGACCGGGTCGGTGACACGCACGCTGGCCGCCAGGTTGACCCGCAGCGACACCTTGTCGCGGGTCAGCAACTCCTGGCCGGACACCTCCATCGACTGCACCCGCAGTTCGATGGACTCCAATGCCACGTTCTTCTGGAAGTTCCAGAAGGCGTAGGCGCCGGCTTCGAGCCTGCGCTCCAGCTTGCCGTCGACGAACAGCAGGCCGGCCGACTCACTGGGCACGGTCAGCGTTACCGCCACCCGCTCCAGCATGCCGAGCTGACGCAGCCGCTTGAGCACCGCCTGCGGTACTTCCAGTCCCTCGTTCAGCGACAGCGGCCGCACTTCGACCTCGACCAGGCCCTTCCAGTACAGTCGGCGGCTGCCCGGTGCCAGTACGTCTTCGAGCTTGCCGTTCTTCAGCACCAGGCCGACGCTCTGCATGTCCAGGTCGGCCAGCACGAAGTGCTGCGACAGCCCACCGCCGAGGCCCGCGATCAGCGCCTCGACATCGGTGCCGCCATACTCCGGACGCGCGATGTCGAAGACCTTGACCTCGATGCGGCCGAACAGGTCGAACAGCCGGTACACGCCCGGCATCAGCACCGCCTCGAAACGCCGGTTGCGGTAGAGGATGCCGCGCTCGCCGTCGCCGACCACGACGCGCTTGATCCACAACATGATGTGACTCCTTATTCACGTGACGGTCCGCTTGCTCGACCAGCTCGCGCGGCGGGACCGATGACCGCGCAGCAGAACAAAAAGTTGGAAGCGCCCCTGACGCCGGCAGGGCGGAGTTCGTACGCCCTCGACGGGGAGACCGGTGCTTCCGCCCACCTGCGACGAGGCCGCCGTCGCAAGTAGGCTTCATGCGCCGGCCCGCCCGCCTCGGGGATGCGGACCCGGCCGTGCCGCCGCTGCCTTGTCCCGGCGACCACGGCCGAAGCCTTGGTCGCCGAACCGCCGCACGGGGCGCTTCCTGGTGTGGGACTTGCGTCCCGGTTTCACTGCGTTGAAGGCAGTTCTGGAGCGGGAATCGAACCCGCGACTTTCAGCTCCCGAAGCTGATGCTCTACCCAACTGAGCTATCCAATGGTGACGAGCCGGAATCGAACCGGCGTCAAGCGAGTGATCCTCGCCTGCTCTCCCAACTGAGCTATCGTCTCGGCGAAACACCCTCCGCCGGCCCCAGGCATACGCCACGGCAACGCCGCGCGCACCGGCCAGGATTCGGAACCTGTACCGCTAGAGACCCTTGAAGTGATGCTTCCCATTGGCGCCTCGCCTTTCGGCGAAGCGCCAATTCGTTGTGCGGCCTGCGCCGCGAATTCGTTGGCGGTCTTGACTCCCTTGGCGAACGCGCAAAAGAAAACGCCCCCGGAATGTGATCCCGAGGGCGTTCGCGTTGCCTCGGGAGGTCGGGGCGACCGACCTCCCATATGCGGAAGATCAGTCGATGGAGAGGCCTTTGCTCGCCCAGCGGCGATCGGCCATGCACGCACGCGCGGCGAAGCCGCGTGGCAGCGATGGGTGCGCTTTGGCGATGTGGATTGAAAGGCTCATGGTCGAATTCAGTTCAGTCGCACGCCCCGTGTGGGCGAGGGGCGCGGAAGATACGCCGGTACGCGGTGCATTGCAACAGGCAAAGGCGCGATTTGCCGACAGACGGTCGCTGATGGCGCATATGCGCTTCTTTCGGGCTACGAATCTGCCGCGTCCTTCGATCCTCTTGCATCTGCACGGCGCGCGGTCGTAGCCCCCCACGGGCGACACGGGCAAGGCATCGAAGCGACGCAACGGTCGCGCATACCTGGCACGGCTTTTTTGCAGGAGCCCACCCGCGGGCGACCCGGTTGCGGCACCGATGCGAAGGGACGATCGCGCACAGGTGCGCTCCTGCCGGCACGAGCTTTCTGTCAGATCACCGCGCCAGGTGTCGCATCGCTTCGGTCAGGCCCTCTGGCGTCAGCGCGTACATATGCTCCTCGAAGATTGCACGCAGGATGCGGTTCGATTGCGTGTAGTCCCACTGCGGCTTCGGCACCGGGTTGATCCAGGCGGTCTTGCGGAAGTGACGGGTCATGCGACCCAGCCAGACCTCGCCCGCCTCCTCGTTCCAGTATTCGATGCTGCCGCCGGCCTGAGTGATCTCCCACGGCGCCATGGCGGCGTCGCCGACGAACACGATCTTGTAGTCGGGTCCGTAGCGGTGAAGGATGTTGCCGGTACTGATGCGCTCGTGCTCGCGGCGCATGCCGTCCTTCCACACGTGATCGTACAGGCAGTTGTGGAAGTAGAAGTGCTCGAGGCGCTTGAACTCGTTGCGGCAGGCGGCGAACAGCGACTCGCAGATGCGCACGTGGTCGTCCATGGAGCCGCCGACGTCAAGAAACAGCAGCACCTTGACCGCGTTGCGTCGCTCCGGGCGCATGCGGATATCGAGCAGGCCGGCGTCACGGGCGGTGGCCTCGATGGTGGCCGGCATGTCCAGTTCCTCGACCGCGCCTTCCCGGGCGAAGCGCCGCAGTCGACGCAGCGCCACCTGCAGGTTGCGCGGACCCAGCTCGGCGCTGTCATCGAGGTTGCGATACAGGCGCTTCTCCCACACCTTGACGGCGCTGCGCCCGCCGCCCTTGGGTCCAACCCGCATGCCGCTCGGATGGAAGCCGCCCGCGCCGAACGGGCTTGTGCCGCCGGTGCCTATCCAGCGATTGCCGCCGGCGTGACGCGCCTTCTGTTCCTCCAGGCGTTTCTGGAACTCCTCGATCAGCTTGTCCAGTCCGCCCAGCGCTTCGATCTGCGCGCGTTCTTCCTCGCTCAGCTCGCGGCGGAAATCCTGGCGCAGCCAGTCGTCGGGAATCAGCGCCTTGAGTTCGATGTCGGCCAGGTCGATGCCCGCGAAGTACGCTCCGAACGCGCGATCGAAGCGGTCGTAGTGGCGCTCGTCCTTGACCATCACGGTGCGCGACAGTGCATGGAAGGCGTCGCGGTCGGCGAACGCCAGGCGCGCATCGACCGCGGCATGCAGGTCGAGCAGCTCGCGCAGGCTCACCGGCACGCCGAAGCGGCGCAGCGACTGGAACAGGCCGAGGAACACGGCCTCAGCCCCGCGATGCGCGCCGGTGCATGAAGGCCAGCCGCTCCAGCAGCTGCACGTCCTGCTCGTTCTTCACCAGCGCCCCGTACAGGGGCGGAATCGCCTGTGCCGGATCGCGCGCACGCAGCGCCTCGCCCGGGATGGCGTCGGCCAGCAGAAGGCGCAGCCAGTCGATCAGCTCGCTGGTGGAAGGCTTCTTCTTCAGTCCCGGCACCTCGCGCAGCTGGAAGAACACCTCCAGCGCCTCGGCACTCAGCGTCTTCGACAGACCGGGGAAGTGAACGTCGACGATGCGCTCCAGGGTCTCCTGGTCGGGGAAGGCGATGTAGTGGAAGAAGCAGCGGCGCAGGAAGGCGTCGGGCAACTCCTTCTCGTTGTTGGATGTGATGACCACGATGGGACGATGGATCGCGCGAATGGTCTCGCCGGTCTCATGGACGAAGAACTCCATGCGGTCGAGTTCCTGCAACAGGTCGTTCGGAAACTCGATGTCGGCCTTGTCGATTTCGTCGATCAGCAGCACCACCCGCCGCCCGG
>CAZGKE010000113.1:0-11294 GCA_964526035.1 uncultured Gammaproteobacteria bacterium | reverse complement strand
AGCCGAATCCGCAGCGCGATTTCGGCAACCTGATTACGGAACACCACACTAGCGCCTTGTTATACTCGCGCGCCCGTTACGGACACGCCTGGCACCCGTCCATGCATTTCACGCTGATGAAGGCGACATCCCACGACGTCCCGTCGGACACCCGTGCGGGTCTTCGCGCCTTCGGATCACGCGGGGCTTAGGGCAGCAATGCCCATCTCGCTGGAGCAGCTGCGCATCGAGGCGACGCGACTCAGGCAGGTATCGCTGAGCGGACTGTTCGATACCGACCCGGGCCGCTTCGACGCACTCTCTTTCCGCCATGGACCGCTGTTCGTCGACCTGTCGCGTCAGCGCATCGACCGCGACGCCCTCGACGGTCTCATCAACGCCGCGGAAAACGCAGGTCTGCCGCGCGCCATCGAATCGCTTTTTGCCGGGGGCGAGGTCAATGTTTCGGAGCGTCGCGCCGCCATGCATACCGCGCTGCGCGGCGTCGGCCCGGGCGATGCCGTGCGCCGCGCCAACGATGCGCTGGAGCGCATGGAGCGGCTGATCGACCTGCTGCGCAACGATCCGGAATCCACGTTCGGCATGAGCCGGGTGACCGACGTGGTCAGCGTCGGCATCGGCGGGTCCGATCTCGGGCCGCGGCTGCTCCTCGACGCACTTGAGCGGCGCAGTCGCGGCCTGCCGCGCGTGCATTTCGTCAGCAATGTCGACGGCGACGTGCTGCAGCGACTCCTGCCGCGCCTCGATCCCGGCAGCACCCTGGTGGTGCTGATCTCCAAGAGCTTCGGCACCCGCGAGACCCTGGTCAACGGCCACAGCCTCATCGACTGGCTGCAGGTGCACCATGCCGGCAATCGCGAGGCGGCCCTCAAGCAATGCATGGCGGTGACCGCGGACGCCGATCGCGCGGCGACCATGGGCATCTCCAGGTCGCGCATCCTGCCGCTGTGGCCTTGGGTAGGCGGACGCTTCTCGCTGTGGTCCTGCGTCAGCTTTGCGGTGGCGCTTGCCGTCGGTCCGGGCGTGTTCCGTCGCCTGCTGCGCGGTGCCGCACTGATAGACCAGCACTTCCGCGACGCGCCGCTGGCGACCAACCTCCCGGTGCTGCTGGCCCTGGTGGGCATCTGGAACCGCAACCTGTTGGCCTGCCCGAGCCAGGCGGTGGTGCCGTATGCGGACCGCCTCGCCCTGCTGTCGCCGTGGCTGCAGCAGCTGGAGATGGAGAGCAACGGCAAATCCGTCGACTGCGATGGTCACCCGGTCGACCTGGCCACCGCGGCCGTGATCTGGGGTGGCGTCGGCACCGACGCGCAGCACGCGTTCTTCCAGTGCCTGCATCAGGGTACCGACGTGCTGCCGGTCGAATTCATCGGCGTGGTGCGCCCTGCCCACGGTTTCGATGAACACCACCGAGCGCTGCTGGCCAACATGCTTGCCCAGGGCGCTGCGCTGATGCGCGGGCAGACCAGCGCGCAAGCGCTCGAAGGCCTGCGCGAATCGGGTCTGCAGGGCGCCGACCTGCTGGCGATGGCGGCGCAGCAGACCTTCCCCGGCAACCGTCCCAGCACCACCATCCTGCTCGATGACCTTGAGCCGGAATCGGTGGGCGCGCTGCTGGCGCTGTACGAGCATCGTACCTACGTGCAGGGCGTGCTGTGGGGCGTCAATCCCTTCGACCAGTGGGGCGTGGAACTCGGCAAGCGGATCGCCCAACAGATCGAGCCGGCGCTCGATGGTGCACCACTGCACACTGACGCCGATCCTGCCACCCGCGGCCTGCTTGCGCAGATACTCAGCCGCAAAGGCGCTTGAGCGCCCAGGCCACGTGCTCGCGCACCAGTGCCGACGGGTGTTCGGCGCGGGCGCTCAGCGCCGCCACTGCGTCTTCGCTTGACGGCCCGTTGCCCAAGGCCACCGCGACGTTGCGCAACCATCCCTCGTAACCCGGCCGCCGCAGCGGCGAACCTTCCGTGCGCCGCGACCATTCCGCTTCATCCCAGGCAAAAAGCTCGATCAGGGTGGCGCCATCGAGTCCGCTGCGCGGCGCGAAGTCGGCCTCCTGCGTCGGCAGTGCGAAGCGGTTCCACGGGCAGACCGCCTGGCAGTCGTCGCAGCCGAAGATGCGGTTGCCGATCTTCGCGCGCAGCGGCTCGGGAATGCTGCCCTTGAGTTCGATGGTCAGATAGCTGATGCACAGGCGTGCGTCGACCTGGTACGGCGCGACGATCGCACCGGTCGGGCAGGCCTCGATGCAGCGCGCGCACACGCCGCAGTGGTCGTCGATCCGTTCGGCGTCGGCGCGCAGCGGCAGGTCGGTGTAGATCTCGCCGAGGAAAAACCACGAGCCGGCGCGTGGGTGGATCAGATTGGTGTGCTTGCCGATCCAGCCCAGCCCGCCGTTTCGCGCCAGCGCGCGTTCCAGCACCGGCGCCGAATCGACGAATACCCGGTAGCCGAAGTCGCCCACGCTGTCTTCGATTCTGGTGGCGAGCTGCTGCAGGCGACGGCGCATCAGCTTGTGGTAATCGCGCCCCAGCGCATAGCGGGAAATGGCGGCGCGCTCGGGCTCTTCGAGCAGTTCCAGGATCGGGCGCGCCTGCGCATGCAGGTAGTCCATGCGCACGCTGATCACGCTGAGCGTGCCCGGCACCAGCTCTTCGGGACGCGTGCGCTTGCTTCCGTGTCGCGCCATGTAGTCCATCTCGCCATGGCGACCGAGCCTGAGCCAGTCGAGCAGGCGCACCTCGTCGGCCGACAGCGCCACGTCGGAAATGCCGGTCTGCTGGAAGCCGGATTCGGCGGCCCAGATGCGGATGTCATTCACCAGGGCGGCGCTGTCGATCGGGGCGGGGGTCGGGCTGCTCACCGTCGGAAGTATAGAATCCGCGGATGAACAGGCTCGAACATGCGCTGTTTGCCGCCGCCCAGGCGCGCGCGGTGGATCGCCGCGCGATCGATGACCTGGGCATTCCCGGATACACCCTGATGTGTCGTGCGGCCGCCGCGGCACTGCGCCTCTTGCATGTGCGTTGGCCCGAAGCGCGGCGCATCGCGGTGCTGTGCGGCCCCGGCAACAACGGCGGTGACGGCTTCGTGCTGGCGCGCCTGGCGATGGCCGAGGGCCTCGATGCACGGGTGTTCTGTCCGCTCGGGATGCCGCGCCAGGGCGATGCAGTCACCGCCGCGCGCGATCACGCCGAGCGCGGCGGCCACGTCGTCGACCTCAGCCCGGATGAAGCATTCGCCGATGTCGACGTCGTCGTCGATGCCTTGTTCGGGATCGGATTGGCGCGTGCACCGACCGGTGCTGCGGCTGCGGCCATCGAGGCGGTCAATGTGCAGAGTGCGCCGGTGCTGGCGCTCGACGTGCCCTCAGGCATCGATGCCGACAGCGGACATGCGCCGGGTGCAGCGGTGCGCGCCAGCGTCACCCTCACCTTCATTGCCCGCAAGCGCGGGCTGTTCACCGCTGCCGCGGTCGATCATTGCGGCGACATCGTGGTCGACTCACTCGCGCTTTCCGACGCCGCCTTCGCGGGCGTCCAGACCACCACCGAACTGCTGACCGCCGACACCGTGTATCCGCTGCTGCCGCCGCGGCCGCGCTCGGCGCACAAGGGCAATCATGGCCACGTGCTGGTGATCGGCGGCGATCACGGCTACGGCGGCGCGGTGCGCCTGTGCGCCGAAGCCGCGCTGCGCGGCGGTGCCGGACTGGTGAGCGTGGCGACGCGCGCCGAACACGTCGGCGCACTGCTGGCTGCACGCCCGGAACTGATGGTGCGCGATGCCGAGAATCCGGATGCGCAGCTGGCGGCGGCTAGCGTTCTGGCGCTGGGTCCCGGACTGGGGCAGGGCGCCTGGAGCCGGGTGCGCTACGAGCGCGCGCTGGCCTGGCGCGGCGCGCGCGTGCTCGACGCCGATGCGCTCAATCTTCTTGCACAATCCCCGCGCGCTCTCGGCGCGACCACGGTGATCACCCCGCATCCCGGCGAGGCGGCGCGTCTGCTCGACTGCGCTGCTTCCGAAGTGCAGCGCGATCGCTTTGCGGCGGTAAATGCTCTTGTCGAACGTTTCGACTGCGTGGTAGTGCTCAAGGGCGCCGGCACGCTGGTGGCCGACAAAACGCGCACGGCGCTGTGCGCGGCCGGCAACCCCGGCATGGCCAGCGGCGGCATGGGCGATGTGCTGACCGGCGTGATCGCGGCGCTTCTGGCGCAGGGCCTGCAGCCCTTCGATGCCGCCGCCTGCGGCACCTGGCTGCACGCCGCGGCCGGCGACCGCGCTGCCAGGGCTGGACAGCGCGGACTGCTGGCCGGCGATCTCATCGCCGAGCTGCGTGACCTGGTCAACCCGTGAGCCGCGTCATCACCCTACGCGATGAAGCCGCCACGCTGGCGCTGGGTCACCGCCTTGCGCCTGCGCTTGATCCGCCGCTTCTGGTGTTCCTGAAGGGCGATCTCGGCGCGGGCAAGACCACGCTGGCGCGGGGCGTGCTGCGCGCGCTGGGGCATACCGGCCCGGTCAAGAGTCCGACTTACGCACTGGTTGAAAGCTACGACCTCGAGCGCGTCACCGTGCATCACCTTGACCTCTACCGGCTGGGCGACCCTTCCGAACTCGAGGCGCTGGGCATTCGCGAGATGCTCGATCCCACGGCCATCCTGATGGTCGAGTGGCCCGAGCGCGGCGCCGGCTGGCTGCCGCCGCCGGATATCGAGATCGAACTCAGCCATCTCGACGAGGGGCGCCGCGCGCGGTTGCGCGGGCACACCTCGAGGGGACGTGCGGCGATGCAGCTGCTGGGATCAAGGAACGCCAGCTGAATGGACTCGGCGGGGTAGTACTTTCGGCGGTGGTCGGTGCCCGGAGGCGGCTCTACTTTGGCGCACCTTTTTCGAGACACCCTCATGGACGCCGAATCGCAGGATCGCGAATCGCCCGATCAGATCGACACCGCACCCTACCGCGTGGCGGATATCGAAACCGCGACCGCGACGGTCGCGCGCCACAGCGATCTGGAAGCGGCGCGGATTCTGGGCGCGCTCGGCCCGCGCCTGGCCGTGCAGATCATCAGCCGCCTGCCGGAACGGCGGCGCCGCGCCATCGCCACCGAATCCGCCGCAGGACAAGGCGACGCATGGCTGCGCGCGCAGCAGTACCCCGAGGACCGCGTCGGTCGCCTGGTGTATCGGCCGCAGGCGGTGTTCCGCCCGGATGCCTGCGTGGGCGATGCCGTCGACCTGCTGCGCGAGGCGATCAACGGCCAGGTGGTGCACTACGTCTGGGTGGCCAGTCGCGACAACCGCCTGCTCGGCGTGGTTGCGTTCCGCGAACTGCTGTTCGCCGATCGCAACGCCACGCTCGAGTCGATCATGATCAGCGCGCCGTTCTGCCTCGACCCGATGATGAGCCTGGTCGACGCCATGCATGAGGCGGTGCTGCGTCACTACCCCTCGTATCCGGTGTGCACGCGCGACGGCGAATTCATCGGCGCTGTGCGCGGTCAGAGCCTGTTCGAGGCGCAGGCCTTCGCCATCAGCGCCCAGGCCGGTGCCATGGTCGGCGTCGAACGCGAGGAGCGACTGGCCACACCGTGGCTGCGCTCGCTGCGCTTTCGCCATCCCTGGCTGCAGCTCAACCTGCTCACCGCCTTCCTCGCGGCCGCCGTGGTCGGACTGTTCCAGGACCTGATCGACAATCTGGTGCTGCTGGCGGTGTTTCTGCCGGTGCTGTCCGGGCAGTCCAGCAACACCGGCTGCCAGACGCTGGCGGTGACCCTGCGCGGCATGGCGCTGGGCGAACTCGAGCGCGGACGGGAGGCTCGACTGGTGCTGCGCGAGGCGGCCATGGGTCTGACCAACGGCGCGCTGGTCGGTCTGGTGGCGGCAGCCGCCATGTATGCCTTCGCCGACTGGCAGGGCCACGGCGCACCGCAGATGCTGGCCCTGGTGACCTGGCTGGCGATGAGCGCAAGCTGCGCGATCAGCGGCATGGCGGGTGCCGCCGTGCCGATCGGCCTGCGCAAACTCGGCGCCGATCCCGCGCAGGCGTCCAGCATCTTCCTGACCACGGCGGCGGATGCCGTCGCCATCGGCGTATTCCTCAGCCTGACGCTGGCGCTGGTGCCGGTCGCGGCTTCCTCATGAGAGATCCGGGGCTCGTGTCAGAGCCCCAGCGAGGCCACCACCGCGCTTTCCAGCAGCTCTTTCGCATGCGGCTCGACCAGCGCCAGATTGCCCTCATGCACCTGATGGTGAGCGCGGATTTGCTGCTGGACCGCAGGGTCGAGCTGCAGCACGCCGCTGATGCTCACGCCCGCCGCCTGCAGGGTCGCGGCGCGCGCCCACTGGTACTCGCCCATCGACAGACCCTGTCGGTTCAGCGCTTCGATCTGCAGGCGCTTGGCGTCGACGATCAACGCGAACAGGTCGCCGTAGGCGCGCGCGATGTCGTCGATCCCCAGCTGTCGTTTTTCAGCCTTGATGTCGGCTTCGAGCGCCTCGTAGCGCTGCTGGAGTTCCGTAAAGCGCGTGGACATGCCGTCGCGAATGTGGCGCTGCACGCCGAGAACCGCCTCGACCTGCGCCGGTGACAGGGCGTGGTCGGCGGGTTGGCTGTACGGCTGCTGGTTGCGGACATCCTTGTTCAGCGCCTGCAGCTGTTCGACCTGCCGCACCACGTTGACCAGTTCGCCGCCTGCCTTGATGGCCGGCCCGATCAGTTTGTACCAGGCGAATCCGCCGGCAATCACCACCAGCAGCATGACCGCGGAACAGCCGATAACCAGGCCCTTTTTCATGAATCGGTTCTCCCCAAAAAGTGAAAATGCCTGCCTGAAGACTACGCATTTCGGGTCCGAATCCGGACCCGTTTGCCGGCCTATCTGAATGTACTTTCGAAAAAGTCTTGCCATATCACGGATTTTTCAGGGAAAATCACCCTCGACTCCGAATTGGGGCGAGTTCAACCGTGCGTGCAACCCGGACATTGCTGGTCCTGACTCTGCTGCTGTCGTCGTCCTTTGCGACGTCTGCGGAGATCCAGGC
This sequence comes from uncultured Gammaproteobacteria bacterium, assembly GCA_964526035.1. Classification (GTDB taxonomy): domain Bacteria; phylum Pseudomonadota; class Gammaproteobacteria; order Xanthomonadales; family BPKI01; genus DAOMOD01. Next base: position 4,245 of record CAZGKE010000113.1, on the reverse strand, counting down.
CATGCGCGTATGGGCCGGTCCGGACTACACGCGGGTGGTGTTCGATGTCTCGCAGCCGCTTGAATACAAGCTGTTCGGGCTGGACAACCCCGACCGCCTGGTTCTCGACTTCAGCAGCGTGACGATGGCCAACGGCGCTGCCGAAGTGCAGCCGCGCGGCCTGCTGGCCGGCATTCGTAGCGGTGCCCGCGAGAAGGGCAGCCTGCGCGTGGTGTTCGACCTGAAGGGCAAGTCGCGTCCCAAGAGCTTCCTGCTGCAGCCCGCCGAGAACTTCGGCTACCGGCTGGTCGTCGATCTCTACCCGGAAAAGGCGGCCGCGCCCGCCCGCCGCGTCGAGGACCTGGTGCAGAGCCGCGATCGCGAGGTGGTGGTGGCCATCGACGCCGGACACGGCGGCGAAGATCCCGGCGCCGTCGGTGCCGCCGGCACCTACGAGAAGAACGTGACCCTGGCGATCGCCAAGGAGCTGGCGCGCCAGATCGATGCCGAACCCGGCATGCGCGCGGTGATGATCCGCACCGGCGACTATTTCCTGCCGCATCGCCAGCGCTACATGCGCGCCCGCGAGGCGCGCGCCGACCTGTTCGTGTCGATCCATGCCGATGCCTTCACCAACCGCAAGGCGGCGGGAAGCTCGGTGTACATCCTCTCGCCGCGCGGCGCGACCAGCGAGGCCGCGCGCTGGCTGGCCGAGCGCGAGAACCGCGCCGACCTGGTCGGCGGCGTTTCGCTGGACGACAAGGACGACACCCTGGCGGCGGTGCTGCTCGATCTCTCGCAAGGCGCCACGCTGGAAGCCAGCAACCGCGCGGCCGAGCAGGTGCTGACTTCGCTGTCGCGCGTCGGCAAGACCCACAAGCGCTATGTCGAGCGCGCCAACTTCATGGTGCTGCGTTCGCCCGATGTCCCCTCGCTGCTGATCGAGACCGCATTCATCAGCAACCCCGACGACGAGCGGCGGCTGAAGGATCCCGCCCACCAGCGGCGCGTGGCCTCGGCGGTCGTCGACGGCGTGCGCGAGTTCTTCACCGCGGCGCCGCCGCCCGGCACCTGGTATGCGGCGCACCAGGACATGGCGCCGCAGAAGCATGTGGTCAGCCGCGGCGAAACCCTGACCCACATCGCGCGCCGCCACCGCGTTTCGGTATCGGCCATCCGCGCCGCCAACAACATGAACACCGACCTCGTCAAGGTCGGCGACGTACTGCGCATTCCCATTGTCAGCTCCGGCTGATCTACATGAATTGGCGCGAAGGCGCGTGAGATTCATGAAACATCCGGGCTAACATGCGCGGGTGAATCCCCCCGCACGCATCCGCGCCCTCCCCGAAGAACTGATCAACCAGATCGCCGCCGGCGAGGTGGTCGAGCGTCCGGCTTCGGTGGTCAAGGAACTGGTCGAGAACAGCCTGGACGCCGGTGCCGGTCTCATCGAGCTGGACATCGAGGCGGGCGGCACGCGGCTGATCCGCGTGCGCGACGACGGCAGCGGCATTGCGCCCGACGACCTGCCGCTGGCGGTCACCCGCCACGCCACCAGCAAGATCGCCAGCCTCGAAGACCTGGAGCGTGTCGCCTCGCTCGGTTTTCGCGGCGAGGCGCTGGGTTCGATCGCCTCGGTGTCGCGGTTCACGCTGACCTCACGCACGGGAGACAGCGAACACGCATGGCGGATCGCGGTGGCCGGCTCGGTGCCGGGTGCTGCCGAACCCGCACAGCACCCGCCGGGCACCAGCGTCGAAGTGCGCGATCTGTTCCACAACGTGCCGGCGCGACGTCGCTTCCTGCGCACCGAGCGCACCGAGTTCTCGCACATCGACGAGCTGCTCAAGGCGCTGGCGCTGTCGCGTCTGGATGTCGAGTTCCGCCTGAGTCACGACGGCCGCATCCTTCGCCGCCTGCCGCGGGTGAACGACGGAGATGCCCTGCGCCGCGTCGAGGGCGTGCTCGGCGAATCCTTCGCCGGGCAATCGCTTGCCATCGAACACGCCGCCGCAGGTCTGCGCCTGCACGGCTGGGTGGGTCTGCCGACGGCCTCACGCAGCCAGGCCGACCAGCAGTTTCTGTTCGTCAACGGGCGCTGGGTTCGCGACCGCCTGGTCACCCATGCGGTGCGCCAGGCCTATGCCGACGTGCTCTACCACGGACGTCATCCCGCCTACCTGCTGTTCCTGGAGCTTGATCCCGAGCGCGTCGACGTGAACGTGCATCCGACCAAGCAGGAGGTGCGCTTCCGCGACGGGCGACTGGTCCACGACTTCCTGTTCCGCACCCTGCATGAAGGACTGGCCGCCAGCCGCGCCGGCGCGGTCGGCGGGCAGGCGGCCCGTCCGCTGCCAGGACTCTCCGAACCCGCAAGCTCAGGTTCCGCACACTCAGGTTCCGCACACAGCGCGCCGGGCCTGCCGATGCGCGCATCCTCGCAGGGCAGCTTCGGTGGACTCGGCGTGGCCGAGAGCCTGCAGGCGCTGACCGGTCTTTACGCGGCGCGGCCTTCGAACGGATCAGACGCAGCCGGTTCCTCCGCGGGAGACGAGCCGATCCCGCCGCTCGGCTATGCGCTGGCCCAGCTGCACGGCATCTTCATCCTCGCGGAAAATGCCGAGGGACTGGTGCTGGTGGACATGCACGCCGCGCACGAACGCATCACCTACGAGCGCCTCAAGCAGGCCCAGGACGGGCAGGGCATTCGTTCGCAGCTGCTGCTGGTGCCGCTGCCGGTCGCTGTCAGCGAGCGCGAGGCCGAATGCGCCGAGCAGCATACCGACTGGTTCGAATCGCACGGCTTCGAAGTGCAGCGCAGCGGCCCGGCCCAGGTGGTGCTGCGGCGCGTGCCGACCCTGCTCGCCGACGCCGATCCCGAGCGACTGCTGCGCGACGTGCTGGCAGACCTGCTCGCCGCCGGTAGCAGCCGCAGGCTGGAAGAACGTCGCGACGAACTTCTATCGAGCATGGCCTGTCATGGTTCAGTGCGCGCGAACCGCCGCCTCGGCCTCGGCGAAATGAACGCCCTGCTGCGCGACATGGAAGTCACCGAACGCTCCGGCCAGTGCAACCATGGCCGCCCCACGTGGGTGCAGATCAGCCGCGCCGAGCTGGACCGCCTGTTCCTGCGCGGTCGCTGAAGGGCCCCCGATTCGCGGTCAGCCAGCCTTCCGCAATCCGTAGGTCGGCATCCCTGTGCCGACGTGGCTGCATCGGGGAGTTTTCAGTTTTCAGTTTTCAGTTTTCAGCTAGAGCTTCGCGTCTTGCACGCTTTTCGCCATCCAACACCGTTCGTGGTGAAGAGACATCGAGCGGCGCAAAGCGCCGCAGAGAGGCCGCTTCGAGACGGCCGAAGCGCAGCCTTCTCGGTGCAGGCTTCCGAACCACGCCAACCATGCAATCCCCGAGTCTCGTATCCTGTCCCTCGACGTTCCACCCCGCGCAACCACCCTGAACGACACCGATGACGCCCGCACTCCTGCTTCTGCAATCATTGTTCTTCGCCAACCCCGCCGAAGCCCAGGCCGCCCATGCAGCCGAGGTCGAGGACTGGTTCAGCCGACGCGTCGCGCGCCTCACCGAACCCTACGGCTGGCTCAGCCTGGTCGGCCTGCACTGGCTGGAAGGCAACGCTTGGCGCCTGGGCAGCGCGCCGGACAACGACGTGGTGCTGAGCGTGGGCCCGAAACATCTCGGCGTGCTTCGTCGTGGAGCCGACGACAGCTTCCTGCTGGTGCTGGCGGACGGCGTCGATGCAGGCATCGGCGATGCCGGCCTGAAATCCGCGACCCTGTCGTCGGGTGACAACGCGGCGCCAGTCGAGGTGCATGTCGGCGACGCGCGCATCGTCCTTCTGGACCGCGGCCACGGCCGCTACGCGCTGCGCGTGCGCGATCCGCAGGCACCTTCGCGCACCGGTTTCGCCGGCATCGAGCGCTATCCCGTGCAGTACGACTGGCGCTTCGATGCCCGCTGGCAGCAGCATGAAACGCCGCGCGGCATCGAGATCGTCGATGTCACCGGCGCCGTAAACACCATGCGCAGCCCGGGCAGCGTCGAGTTCGAAGTCGACGGCCGCAGCTTCACCCTGGACGCCGTGCAGGAGGAGGGCGACACCCAGCTCTGGCTCATCCTCGCCGACCGCACCAGCGGACGCGACACCTACGGCGCCGGACGATTCCTGTACACGCCGCTGCCCGATGAAGCCGGTCGCGTCGTCGTCGACTTCAATCGTGCCTACAACCCGCCCTGCGCCTTCAC
>CAZGKE010000112.1:0-11433 GCA_964526035.1 uncultured Gammaproteobacteria bacterium | reverse complement strand
TGCGGCCAGCGCTTGTTCGGGTGGCGTCTGGAGGCACCCGGCAGCAACACCATGAAGGGCGCGGACACTCCGGCGTCCTGCAGCAGCGCATCGGCATCGGCGCGCATCCATTCGGGGAAAGGCTTCTCCGCATGAGCCACCTCGATTCCGGCATCGCGAAGCTGCCCGGCATGACGCAAGGGCACCGGCAGGCTGCGCGGGTCGGGATGACGAAAGGGCAGGGCGCAATCGGCGTCGGCCGCCGAAGCGGGAATCCCGCGCAGCAGCCAGCGGCGGTAGTGCCGGCTGCGGCGGGAATTCTGCAGATCGTAAACGCGCTCGAAGGCGTGCGCACGCAGGCGACGGCGCAAGACCAGCAGGCGATCGAGCCGCCAGCGCGGCGCATTGTCGTCGGCGATGACGGTATCCACCCAGGGACAGCGCGACAGCAGCGCAACGAAGGCGCGCCGCGTAAGCACCGCAATACGTGCGTCGGGATGCGCGGCACGAATGTCGCGCAGTGCGCCATCGGCCAGCAGGATGTCGCCCAGCGCGCCGAGCTTGATGACGAGGATCGAGGTCATGCCCGTTGATGAATGGAGGGTTGCCCCGGAAGGGGGCGGAGGCGCGGATTATGCCGCGCACGGTACGGTAAACGTAGGGCGGCGCCCCGGATCCGCCGGGTGGCACGTCATGCCCCGATCACGGCGCACGCAAAAACCGGGTTAAACTCCGCGCCCACGTATCAGCTGGAAAGCTCCACCCATGCCCCCAAGCAGGCCCCACAAGGAGAGCGATCGCGGCTGGATCGTGCCGATTGGCGGCGCCGAGGAAAAGGTCCACGGCCGTGAAATCCTGTCGCGCTTCGTTGCCCTGTGCGGCGGAGAAGCTGCCAGTATCGTGGTAATCCCCACGGCCAGCCGCCTGACCGAGACCGGTCCGCGCTACGTCGAACTTTTCCGCGAACTCGGCGTCACGCGCGTCGAGTCGATCGACTTCGACACGCGTCGCGACGGCGAGGAGGCTGGACGGCTGAAGCGTATCGGCCAGGCCAGCGGAATCTTCTTCACCGGCGGCAACCAGTTGCGACTGTCCACCATCCTCGGCGGCACGCCGGTCGCCAAGCTGGTGCGCCAGCAGAATGCCGCCGGCGTGCACGTGGCCGGCACCAGTGCCGGGGCCGCCATCATGTCCGAGCACATGATCGCCTTCGGCGAGGAGGGCGCCACGCCCATCGCGGGCAGCGTACGCCTGGCGCCCGGCTTCGGGCTCACCAACCGCTTCATCATCGACCAGCATTTCCGCCAGCGCGATCGACTCGGTCGCCTCGCCACCGCGCTCGCCTACAACCCATTCGCGGTCGGCATCGGATTGGACGAAGACACCGCCGCATTCATCGCGCCGGACAATACGGTGGAAGTGGAGGGCAGCGGCGGCGTCACCGTCATTGACGCATCGGAACTCGAGTTCTCCTCCATGGACCAGGTGGAGGAGGGCGAAGCCGTTTGCATGCTGGGCCTGCGCATCCATGTTCTGGTGAAAGGCGCGAGCTTCAACCTGCACACCCGCATCGCCTCGGCGGGCAGTCTGGCCGTCGGCAAGAACAGCGGAGACTGATCCCTGAACCAGAGATCCATCGTTGGCACCCACGAACCTTTTTCATGGAACTTGAGGTCTCCATGGCTAGCATCCATGCCCGCGGGATTTCGAACAGGACGAGAGACGCGTTGAGGGTGCGCGCGGCGAAGGTCGGCATGTCCCTCGAAGCCCATACACGCCGGGCGCTTCAGATGACAGCGTTGGCCCGCCGCGACGCATCGAGCGCGGTCGTCGATCTGGCGTCGAAGACGCGTCTCCTGGCCGACTGCGTACGCCTGCGGTGAGGTTTCGACGCCGCTGAAGGCGCTGGTGACAAGGACCGGTCGCAATCGCTCTGTCATCGCGTACCATCATGAGGCCGCCGCCGACACGGCGCGGAATCACGCAAAGGAAACTGCCATGACCATGACGCGACGTTCGTTCCTTTCCGCCTCGATTGCATCCGCCTGCGCCCTGCACCTTTCGCGCGGCGCGCATGCCTCATCCGACGAAGCTGCCGCTGTTCACGCCACAGCCGTGGTGATCGACGGACTGGGCTTTCCGGGCGGTCGTGGTCTCGGGGAGACCAACGCCCTCACGCCTGAAGAGATCGCCGACTTGCGCAACTCGGGCCTCAGCGCCGTCCACCTCACGGTGGGGGAGGTCGGCGCCACGGCGCCCCTCGCCGCGTTCGAGGCTGTAGTGCGCGGCATCGCGCGCTGGGAAGGCGAGATCGATCGTCATCCCGGGGTGTTGGTGCGGGTCCGCGAAGCCGCCGACATCGACGCAGCGCGGCGCGCGGGGCGTACCGGGTTGATCTACGGCATGCAGGATGGTGTCGCTTTCGAGGACAACCTTGATCGCCTCGGCGTACTGCGGCAGCTGGGCGTGCGCGTGGTGCAGCCCACCTACAACCGCCGCAATCTGCTCGGCGACGGCGTGATGGAGCCGGCCGACGCCGGACTCAGCCGCACCGGCGTCGAGGCCATCGAACGTATCAATGCGTTGGGCATGCTGATCGATCTCAGCCACTGCGGGCGGCGCACGGCTGCCGACGCGATCGCCGCCTCCACGCGCCCGGTGGCATTCACCCATACCGGCTGCGCAGCGCTGGTCGAGCACCCGCGCCACCGCACCGACGCCGAACTGCGAGCCGTCGCCGACGGCGGTGGCGTCGTCGGCATCTACGTCATGCCCTACCTGGCAGGCGGCCGGCAACCGACCGCGGACGACGTGGTGGCCCATCTGGCACATGCCCTCAAGGTGGCCGGCAGCGAACATGTCGCCATCGGAACCGACGGCTTCGTCTCGCCCCGCGAGGTGACGCCGGAGTTCGTCGAGCGTTTCCGCGAAATGACCCGTCGCCGCAAGGAGCTGGGCGTCGCGGCGCCCGGCGAAACCGACGACGGCTACCTGTTCGCCAACGATCTCAACAGCCCGCGTCGGTTCGAGACGCTGGCCGCCAGGTTGATCGCTGCTGGCCAGGCGCCATCGACCGTGCGCAAGGTCCTCGGGGAGAACCTGCTGCGGGTATTCACCGAAGCCTGGACCCGGGAGAACGATAGATGAGAGTGAACTTTGTGCTGGCCCTTGCCCTTGCCGTATCGGCGGCCGCTCATGCGGACACCACCCTGCGCTACGACTGGCTGACCCAGGGCGAACGGTCGGGCCACATGGAACTCATCATTCACGACAGCGGCGAGCGCAGCGCCCACTTCGAGTTCAATGACCGCGGCCGCGGGCCCAAGCTCGACGAGCGTTTCAGCGTCGACGCCTCAGGCCTGTTGAAGGACTTCCGGATCACAGGCAAGCCCTACATGGGCGCGCCGGTCGACGAGCACTTCCAATACACCGAGGGGAATGCGCGCTGGCACAGCACCCTGGAGTCGGGAGAAGCCGAGGGGCCACTACGTGCCTTCTACGTGCCAGGACAAAGTACGCCCGAAATGATCGCCGCCCTGTCGCGCGCCCTGCTGAACGCACCGGACCGCAGCCTGCCGCTGTGGCCGGCGGGCAAGGCGCGAATCGAGAAACGCGACGAGATGACCGTGGAACACGAGGGCGCGTCGCGCAGCATAGTGATGTACGCAATCACCGGACTCGGCTTTGGTCCGACACACGTCTGGCTCGATACCGACGGCGAACTGTTCGCTGCTTCATTCGGCTGGATGGGCCTGGTCCCGCAGGGTTGGGGTGCCGTGCTCCCGCAGATCGAAGAGCGCCAGAAGGTCGCCGAGCGCGAAGCGCAGCAGCGGCTCGCTGCCGAGATGATCCGCCCTTTGCCGAAGGCGCTGTGCCTGACCGGTTTCCGAATGCTCGACGTCGACGCCGGACGCATGCTGGAGGACGCCAGCGTGCGCATCGAGGACGGCGTGATTCGTGCAGCAGGCACGGGCGGCAGCGTTGACTGCGGCGGCGCTTCGGTGATCGAGGGCGAAGGCCGCACCTTGATGCCGGGGCTGTGGGACATGCACGTGCATATCGACGCTTCCTCGGGGCCGCTTCACATCGCCGCTGGCGTCACCAGCGTGCGCGATCTCGCCAACGACCACGATCGCCTGATGGATCTGATCGGTCAGATCGAGCGCGGCGAGACGGTGGGCCCGCACGTGTACCGCGCTGGCTTCATTGACGCGAGCGGCCCGTTCGCTGGTCCCACGCGCAACCTGGCTGGCAACCTCGACGAAGCGTTGGCTTACATCGCCAAGCTTGAGGAGCAGGGTTACCGGCACATCAAGATCTACTCCTCCATCCGCCCGGAATGGGTGCCGCCGATGGCCGCGGACATGAAGAAGCGCGGCATCACCCTGTCCGGCCACGTGCCCTCAGGCATGAACGCCGCCGACGCCGTGCGCGCCGGCTTCGACGAGATCCAGCACGTCAACATGCTGTTCCTCAATTTCCTCGCTGGTCCCACCGACGACACGCGCACCCCGCTGCGCTTCTCGATGGTGGCCGAACGCGGCCATGAGCTTGACCTCGATTCCGACGAGGTGGCCGCCTTCATCGACCTGCTCAAGCTGACCGATACCGTGGTCGATCCCACCGTCACCATCTTCGACAGCATGTTCCGCCACCGAAGCGGTGAACTCGACCCGAACTTCGCCATGATTGCCGAACACATGCCGGCCAGCGTGCGTCGCGGCATGCTGTCGGGAAGCATGGATGTCAACGATGACAACGCCTCGCGTTTCGCCGCCTCCGCGGACGCCATGCTGGCGATGATTCGAAGGCTGCACGAGGCCGGCATTCCCCTGGTGGCGGGCACTGACAACCTTGCCGGTTTCACCCTGCATCGCGAACTGGAGCTGTATGCGCGCGCCGGGATTCCGAATGCCGACGTGCTGCGCATCGCCACCATCGGCGCCGCGCGCGTGGTTGGCGCTGACCACCGCGTTGGACGAATCGCGCCGGGCTACGTCGCCGACCTGATCGCACTCGATGGTGATCCACTGGAGGATATCGGCGCGGTTCGCCGCGTGGCGCTGACCGTCAGCGGCGAGCACCTCTACCAACCTGCGGCGATCTACCGTGCACTCGGCATCCAGCCCTTTTCTGCGCCGCTGGAATTCCCGGACTGACCGGCCGCCGGGGGTGCGATCGACGCTCCCGGCGCTCTTGTAGAGCGGGGCTTGCCCCGCTCAGGCGTGGCGGCGCGCAGGATGGTCCGCAAAAGGACACCCCCAGGCTATTGCCTGGGGGTGTCTGGACTGGGCGTTGCTATACCCGGTCAGGGTCGGACGACGATCCCGTTCTTGATCGCACGAACGCCATCGACGCGACGCGCGATGCGTTCGGCGTCACTTCTTTCCTTCGATGTCTTGGCGAATCCAGACAGCATCACCTCTCCATCCATGGTCTCCACGGTGATCGACAGTCCGCCGACATCCGGGTCGTCAAGCAGTCGCGCCTTGACACCGGCTGTAATGCTGGCGTCGTCGACGTATTCGCCCACGGTCTGCTGGCCGCGCGTCACCGAGCACGCCGTACCAACAACAAGAATCAGAGCCATCGCAGTGGCCGCCAACAAGTTGCGCAAGTTCATTTTGTTACTCCGTCACGGATGCAGCCTGCACTTTGGGCATTGGCGACGGAACTGTCGGTGCGGAAGCACACACAGCGGCAGGTTCAGCGACTCGATTCGCTCGCGTGCTCCGGCCGCCTTGCGCGGTGGCGGCCGGCCCTGCGCGGGGTACAGGTGAAGCGGGTTAGACTGCATGACAACAGGCGGACGTTTTCCGCCTCGTACGGGAGAATATTGCATGCGCATGTCCGGCAAGGCTCCAACCACCGTCGTGTGGATCATCTGCCTCGTCCTTTACATTGTCGCGCTTGTTGCGCAGTTCGGCGCTGTCCGGATGGATCCTCAGATCGGCACCTGGGCCTGGATCATCGGACTGGGCCTGCTGCTGCTAGCCTGTCGAGTTCGCGGTCTTTAGGAAACCTCTGAGTTCGGGAGCAGCTGATGTCGCATTCCTTCTCCTTCAGGGCCGCGGTACGGTCTGGTCCATGGTTGACCTTGGTTCTGCTGATGGTCAGCGGACTGTTGCACCCGGCGCATGCGCAGAGCACGGCGCGCCCGGTGATTCTGGCCAAGCACTGGGTGGCTGTTACCGGCAAACCGCAGGGGGCGGCGGCAGGAGCCATGATGTTCCAGCGCGGCGGCAATGCCGTCGATGCCGCGGCGGCGATGCTGGCGGTGACCGCCACCATGTGGGACGTGCTCGGCTGGGGAGGCGAAACCCAGGCGCTGATCTACAACCCGCATACCGGCGAAGTGAAGGGCATCAACGCACTGGGCGTGGCGCCCAGCGGAGCCACGCCGGCGTACTTTCGCGAGCAGGGCATGCTGTATCCGCCCGAGTACGGTCCGCTGGCAGCCGTAACTCCTGGCACCCCGGGCGGCCTGATGGTAATGGTCGCCGAATACGGCCGACTCAGCCTTGCCGAGGTGCTGGCGCCGGCAATGCAGATGGCAGAGGGTTACCCGATCGAGGCTGCCCAGGCCGACAACATCGAGCGACGCCGCGACATCCTGGCGCAATGGCCGGACTCGCGACGGGTGTTCCTGCCGCACTATGACGCCGAGAACCCCGAGGCGCGCGCGGCGCCGCACCCAGGCGAGATCTTCCGTCAGCCCGAGCTGCGCGCGACGCTGCAGAAGCTGGTCGACGCCGAAGCCGCCGCGCTGGCCGAAGGCAAGGATCGCAAGGCCGCCATCCAGGCCGCCTACGAGCGCTTCTATCGCGGCGACATCGCCGATGAGATCGTCCGCGCCACGCGCCAACACGGCGGTCTGTTCACCGGCGAGGATCTCGCCCGCTGGGAGGTCATCACCGAGGAGCCGGTCAGCACCAGCTACCGCGGCATCGACGTCTACAAGCTGACCACCTGGACCCAGGGTCCGGTCCTGCTGCAGGCGCTCAACCTGCTTGAGGGCTTTGACCTGAAGGCGATGGGTTACAACAGCGCGCGCTACATCCACACGCTCTACCAGGCGATGAATCTGGCCTTTGCCGACCGCGACTTCTACTACGGCGATCCCTACTTTCCGCCCGTCGAACCGATCAAGGGACTGCTGTCGAAAGACTACGCCGCCGAGCGCCGCAAGCTGATGCGTGAGGATCGCAATGCCACCGACATCAAGCCCGGCGATCCCTATCCGTTCCAGGGTGGTCAGAATCCGTTCGAGACGCTGCGCCAGCAGTGGACTCCGATTCCTCCGGCCGCTGATGCCGATGGCGTCGACGGCTTCCAGCAGGCCGGGACGATGACCCGCGACGAAGCCTTCATCGCCGGCACCACCTCGATCCAGGCGGCCGACGCCGAAGGTTGGGTGGTGTCGGTCACGCCCTCGGGCGGCTGGATTCCGGCCTTCGTTGCCGGCAATACCGGCGTCGGACTGAGCCAGCGCATGCAGAGCTTCGTGCTGGACGAGAAGCTCAATCCCTACAATGTGGTCGAACCCGGCAAACGGCCGCGCGTCACGCTGACACCCAGTCTGGCGCTGAGGGACGGCAAGCCGCTGATGGCGTTTTCGGTGCAGGGCGGCGACACCCAGGACCAGAACCTTTTGCAGTTCTTCCTGAACATGGTCGAATTCGACATGAATGTTCAGCAGGCCGCCGAAGCGCACAACGTCCTCAGCTATCAGATGCAGAGTTCCTTCGGCGCCCACCAGGCAGAACCCGGCCGCCTGGAAGTCACGTCGCTGGTGTCCCCGCAGATACGCGCAGTGCTTGCGCGGATGGGCTACAGGGTCGAAGTGGTCGAACGCACCTACAATCCGACCACGGCCATCTGGTTCGATCACGAGCATGGCACCATGCACGGTGGCGCCAGCGACTACGGTGACGACTACGGCATCGGCTGGTAAGGCCACGCTTCGTTACCAGGGAAGTCGATCGTTGTCGTTCTCTATCCGCCGGTGCCGTGTACTCCTGTGGTTTGCTTGCGTTCTGCCCTGCATTGCCGTGGCGCCGCAAAGCTCGGCAGGCGAGGCTGCGTTGTCGTGGTTGCCACGCGCGGAAGGCACGGCGCTGCGGGTGCTGGTGTGGAATGTGTCGAACCGCTCCTTCTTCGAGCGTGCCGAAGGTTTTCGCCAGGTGCTGTTCGCGGTCGATGCAGACCTCTTGCTGCTGGACGAGATGCCGCCCGACACCGATGCAGCCGCCATACTGCGCGTTTTGGATGGGGCGCCAGGAAACGCGCGTCAATGGCACGTGAACTACGGAATCGGTGGTGGAGCGCATCAGCGTGCGTCGATCGCGACTACCGGACCGACGGCGCGCGTGGACGCGTTCGATCGCCTGCACTACCCGACCGATGCCATCGCCCAATGGGCAGACAAGATGGGGCCGCAACTCGCCGAACGCTGGCTCGACAGCCTGCGTGCAGGTGTAGCGGCGGTCGGCACCATCGTCGAGGTCGACGATCGCCGAATGTTGGTGGTGGGTCTCGACATGCAGTGCTGCGGCGAAGGGCCGGAAAGCTGGCAGGAGGGGCGGCGGCGCATCGAGGCGGCCCTGGTGCGGTCGGCCATCGATGCGGTCCTGGCTGAGAGCCCGGTGGACGCGGTGCTGGTCGGGGGCGACCTCAACATGGTGAACGGTCCGCGGCCGCTTGAGACCCTGCGCGGTGACGGCAGCGACAGCACGCCGCTCGCCGATGTCCACATCACGCACCGGCACAGCGACGAGATCTGGACCTGGGACGGGCGCGGCACGCCGTATCCGAACGGCCGTCTCGATTTCGTGCTGCATTCCCCAGCGCTGGTGCCGCTGCAGGCGCAGATATTCGACAGCGAGGGACTCACTGAGGCGGAGTCGGCTGCCCTCGGACTTGCGCCGGAACTGTCCAGGTCGCTGAGCGATCACCGGCCGCTGGTGGTGGATTTCGGCTGGCGCTGAACGGGGTCGACGCTCGCGCCTCGCATGGGCATCAGGCGGTCGCCACATGTCCGGGCCTTCGCTCCAGCAGCATCGCAATCGCTACCGGTGTACCCTCGGGCCGGGCTATGGGGAAGGTCAATTGATGGGGTTGTTTCCGGCGTCGACATTCCAATGGCCGCAGGTGTGCGCCAGCTGTGCAACGGCGTGCGTCGGTGACTCTGCATGACGCAGGGCATCCACAGCCGGCCGGCGCTGGTTCGGGTCATCTCGCGATGGCAGATCGTGGCGCTGTCGGTAAATGGCGTCATCGGCAGCGGCATCTATCTGCTGCCCGCCAGCGCCGCTCTGCTGCTTGGGCCGGCGAGCCTGTGGGCCGTGCTCCTGGCGGGGATTGCGGTGGCCCTGATCGTGCTCTGCTTCGCCCAGGCCGGCAGCTACTTCGACGAGCCCGGCGGCGCCTACCTGTACACGCGCGAGGCCTTTGGCGATTTCGTCGGCTTCCAGGTCGGCTGGATGACCTGGCTGACGCGCATCTCCGCCGCTGCGGCACTCAGCAATGGCCTGGCAATGGCGGTGTCGCAGCTGTGGCCGGCGGCAGCCTCGGGTTGGGCCAATGCCCTGGTGATTGTGCTGGGTCTGGGCTTTGTCACCGCATTCAACCTGGTCGGCGTGCGCTCCGGCGCGCGATTGTCGGTGGTGCTGGTGATCGGCAAGCTCCTGCCGCTGGCCTTCCTGATCGCGGTCGGCGTCTTCTACATCGACTGGTCGCGGCTCGCGGTGGAGGTGCTGCCGGCGCGTGCGGGGCTGATCGAGGCAGCGTTCCTGCTGCTGTTCGCCTACGCCGGGTTCGAGAACTCTGCGGCGGCGGCCGGTGAATTCCGCAACCCGAAACGCGACCTGCCGTTCGCGCTGCTGGCGATGATCGCGATCGTCACCCTGGTGTACTTCGCCATCCAGGCGGTCGCGCTGGGCACCTTGCCGAACCTGGCCAGCTCGACTTCACCGTTGGCCGAGGCGGCTGGCGCGTTCGCCGGGCCCGCCGCTGTGCTGCTGCTGACGGTGGGCGCAGTGGTGTCGATCCTCGGTACCATCAGCAACACCACGCTGTTCGGGCCGCGCTACCTGTATGCGCTGTCGCAGGACGGTTACGGGCCGGCGGTGCTGGGGCGGGTGCACCCGCGCTGGCATACGCCGGATCTGGCCATCCTGCTGCAGTTCGCGCTGTCGCTGGCGCTGGCGTTGAGCGGTTCGTTCGTCGAGTTGGCTCTGCTTTCGGTACTGGCAAGGCTGTTTGCCTACGTGGGCACGGCGGCATCGGTTCTGGTGTTGCGCAGTCGTTTTGCCGGACGGGAGGGTACGTTCGAGCTGCCAGGCGGCCCGCTGATTCCGCTGTTGGCCATCGCACTGTCGCTCGCGCTGCTGACGGCCGCCAGCTGGCGCAACCTGGCCATGGCGGGGATCGCGGTGGGCGTGGGGACGGTGATCTTTGTCCTGCGGCGACGATCGAAGGATGAGGAAGACCGATGACGCAGGGCGTGCTGCGGTGGTTGCCGAATGGCTTCGCACAACTGACCCCTGTAGGAGCGGAGAGAGCCGCGATAGGCGGTTCATGCGGAGCGCCCCTCGCGGCTGTAGCCTGTCCTGAGCACCGTCGAAGGGCCGCTCCTTGTCTACAGCGCATGGCTCTTGTAGGAGGGGCCTCCGCCCCGACAGGTGCGTGGCATCGAAGCGACGGGACGGTCGCGCACGGGTGCGCTCCTACAGGGCATTCGTCTTGTATGAGGGGCCTCAGCCCCGACATTCGTGCGTGATCGAAGCGGAGGGTTGACGCGGAAAGGAGCGTCTACACAGGCAGCGGCGCGACCACGCGTCCGCTACAATTGCAGCGCTAACCAATCACGCCCGATCAAGGACAAGGAGAAAGAGAATGGGGATGTCCGGACCGTCGTTATGGCCGTATTTCTTGATCTTCATGGTAGCCGTCGTGGTGCCGTTCTGGCGGATTCTTGGCAAGGCCGGATTTCCGCCTTGGCTGTCGCTGTTCGCGCTGTTTCCTCCGGCGGCGGTTCTCCTGCTTTACGTGGTCGCCTTCGTGCCCTGGCCAGCGCAGCATCCGGATTCTCTCTAAGGAACCTCTGAAGCGCCGAGGTCGGTGCGCTTGGCCGTTGCCTCCTGCCTGGCGAAGGCCGCCGCACGGGGTTCTTGGCAGCGTCCGCGCGCAACGCGTACGCTCTCACTCCTGTCGCGGAATTGTCATGGGGGCTTGCGTGCGCATTCTGGATCGTTCCGTCTACGGGGGGCCGTCGCTGTACGCGCACTTCCCGGTCATCCGCCTCGATCTTGACCTCGGCGAGCTCGAGAAGTGGCCGACCGGTCGTCTCGGCAGCGCCTATGTCGATGACCTGGTCGCGGCCCTGCCGACGCTGGCCGAACACGGCTGTTCCTACCGCGAGCCCGGCGGCTTCATCCGCCGCATGCGCGAGGA
>CAZGKE010000111.1:2376-11646 GCA_964526035.1 uncultured Gammaproteobacteria bacterium | reverse complement strand
GCGGCGCGCGCGGACTTGTTCAGAGGTTCCCCAAGCCGCAGTTTTTCGATTATTCACGCCGCGCGGCCATGCCGGCGGCCTTCGATGCGGGTAATGTTCCCGCACGGCCCTACCCCAGGAGATCCGCCATGCAGATCAACATCACCGGCCACCAGATGGATGTCACCCCGGCACTCCGCGACTATTTGAACACCAAGCTCGATCGCATCGTGCGTCACTTCGACAATCTCACCGACGTGCACTTCATCCTTTCCGTCGACAAGCTCGAGCACAAGGCCGAGGGCACCCTGAACACGGCCGGCAAGACGTTGTTTGCAGACGCCACTGCCGAAGACATGTACGCTGCCATCGACGCGCTTTCCGACAAGCTCGACCGCCAGGTCCGCAAGCACAAGGAAAAGCTCACCAATCATCATCGCGGCGATGCCCGCGACGCCGCCGCCGGCTGACCCGAAACAACAACGCCCAAACAATCATGGAATTCGTCGATCTGCTCAGCCCCCGGCGGGTGGTCCTTGGCGTGCGCGCCACCAGCAAGAAGCGTCTGCTGGAAGCGCTGGCGCGCCTGTTGAACGACGACGAGGGTCCCGAACGCGAGCGCGAGATCTACGACAGCCTGTGCGCGCGCGAGCGCCTCGGCTCCACTGGGCTCGGGCTGGGCGTCGCCATTCCGCACGGGCGTACCGCCGCTGTCGGTTCCGCCAGCGCGGCCTTCATGCGCCTCGCCGAGCCGATCGATTTCAATGCGGTCGACCAGCAGCCGGTGGACATGCTGTTCGCCCTGGTGGTGCCCGAGCACTTCACTGACCAGCACCTGATCCTGCTGTCACAGCTCGCCGAAATGCTCAGCGAGGCGAGCTTCTGTCAGCGACTTCGCGAGGCCACCGACAATGAAGCCCTGCTCGAACTGCTGCAGGACTGGCAGACGCCCAAGCCCGCCGTGCGGGCGGGCTGAGTCGCTGCCCACAGGGCTCGACAGGTCATCCGATGACCAGACAACTGAGCGCACGCGAACTGTTCGATGATCTCGCCGAGCGCCTCGGTCTGCGCTGGGTCACCGGCGAAGGCGGCGCCTCGCGCCAGATCAACTCCGGGGAAGGCGAGTCACGACGCCCTTCGCTGGTCGGCTACCTCAACATCATCTACCCCAACCGCGTGCAGATCGTCGGTGCCGAGGAACTGCACTACCTCGACGCCCTCGATCCACGGCAGCGCTGGGAGACCATCGCCAAGATCATTGACTACCGCCCGCTGGCGCTGGTGGTGACGCGCAACCAGACGGTGCCGGCCGATCTGCGTGAGGCCTGCGATGAGGCGGGTATCCCGCTGTGGCACGCCGAACGTCGCGGCCATGAGGTGCTGACCTACCTGCAGTACCACCTGACCCGCGCGCTGGCGCGGCAGATCACCATGCACGGCGTGTTCATGGAGGTTTATTCCATCGGCCTGCTGATCACCGGTGATTCCGGCAGCGGCAAGAGCGAGCTGGCGCTGGAGCTGATCACGCGCGGACACCGGCTGATCGCCGACGACGCCCCGGAGTTCACCCAGATCTCTCCAGACGTACTCGACGGAACCTGCCCGGACCTGCTGCAGGACTGCCTGGAGGTACGCGGCCTGGGCGTGCTCAATGTGCGCCAGATGTTCGGCGACACGTCGATCAAGCGCAACAAGTACCTGCGTCTGATCGTGCATCTCGCCCCCTGGGAAAACCAGGACAACGGCAACGGCGGGCTGGAGCGACTGTATGGCGATGCCAGCACCCGAGACGTCCTCGATGTGCCGGTCCCGCAGCTCACCATCCCGGTGGCACCGGGTCGCAACCTCGCGGTCCTGGTGGAAGCGGCCGCACGCAGCTACATCCTGAAGAGCAAGGGCATCGACCCGGCCAAGACCTTCATCGATCGCCAGGCGCATCAGCTCAGGAGGCAACAGCCGTGGTAGATGAAGAACCGCGCGCACCGACCCGGCTGGTGGTGATCAGCGGCCTCTCCGGCTCCGGCAAGTCGGTGGCGCTGCGCACCCTGGAGGATCTCGACTTCTACTGCGTCGACAACCTGCCGGCGGAACTGCTGCCGGATCTGGTGAGCAGCCTGGGCGGGCTTCACCCGCAGCTCGCAGTCGGCATCGACGTGCGCAACCGCGCGGGCGATTTCGGCCACTTGCCCGGCATTCTGTCCCAGCTTGGTGGCCAGGGCATCAACTACGAGCTGATCTTCCTCGACACCCGCGATACCACGCTGCTGAAGCGCTACAACGAGACCCGCCGTCGCCATCCGCTGTCGGCCGACGGCCTGCCGCTGATCGACGCCATTGCATTGGAGCGCAAGCTGCTCAGGCCGCTGATCGCGATTGCCGACGCCAGCATCGACACCAGCGACCTCAACATCCACCAGTTGCGCCGCTTCATTGCCACAGACATTGCCCACGATCAGGCCGAGCTGTCGCTGCTGTTCCAATCCTTTGCCTACCGTCGCGGCGTCCCCGCCGACGCCGATTTCGTCTTCGATGCACGTGCCCTGCCGAATCCCCACTGGGAGCCAATGCTGCGCCCGCTGTCAGGCAAGGATGCACAGGTGCGGGAGTTCCTCGACGGTCAACCCGAAGCCGCACGCTTCCTCGAACAGATCCGCGACATGCTCGATACCTGGCTGCCGCGCATCGAAGCCGACAGCCGACGCTACCTGACTGTGGCCATCGGCTGCACAGGCGGCCGTCACCGCTCGGTCTATTTGGCGGAGCGCCTCGCAGATCATTTCCGCGAGACGCGCGAAGCGGTCATGACCTTTCATCGCGAGCTCGAATGATGTCCGTCGGCGTGCTGTTGGTGACGCACCATGGCCTGGGACAACCCTTGCTCGAAGTAACGGCACACCTGATCCGCCCGCTGCCGCTTCCGGTAGCGGTGCTGGAAGTGCCGTTCGACGCCGACGACGAAGCGATGCTGCTGGCCGGCAGCGCCAAGCTGCGCGAGCTCGACCAGGGTCGTGGCGTGCTCATCCTCAGCGACCTCTATGGCGCGTCGCCGAGCAATCTGGCGGCGCGCCTGACCGCACTCGGCAGCGAGGCCAGACGTGTCGCGGGGCTCAACCTGCCGATGCTGCTGCGCGTCCTCAACTATGCCGAATGTGACCTCGACGAACTGACAAGAGTGGCTGCCAGCGGCGCCCGCAACGGCATCATCGTCGACCGTGGTTGAGGCTGTACTCACTGTCCCCAACCGCCTCGGTCTGCATGCCCGCGCGGCGGCCAAGCTGGTGCAGTGCCTGACTCCGTTCAAAGCCACCGTGCTGATGACCGCCCGCGGCCGCCAGATCAACGCCAAGAGCATCATGGGCGTCATGATGCTGGCCGCCAGCCAGGGCACCGATGTCAGCTTCCACATCGACGGCCCCGATGCCGAAGCCGCCCTGGCGGCAGTGCGCGACCTGTTCGAGCGGAAGTTCGACGAGGAGTCTGGCCGCTGACGCCCCTTTGTCAGCCAACGCAACGGTCGCCGCGACCCTGCAACCCCTCTCCCTGGTCGCCGCTCCCCGCTCCCCCTCCCTGCTCCCTACTCCCAATGCCCCCCTCCCCGCTATAGTCATCCCATGAGCCGCTTCATCCTGCAGGGACAAGGTGCATCGCGGGGCCTGGGACTGGGCCGCGCGCGGCTGGCCGGTCCGATCCGCATGGAAAGCGAGGAGCAGCGCATCGAGGGTACAGAGGTCGACGCCGAGATTGAGCGACTGGGACGCGCCATCGCCGCGGCGCGCGCCGAGCTCAATGAGCTTCGCGAGCGCCTGCAGGGCGCACTGTCCCGCGAAATCGGCGACTTCCTCGACACCCATGCCCTGCTTCTCGACGATCCCGAGCTGCTGGCAGGACTCGACGACCTGATCCGTACCGGCCGCTACACCGCATTGTGGTCGCTGCGCCTGCAGCGTGATCGGCTGGCGGCCGTGTTCCAGGCCATGGACGACCCCTACTTGAAAAGCCGTCGCGAGGACATCGACCACGTCATCGGACGCGTGGTGGCCGCACTGCGCCGCGACAACGGCGAACAGGCGGGCGAACTGAACGCGAGTTCGGGTGAAGTGCTGGTGGCCGAGACCGTGCCGCCAGCCGAACTGGCACACATGCACGAACGCGGCATCGTGGCGGTGATCACCACCCAGGGCAGCACGCTGTCGCACAGTGCCATTCTGGCGCGCAGCCTGCGTCTGCCCATCGTGGTCGGTGTCCACGACGCGCTGGAGCGCATCGGCGAGGGCGACACCATCCTGGTCGACGGCGAAGCCGGCGAAATCATCATCAACCCCGACGCCGAGGACCTGCGCAGCCACCGCGTCCACCAGGCGGAGATTCTCCGCGACGAACGGCGCCGACTGCGCCTGCGTCACGTGCCGTCGCGCACCCGCGATGGGGTGTCGGTGAAGCTCTATGCCAACGCCGAGTCCACGACAGACGTTTCCCAGGCCTATGCATTCGGCGCATCCGGGGTAGGCCTGTATCGCACCGAGTTCCTGTTCCTGCAGCGCGACGGCTTGCCCGACGAGGATGAGCAGTTCTTTGCCTACCGGGACATCGTGCTGGGCATGGCCGGTCGCCCGGTGACCATCCGCACCCTGGATCTTGGCGCCGACAAGGCCGACAGCTCCGGCCTGACGCTGCCCAGCGAGCCCAACCCCGCGCTGGGCATGCGCGGCGTGCGCCTGTCGCTGAAGTACCCCGACGTGTTCCGCACCCAGCTTCGCGCCATTCTGCGCGCCGGCGCCTACGGTCCGGTGCGGGTGCTGGTGCCGATGATCAGCCATGGTGGTGAAGTCGACAGCGTGCGCAGCATGTTGAATGAAGCGATCGTTGATCTCGACAAGGCCGGCCTGGCACATGGCGAGGATGTCGCGCTTGGCGTGATGATCGAAGTGCCGGCCGCGGCATTGGCGCTGGGCGGACTGTTGAGACAAAGCGACTTCATCGCCGTCGGCAGCAACGACCTGGTGCAATACATGCTGGCGGCCGACCGCGGCAATGACGCAGTCGGTCACCTTTACGACCCGCTGCACCCTGCGGTCATCGCCCTGCTGGCGCAGATCTTCACCGCCGCCGACCGCGTCGGCAAACCGGTCACCCTTTGCGGCGAAATCGCCGGGGATGCGCACTACACGCGACTTCTGCTGGCGCTGGGGCTACGCCGTTTCAGCATGCACCCGACGTCGCTGCTGGAGGTCAAGGAAGTGGTGCGCGAAACCGACACCGTAGAGGTCGCTGCGCTCAAGCGGCGCCTGCTGCGCGCCAAAGACAGCATCGCGGTGCGCGCGCTCTTGTAGGAGCCCACCCGTGGCCGACCGCGGCATCGAGCATTGCAGCGCACGTGTCGCCCACGAGTGGGCTCCTACGAAAGCCGCGCACCGCTTCTACCCGACCCGCACCACCCGCCCCTCAATCACCTCCACCGTCACCTCCGCCAGCGCTTCTCCGCGACACGGCCCGGCCACGCAGACTCCATCAGGCAGACTGAAGGTGGCACCGTGCGCGGCGCATACCAGCCGGCCCTGATCGATCAGGAACCTGCCCGGCGCCCAGTCCAGGGGTCGCCCGGCATGCGGACACTGGTTTCGATAGGCCTTCACGATGATCCCTGCGCGGGTCAGGATCAGCCCGAATGGCGATGCGCCACTGGGGTCGGCAGCGTGCATCACGGCACCCTCGGGCACGTCGTCGATCGGACAGAGGTCGGCGCGGTCAGGCATGATTCGCATCGGCACGGGGGGCGCCCAGCTTAGCCGACCTGTCCAGCGATATTTCGCCGGCCTGCGCTTGCCGGTCATTGCAGGCCACAAGTATCGTAGCGACCGTTCCGTGGGGGAATTCATGAAAACTCTCATCAGCATCGGGCTGTGCCTTCTGGCGCTGGTCGCTGCAGACCTCGGTGCGACGCCGCCCGCGGTGCTGACTGCCGACAGCGAGCGCCTCGACCTGGCGCCGCACATGCGCTACCTGCACGAGACCGAGGGCGACGCTGAAGCCACCGAAATGCTGCGCCGAGCCCGTGCCGGCGAGTTTCAGGCGCTGCCTGGGGGCAATCCCACCTTCGGCTTTCAGCGTGGCGTGTTCTGGTTCCATGTCGCGGTGGAAAACCTCCACGCCGGCGAGCCGCGCTGGCTGCTGGTGCAGGAATACCCGCTGAGCGATTTCGTCGATTTCTACATACCGCAACCAGGCGGCGGTCTGCGCCACGTCGAGTCCGGCGACATGCGCCCGTTCGGCGAGCGCGCGGTGCGCCATCGGCACCCCAATTTCAGCGTCGACCTGCCCATCGGTGAAAGCGTCGACCTCCTGGTGCGCGTGGAGAGCGGCAGCTCGATGCAGGTACCGCTGGTGCTGTACACGCCCGCCGCGTTGACGGAAACCACCCGCGATGCGCAGATCGGCATCGGGCTCTACTACGGCATCCTGATCGCGCTGTTCTTCTACAACCTGATCCTGTGGCTCACCCTGCGCGACGGCAGCTACTTCTGGTACATGTTCCACATCACCGCCTTCGGGCTGGTGCTGTTCTGTCTCAACGGCCTCGCCTTCGAATACCTGTGGCCGAACGCGCTGTGGCTGCAGGACAAGAGCGTACCGCTGTCGATCTGCCTGGCGCAGATCGGCATGCAGCAGTTCTCGCGGATGTTCCTTGAGCTCGACACGCGCTGGAAGCTGGGCAACCGGGTGGCGCTCGGGCTGATCGCATTCTTCGTCGTGCTTGGCGTGGTGAGCCTGTTCGTGCCATATCGCATTTCCACGCCCCTGGCCTCGGCAGCGGTGCTGCCGAACGTCATCTGGATCCTGGTATCCAGCGTGATCAGCCTGCGCCGCGGCTATCGCCCTGCCGGGCTGTTCCTGCTGGCCTGGTTCATGCTGCTGGCCGGCACCGCAGCGTTCACGCTGGTCGCCTTCGGCGTGCTGCCCAAGGTGTTCGTCACCGAGTACGGCGTGCAGATCGGTTCGGCGCTGGAGATGATCCTGCTGTCGTTCGCGCTGAGCTATCGATACGCCGCGTTGCGCAATGAGAATGAACGTATCGTGGCCGACGCCCGCGATCAGCTTGAGTCACGGGTGGAACGTCGCACGCGCGAACTGAGCCTGGCGCTGGAGCAGCTCGCCGATGCCCACGACCGCCTGCGCGAATTCAGCCGCCGCGACGGCCTGACCGGCATCTACAACCGCCGCCACCTGGAGGAATCGCTGCTGCGCATCATCCTCGACGCGCAGGAGCAGCGCCGCACGCTCACCCTGATCATGGCCGACATCGATCATTTCAAGCAGGTCAACGATACCTACGGACATCTGGTGGGCGACGACTGTCTGCGCTTCGTCGCCGGCCTCATCAGCGACGTGGTCACCCCCGAGCGCGGCCTCGCCGCGCGCTACGGCGGCGAAGAGTTCGCCATCGTACTGCCCGACTGCAACGTGCAGCACGCCGAAGCCATCGCCGAGCGGATCCGCAGCGAGATCGCCGCCAAGCCGCTGGTGGTCGAGGGCGTCGAAGTACCACTGACCATCAGCCTCGGGATCTCCGAAATCCGACCGGGCTTCCAGACGGTCGAGCCCAACGACGCGCTGCGCCAGGCCGACCAGGCGCTGTACCAGGCCAAGGCCGGCGGGCGCAACCAGGTGCGCAGGCATCAATAGGGAGCAGTTTTCAGTTTTCGGTTTTCAGTTTTCAGATGCGGGCGTCGGGATCGTTTCCAGGACTGAGTGCGAGGCTGGGCTCCGCGCTTCGAGAACGGCGAGTATTCCAGGGGCGCCTGGACGCACGTGACGGCGCAGTGTGCCGCGCTCCTGACTGAAAACTGAAAACTGAAAACTGAAAACCGACGTCCGCCGCAGGCGGACGTCCATGCCGTCCGCCACTTGCGATGCGCTGTCGGCCCATGCATGGTGCCTGCATGAATCGAATGTTCGCTCTCAGGCTTCCGCAGAACCCCCTGCTGCGTGCGCTGGCCATGATTGCGCTGGCGGTGCTGGCGGTGGTGCTGTTCTTTCTCGGCACCGTGATCTGGTTGACCCTGCTTGCGGTCGGCCTGGTCGCGGCGCTGGTGCTGCGTCTGTTCGGGCCACGTGCGGGGGTGCCACCCAACGCGCGGCCGGGCGCAGGACCTGACCGCGGCGACGTGATCGAGGGCGAGTACAAGGTGCTCGACAACGACGGCCGGGATGCTCGCTCGGAGCGACGCGACCCACCCTGATCGCGTCTGCCGCAAATTGGCGGTTTGCCGATGTGGCGACCGCGGCACCAGCAGCCCGCGGCGGGTCGTCATCGAACCACTGGGCGATGGCGGTGACCAGCACCGCGCAGGCGACAATGGTCAGCGTCCGCCGGACAAGCCGTGACAGCGAAGAGGCGCGCCGCAGAGATTCGACGGTGCCGACAGAAAGAGACGTCGGCGTTTCGACGCGCAGATGCATGGCGAGACGCCACTTGGACATCGCCTGGTGTCGCGTCCGAAGATGACAGCCGGATCACGGCTCGGCATCATGACCGCCCGCGTGCGAGGTCACCCATGGCAACCGTGTTTCCAGCACCACCAACCGTGCAGCTGCCCGTCATCGACAGCGACCAGGTGTTTCCCGTACGTCGAGTGTTCTGCGTCGGCCGCAACTTTGCCGATCACGCGCGCGAGATGGGCGCGAGCATCGAACGCGGCAGACCGGTGTTCTTCACCAAACCGGCCGATGCGCTGGTACCCGGGGGCGGCAAGGTGCCCTACCCCTCGGCGACTGCCGAGCTCCACCATGAAGTGGAACTGGTCGTGGCGCTCGGCTCTGGCGGGCGCGACATCGCGGCGGCGGCCGCGCTCAGTCATGTATTCGGCTACGCGGTGGGCCTTGATCTCACCCGCCGCGACCTGCAGGCGGAAATGAAATCGAAGGGGCTGCCCTGGGACATCGCCAAGGCGTTCGACCACTCCGCGCCGGTTTCAGCGATTCGTCGAGCCGAAGCCGGACCACCTCGGGGGCGTATCCGCCTGGTGGTCAACGACGCGCTGCGCCAGCAGGGGCAGCTCGGCGACATGGTGTACGGCGTGCATGAGGTGATCGCCGAGCTGTCGAAGCTGTTCGAGCTGAAGGCCGGCGATCTGATCTTCATGGGCACACCGTCCGGCGTGGCCGCCCTGCAGCCCGGCGACCGGTTCGTGGCGGAGGTGGAGGGCGTGGCGCGGTTCGAGGGCACCATCGTCACCCGTTGACGGCTGCTTACCGGGGCACGGTACCCTGCACCCCTTCTTCGTCGCCAATCGC
>CAZGKE010000111.1:0-2276 GCA_964526035.1 uncultured Gammaproteobacteria bacterium | reverse complement strand
CGCACGGACCGCTGATCGCGGATCCCGACGCTCCACAACGCATGGCGTCTTCCTGTGGGAGGGGCCTTGGCTCCGACTCGCCACGCTCCCCCATTCCGGACCGGTCGCGGCTGAGGCCGCTCCCACATGGGCCCGCACACTGCGACTCGCGCCAGGTCCACACCTGGTCCGGCGAACTGCGCTAGAGTGACGCCGCGTCCACGCGGACGCTTCTATCGGGGAGACAGGCCATGGGCATGATTCAGGAATTCAAGACCTTCGCATTGCGCGGCAACGTAGTCGACCTGGCGGTCGGCGTGGTGATCGGCGCGGCATTCGGCAAGATCGTCGGCTCACTGGTCGACCACGTCATCATGCCGCCCATCGGCCTGCTGATCGGTGGGGTCGACTTCTCGGAAATCGCCATCACCTTGCGCGCGGCCACCGAGGAAGCCCCGGCGGTGGTGATGCAGGTCGGCACCTTCATCAACACCCTGATCCAGTTCATCATCATCGCGTTTGCGATCTTCCTGGTGGTCAAAGCCATCAACCGCATGCAGCGCAAGGAAGAGGCCAAACCGGCACCGCCGCCTGAGCCCAGTGCAGAAGAGAAGCTGCTGACGGAGATCCGTGACCTCCTGAGAGCCAGGTAGGGACTTTCGCTTCGATCTGCCCCCTCCCAACCTCCCCCCGCAAGCGGGGGGAGGAGCAAGACTGGATTCTCCGCAGCCCGCTGTTCCTTCCTCCGCCTGCGGGGGAAGGTGCCCGCAGGGCGGATGGGGCCCGGCGCAGCGAGAAGACCCGCCCCCGTCAAGCTCACCCCGCAAGCGGAGAGACGATCAAGGCTGTCCTCCCGAACACCCAGCGTCCTCTTCTGAAAACTGAAAACCGAAAACAGCGCCCAAGGCGCACCCAAAGCGCCTTGCCTATACTCTGCAGTCCCACAAACGACCACCCATCGCCCATGCGCCTTATTGCCCTCCTTGTCCTCGCCACCCTCGCTCTCAACCTGCACGCCGCTGAAACCCGCATCCCCGACGCCGACATCGCCATTGCCAAGCAGCTCCGCGATCGTGCACTGGAGGGCTCCGGCGCGTTCGAGATCGTCGAGTCGCTGACCACCGAAGTAGGCCACCGCATGGCCGGCAGCGCCAACGACGCCGCGGGCGTGGCCTGGGCCGTCGCCAAGCTCGAGGCGCTGGGCTTCGACCGCGTCTGGACCGAGCCAGTCACCTTCCCGGTATGGAGCCGTGGCGAGGAAAGCGCACGTCTGGTGGCCCCGCGCGAACAGGTCCTCGCCGTGGCTGCGCTGGGCGGCAGCGTCGGCACGCCGCCGGAAGGCGTCAGCGGCGAGATCGTGCACTTCGAGGATTTCGCCGCGCTGCAGGCCGCAGACGAAGACGCAGTGCGCGGCAAGATCGCCTACGTCGGCTACCGCATGCAGCGCGCCCGCGATGGCTCGGGCTACGGTCCGGCGGTCAGCGTGCGCGTCACCGGCGCCGCAGTGGCCGGACGCCTCGGCGCCAAGGCGCTGATCATCCGCTCCATCGGCACCTCCGACTCCCGCTTTCCGCACACCGGCGTGATGCGCTACGGCGACGCCATCACCCGCATTCCTGCCGCGGCCGTGTCCAACGCCGATGCCGACCTCATCGAAAACCTGCTGCGCCGCGGCACGGTGAGCCTCGAACTCAAGCTCGGCGCCCGCGAACGCGGTGAGTACACCAGCCACAACGTCATCGCCGAGATCACCGGCCGCGAGCAGCCCGAAGCGTTCGCGCTGATGGGCGCGCACCTCGATTCATGGGATCTCGGCACCGGTGCGATCGACGACGGCGCCGGAATCGCCATCACCTTCGCCGCCGGCCGGCTGATCCTCGCTCTCGACCAGCGTCCGCGGCGCAGCATCCGCGTGGTCGCCTTTGGCGCCGAAGAGAACGGCATATTCGGGGCGCGCGCGTATCAGCAGGCCAATGTCGCCAATATCGGCAACCACCTGATCGCCGGCGAAAGCGATTTCGGCGGCGGTCGCGTCTACCAGCTCGACGCCGCGGTGAAGCCCGAAGCGCGTGCCGCCATCGACCAGATGCTCGAAGTGCTGGCTCCGCTCGGCATCGAGAAGGGCCGCGACGACGCCTCCGGCTCGGCCGACTTCGGCCCCATGCGCCGCAGCGGCATGGCGGCGATCGACCTGCGCCAGGACGGTACCGTCTACTTCGACTACCACCACACCGCAGATGACACCCTCGACAAGCTGTCGCCCGCCGACCTCGACCAGAACACCGCCGCCTGGGCGG
>CAZGKE010000110.1:0-11786 GCA_964526035.1 uncultured Gammaproteobacteria bacterium | reverse complement strand
TCGGGGCTGAAGACCAAGCGAGTTCGGTAAGGTAATTACGGAACACCACACTAGATCCCCAACTTCTCCTTCAGCCGGTCCGTGGTCAGATGCTTCGCGACGTCGAAGGGCTCACACGCGCCGCTGGCGGAGGTGAACTTGATCGGCCCCACGTCCCGCGCGAGCTTTAGTGCCGCCTTGTTCAACGCAGCGCTCCGCTTCCCGATCCCCATCAGGGCCGTGGCCATCGCCAGGCGCACGTGATCCGATTCCCCATCGATCGTGTCGGCGATGCGCTCGACATGGGCGTGGAAGAACTCCTCGCTCGGCGCCTTCTTCCCCGAGAGCTTCGACACCTCATAGAGCAGCCCGTAACCGCAGTCGCGGCGGACGGGATCGTTGCTTCGGACCCACTGGTCGGCAAGCTCGACCACGAACGATGTTTTCGCGAGCGTTGCGTCGCAGGATGCAAACACGTGTGCCAGCATACCGCCGGCCAGCTCCTCGACCTGCTTCTCGGCCTGGTCACGGGTGATTCGCGCGGGGTCGTCGATGAGAAGCGCGATGACTCTGGCGTCGTAGACGTCGGTCTTCCAAAGCGCCTGCGCGAGCTCCCGGTTGCGACCCACCCGCTTCGCCAGCTTGCGCAGCCGCGTGAGCCCGATCCCGCAACTCCTCATCCCGGCAGTGCTCGGGCCCAGCTTCTCCCAGTTGCTCATGCCACGCTCGTCGCGTTCAGCTTCGAGCAGGGCGAGGACTTCGGACACGGTCATCGGAGGATATCCTGATTCGATTTTCGGAACCTACGGAGCAGCACTGAGCTTCCCGATTGTCCTCCAACGAGGTTGTAGAAGAAGTCGGCGCAATGACGCCTTCATGTCGACTGGTCTCGACTTTGCCACTTCAAGGCAGGCGAATCCCCGGACCGCCTGTAGAAACTCGGGCGCCCTACCCTTCCAGGCCCAACAGTCGTCCCATCTCGGCCTTGACCGTGAGTCCATGCTGGCGCAGCCACGCCCGCTGAGCATCGACGGCTGGGAACTGCTCGGCGACTCGGTTCCAGAAGCGCTGGGAATGGTCACGAACGTACAGGTGGCAGAGCTCATGGACGACCACGTAGGCGAACACCTGCGGCGGTGCCAGCACCAGCGAAAGGTCCAGCGACATGCGGTCGGTGGCGCTGAGGCTGCCCCACAGCGTGCGCATCGGACGCACGCTCAGGCCGACCGGGGCGCGACCGATGCGCGCGACGTAGCGGTTGAGGTAGCGGGCGGCGTCGCGCCTCGCCTCGCCCTGCAGAAAGCTGCGCAGCAGTCCGTGCGCCAGTGGCAGATGGCGCCGCGAAAGTTCGGGCAGACGGACCTCCAGCCGACGCTCGTCGACCAGCCGCACCGAGGGAAGCACTGCGGTCTTCCACACCAGCGGCAGCTCCTCGCCGCGTAGTCGGATGCGGTCGTTCACGCCGACCCGCAGCGGCGCACGCACTGCGCCGGACTCGCGCAGCTCGGCCAGCTTCTCCAGCAACCATTCCTCATGCTCGCCGATGAAGCGCTCAAGCTGGCTCTGCCGCGCACCCGGCGGCACGGTGAGCCGCAGGACTCCGCTGCCGCAGACAGTGACCCGCAAACGCCGCGCGCGCGGGCTGACCACCTGCTTCATGCGCAGATTGCGTCCGTTGGAGAGGGTGAAATCGAGCCACGGCTCGGCCATCAAAGTAGAGCGAGGCATGTTCAGACCCGCTCCCTTGTGGAACGCCACACGTGGACCCCCTGCCCTGCGCTCACAGGCACCTCGAAATACGTTTGACGGGCGCCGCCGGCTTTCTGAACGGAAGCGGAGGCAAATCAGCGACGCGGGCTGCGCGTCGCCGTTTCAGTCTGCATTCTGCGCCGGTCGCCGCACCTCGAACAAGTCCTCAATGCGCGAAAGCAGGCGGTTCGTTTCTGCTGCGGTCAGGGCAAAGCGCGCCTCGAGCTCCTGGCGGGCGTCTTCGCCTGATTCCGGTGCCTCGTCGGACACCTCCAGGTAGCGGATCTTGCGGAGCACCAGGTCGTCTCCCAGCACCACGCCGAGGCGACCGTCGTAGACCAGCGCCAGCTGCGAGACCTGCTTGCCGGCCTTGAGGTGCTCGCGGATTTCCTCGCTGGCGAGGTTTTGCCGTCGGGCGCGCACCACGCCGCCCTTGTCAGATGGATCCTTCAGCTCGCACTCGTCGCCGAGCTCGAAATCCTTGGGCAGCTCGCCCTTGCCGAGCCAGCGGGTCAGGCGCTCCCGCGGGGCGCTGTCGGCAGTGGCGGGCAGCGCCGGGAACGAACCAAGGCTGTCGCGCAGCAGGCTCACCGCGGCCTCGGCAGCCTTGCGCGAGGCGCTGTCGACGCCCAGCCAGCCGTGCTTGAGGTCGAGAAAGACCCACAGCCGCGACGGCCGAGCGAACGCCCGCGGCAGCAGCTCCGAAACCAGGTCCTCACGCATCTGCCGGCGCAATTTTCCGCCGGGCCGGCGGCCGTGCTCGGCTTCGTAGCGGCGCAGGCGCGCCGCCAGCTCCGCCTGGACCACCGAGCCGGGCAACAGCTTGTCCTCGGCGCCGAGCTGCAGCAGCAGCTGATGCGCCTGGCGCAGCACCAGCACTTCGCTGTCGGGACCAAAAGGCGACACCCATCCGTGGGTGGACAGCTCCAGCGCGCCCACCGGGCGCAGCGTGTGCGCGCTGAGCGCGGTTTCCAGGGCATCGGGATCGGGCGCCGCGGAGGCGGCGAAGCGGAACAGGGTCAGGTTTCGAAAGAGCATCGTGCCTCAGGGAGATTCTTGAGCGAAAAGGGGAACGCGAGCGATGGGCTTGCGGCTCAGCCGAGCAGCCAGTCGGTGGTCGAAGCCGGCTTGCTTTCGCTGTGCCTGCCAAGGGCAGTGAAGTCGAAGAGACCGCGGTCGGCGAGCTGTGAGGGTGCGATACGGCCCATGCTGCGCAGGATGTTCTCGACGCGACCCGGGTGACGCCGCTCCCACTCGGCCAGCATCGCCTTGACGGTCTGCCGCTGCAGGTTGTCCTGCGAGCCGCACAGGTTGCAGGGCATGATCGGGAAGTTCCGCGCAGCGGCATAGTTTTCGATGTCGCGCTCGCGGCAATAGGCCAGCGGCCGGATCACCACGTGACGACCATCATCGGACAGCAGCTTGGGCGGCATCGCGGCCATCCGCGCCTGGTGGAAGAGGTTGAGGAACAGCGTCTCCACCATGTCGTCGGCGTGGTGTCCGAGGGCAATGCGGGTCACGCCGTTTTCGGACGCGAAGTTGTAAAGGGCGCCGCGACGCAGGCGAGAGCACAGACCACACATGGTCCTGCCCTCCGGCACCACCCGCTGGACGACGCTGTAGGTATCCTGCTCGATCACGTGAAACGCCACGCCCTGCTCGCCCAGCCAGCGCGGCAACACCTGGGGATCATAGCCGGGCTGCTTCTGGTCGAGATGCACCGCCAGCAGGTCGAAGCGCACCGGCGCCCGGGCGCGCAGCCGCAGCAGGATGTCGAGCAAGGTGTAACTGTCCTTGCCGCCGGACAGGCACACCATGACGCGGTCGCCCTCCTCGATCATGGCGAAATCGGCGATCGCCTGGCCGACCTGGCGACGCAGCCGTTTGGCCAGCTTGTCGCGTTCGTGTTCGGCCTTGCGCGGATCGCGCATTGAAAGGACTGGGGCGTTCATCGGGCCGGACATTCTACGCGCTGTCGTCGGCCACGGCGCGGCGCTACACTCATGTGTCCACCGGCCGAACTTCCATGAACACGCCCGATCCCGCCGCGCTCAACCGCCAGCTGACCGCCCTTCGGGTCGAGCACCGCGACCTCGACGAGATCATCGAGCGCCTGATCGCCGACACCGGCACCAACGAGTTCCAGCTAAAGCGCCTGAAAAAGCGCAAGCTCAAACTCAAGGACATGATCACCTACCTCGAGAGCAAGCTGATTCCCGATCTCGACGCCTGAGGCTGCGGCCCGACCCCTGGATGCGCGCCTTCGGCCAGGGCTATGACGATGGCGCTGCAGCAGGGCGACACGCACACGTTTTGCGACGATTTCGAATTGACAGTGGAGAGGCCGAGCCGGCCGCCAGCCGGCGCACCTCACGCAGCCTGGGCAGGCTCTGCTTCGAGGCTGGCCCGGGCTTCCGGGCTGAGTTTGAGGATGGAGTGGCGCAGCTCGCGGCGCAGGATTACCTTGGCGTCCTGCGCGACCTGCACCAGGTCCTCACCGAAGGCCAGCTTGCCGGCCTCGTCGGTACGCACGACGCCGCGCTCGCGCAGCATGGCGATGAAACTGCGGAACAGCGCCTTGTCGAAATACTCCGGGGCGTTGAGTTCGTAGACCAGCGTCAGCCGTTGCGCGGTGAGATGACAGAGGTTCTCCACCTCGGACGCGCTGAGCGTGCCGGAGCCGTTCTTCACCAGCACCGCTATGGCGATGTAGTAGCGCTCGAATGCCTGAAGCAGGCTGTGCGCAATCAGGCGCAGGCGATAGGCGCCGTCCGACTGACCGGCTTCGCGGCTGAGCACGCGGCCGTCGCTGTCGGCGAACAGCAGGCCGCGCGCCAGGAAGAACTCGATGGTCGCCTGCACCTGCCCGTTCCATTGCTCCGCGCTCCACGGCAGGAACAGCTCGGCCTGGATGTACGGATACACGATGCGCCCAAGCCGCTGCACGGCGGCACGCGACATGCGACGGTTGTTGCTGAAGCAGCAGGCCACCCAGGCTGCCACCGCCAACAGGTGCTGCACGTTGTTGCGGTAGTAGCTCGAGAGGATCGCCTCGCGCTCATCCAGCCCGAGCACGTCGCCCAGCGGATGGGCCGTGCGTCGCAGCATCTTCATCCTTTCGCCGTAGGCAATGATCTCCTTCGCCGGCAGCGCGGACACCGTCGTTCGATCGGAATACGGCAGCGTGGTGAGAAGGTCCTGAAGTAGGCCGAGATGAGACGACAGGTCGGTCTCGGTCATCGCGTTCTTCGGTGTCGACAGCAGCGCCAGGGACAGCAAATTGATCGGATTGACGTCTGCGGCCTGATTGATGCGCTCTAGAATGCGCGAGGCGAGCGCATCGATGCTCGGCCCCAGCCAGGCAGGGCGCCCCTCGGCATCGTCACGCGGCTCGCGCCAGGCCGGTGCAACCTCGTCGAGCAGTGCTTCGAGATGAATGGGCTCTCCGAAATTGACCGTGACCTTGCCGTAGTTGTGGCGCAGCACGCCAAAGGCGCGCAGCACCCCGAACAGGGACTCCTTCTGCTTGCTCTGGCCGGAAAGCTCGCCGATATAGCTGCGTGCCTCGATCAACTTCTCATAGCCGATATAGACCGGCTGGAAAACCACCGGACGGCGACTCTGCCGCAGGTAGCCGCGCACGGTGATACCGAGCATGCCGGCCTTGGGCTGCAGCAGCCGACCGGTGCGTGATCGGCCACCCTCGATGAAGTACTCGAGCGATACGCCTCGACGCACCAGCGCCGCCACGTACTCGCTGAACACAGCGGAGTACAGGACATTGGATTTGAAGCTGCGACGCAGGAAGAAGGCGCCGCCGCGGCGCAGGATGGGACCTACCAGCGGCATGTTGAGGTTGATGCCAGCGGCGATGTGCGGCGGCACCAGGCCACGCGAATACAGCAGGTAGCTGAGCAGCAGGTAGTCGATGTGGCTGCGGTGGCAGGGAACGTAAATGACTTCGCGACCCGGAGCGATCTCCTTGACGGTATCGAAATGGTTGACGCGTACGCCGTCGTAGATCTTGTTCCAGAATCCGGTGAGCATGAACGAAGCGCTTCGCACCACCGTGTGGGAGTAGTCCGCGGCTATTTCCCACGCGTAGGAACGACCCTTGCTGTAGGAGTGCTTCAAGCTTTTTCCGTCCCGCGCAGCCTGCTGCTCCATCGCCGCGCGCACCGGCTCGGCGTTCAGGACCTCGTCGATCAACATGCGACGATGCGAGAGGTCCGCGCCGATGACCGTGGCGCGGATGCGACGGAAACGGGTTCGCAGCACTCGGGATAGTCGGCGCAGCGCTCGTTCGCGCGGCAGTCCGTCGGAGAGCGCCTGACGTAGCGAAATGGGTGCGCTGAACTGCACGAAGGTGTCGCGCCCGTTGAGCAGAATGGCCATCAGGCGCCGGAAGCGACCGACCACCGCCCAGTTCTCGGAAAACAGCACGCGGAACCAACCGCTGCTACGCGTTGGTGCGCGTCCGACAAAGATGGAAACAGGAACAAGCTGGACGTCGAGCTCGGCATCGACGGACGCCGCGTCGATCAGCTCGGCGAGCCCCTGCGAGTGCGTGCGAGTGCGGGGCCGACCAAACCAGAAACCCTGGCGACGCGACACCGCCAGAAGCGCGCGACGCCGGCTGAGATGCCCCCCGCGCATGGCGACCAGCGGCGAGGGCAGGCCGGACTCACGGCACACACGATGCAGGATCAGCGCCGTGGACAGTCCATAGCGCTCGACCACGTAGCAGATCGGACGCTCGTCATCGATACCCTGCAACGGGCGCTCGGGATCGATACGCAGGCGAACCCAGGGCTCCAGGAGCCAGCCGAAGAAGCGCAGGGGCCATGCCGGACGCGGATGACGGGATGATTGGGCGGGCGTTGCGCTCATTGGGGCGCAGCAGCGGGACGGCGCGCGATGCGCCGCCCCGCGAAGATTGCGACGTCAGAGGCCTTCGGCTTCAGCGCGCGCGATCTGCTCCAGCGTATCGCGGGAGAACCAGCGCCCTTCCTTGCGCACCATGTCGGACTCCAGCGACAGCGGCGCATCGAGCAGTTTCCAGTCGATGCGTACCTTGGCCTGGTCACCGCTTTCCGACACCACCGAGGTCTTCACCGAGTCGAGCGCATTGTCGATCGACAGTCCGTACACATCGAGAATCTGTTTCAGGCCGCCGAGGACGATGCCGCCCTTGCCCAATGCATCCTCGAAGCTCAGCGCGTACACATCATCGATGGTTTCCAGCTGCAGCTCGCGCGCGGTCTTCGTCGCCACGCCGACAGCCTTGCGTGCGCGGTCGCGGTCGGTGAACGGCGTCGACTGCGCCCAGCCGGCAAGGGCATCGAGGCTCTTCTGCGCCTGCTGCTTCTGCTCTGCGGTCAGCTCTTGGGTTTCTTCAACCATGCTGGCGGCCATGCCGCGGCCCATGCCGATCATCAGCGGCAGCTGCGCCATCTGCTTGTCGAGTTCGACCAGCTGCGGCTCAAGCATGCCCATAAGCGAATCTTCGGCGCCATCGGCGGTCAGCATGCCCATGGTCATGGCGAACTGCATGCGCTCGTCTTCGCTGATCTCCTCGGCCTTCATGTCCTCGGTCCAGCGCGCACCAAGTCGATTGAAGTGCTCCTCGGGCATTGATGCCCGCAGCAGCGCATTGAGATCGTTGCTGCGCAAGGCGCTCACTGCAGTCTCAACGGTGCCGGTCGGCGTTGTGGTGGCGGCAGCCACTTCGGAGGGCGAAGCGGCCTCATCGCGACCACAACCCACGGTGGCCACCAGGCTCGCTGCAAGCAGGCCAAGAACAATGTGTCGAATCATTTTGAAGCTCCCCAACGGTCAAACCGCCATTGTGGGCATGACTCGCCGAAGCCGCAATAGAGTCGATTCAGCCGCCTCTACAACGAAAAACCCCGGACAGTGTCTCCACTGCCCGGGGAAACCGGCCGGAGCCGGAGCGGGAATCGCATCTTTTTCAGGTCATCGTCACGCTCAAAGCGTGACGATATAGTAGCTTAGGCCCTGGATCTAATGCAATACCTTAGAATAGGCCATATAAGATATTGAATTATAATCATAAAAAGCATTCCGAAATGGTGGTCTGGATGGCGTTGGCGGCCGCTCGCGGGTCGGCCGCATCACGTATCGGCCGGCCAACCACGATGTAGTCGGCGCCCAGGGAGAAGGCCTGGGCCACGTCCACGGTGCGTTTCTGATCATCACTGTTGGCGACCGGTCGGATGCCGGGGCACACCAGGATCAGGGCGTTTCCTGCTTCGCGACGCAGCGCCTGCGCTTCAAGTCCAGAGGACACCACGCCGTCGCAGCCTGCCGCGAGCGCCGCGCGGGCGCGCGACAACACCAGCGCCTCGGGAACGCAGCGGAATCCGAGATCGACCAGGTCACGTTCGTCGAGGCTGGTCAGCGCGGTGACCGCGAGCAATCGGATATCGCCCTTGACCTTTGACGCGGCCTGCATCATGCCGTCGTTGCCGTGGATGGTGCAGAAGTGGACCGGGTAACGACGCAGCCCCTGGACTGCGCGCGCTACGGTGGCCGGCACGTCGAAGAACTTGAGGTCCACGAACAGCTTCTTCCCGCGCGCCGCGAGCTCTTCGATGAGACGGAAGTAGTCGCCGGACGTGAGCAGCTCCATGCCGAGCTTGTAGAAACGCACCGAGTCGCCGAGCGTATCGACCAGGCCCAGCGCCTGATCCCGCGTGGCGACGTCGAGGGCGAAGATCAGGCGCTCGGCGGGATCGAGGTCCGGCGTGGCGTTGGGGGGAACCATCATTCGACCCGCAGATGGCTGTGCTTGCGTGCGCGGCGATCGCCCTCGCCGCTACCCCGGGGATGGCGGATCAGGCTGCCCTCCCAGCCACCATAGGTGGGATTGGGCAGCATGATCCAGCGCTCCCCCCAGTAGTCCCGGTGTTGGTCGAGCAGCGCCCGGCGGGCGTCGGGATCCGTGACGCTTCCGTCGACGAAGTCGCCCAGGTTGTCGCCCAGCAACAGCAGTACGCGGTAGCGCTCACCGACCCAGCGGCGGCGCTCGCCCTTGTCCGTGTCCGGCGCGCGGGGGTCACCGCGCAGCATCAGGTTGCTGCCGTCGCGCGCAACCGGGAAGCCCAGTGCGCGCAGATTGTCCAGCGTGCCCTGGAGTTCGACGGGTGCGTCGCGATTGGTGATGTAGATGACGGTGACACCGCGACCGGCCGCATGGCGCAGGAAATCCGCCGCCCCCGGCAACGCGCCGGCGCGTCGCTCTTCCACCCAGGCGCGGAACCTCTCGCGATCGTAGCCATCGCCATCTCGCACGGCGCGTGCCTGATAGGCGCTGTTGTCGATCAGGGTCTCGTCGACGTCGGCGATGATGGCCGTCGGCAAATGCCGGAAGTCGGCGCTGCGTTCGTGGGCTGGCAGCGCGTTCCACTGCGGATCATCCAGCGCCCGATCGATCACCTCGCGCGCTACCCTGAACTGACCGAGCAGGACGGCGCGATACTCGGCGCTGTGCTGCATCCACAGGGTCGCATTGAGGTTGTCGTTCGCCGCCGGCGCCACGGCAATCGGTTCGCGACCGGGCTGCGCCGCGCAACCCAGCAGCAGCGCAAGCAGCAAGGGTGTGAAAGGTTTCAGCGACATGGCAGATATCGATCGGGCTCCCGGCAAACTGGAATTCTAGTCCGCCAGCAGTGTCTTGAGGCGATCGAGGTGCGAACGCGCGAGATCGCGCGAGCGCGCGCCGTCGGCATCGCTGTCGCGTCCCTTCCACTGCAGATCCGCGTCGGGTAGTTCGCCCAGGAAACGACTCGGAGTCACCTTCTCCAGCCTGCCGAACCTGCGTCGCGTCTCGCTGTGACTCAAGGTCAGCGCCTCGCGGGCGCGGGTAATGCCGACGTAGAGCAGCCTGCGCTCTTCTTCCAGGCTGCCGTCGTGCAGCGCGGACTCGTGCGGGAGTACCCCCTCTTCGAGCCCTATCAAGTAGACGACCGGAAACTCGAGGCCCTTGGAGCCGTGCAGGGTCATCAGCCGCACGGCATCGCCGCGACGCTCATCGTCCCCGCGACCGAGCAGTGCGAGCTGGGCTGCCAGAGTGGAGGTGGCGCGCTCTCCCGCTTCGAGAAAAGCCAGGAATTCTTCCAGAAACCCGCGGCGGCGCTGGGCCTGAGAGACATCGCGGCTGCCTTCGTCGATGTGGCGGCCGTAGTCCACCCCTTTCACCACCGCGCGGGCGATATCGGCCGCCGAATCACGCCGCGCACGCAGGGCGAGTCCTTCGACCAGACGCACGAAATCACCGAGCGCCACCGCCGGTCGCGGCGGCAGCGCGCGCAGGGCATCGAGACTCGAAGCGGTGCGCAGCAGGCTCAGGCCGCGCCCTGCAGCCAGCTGACCGAGACGCTCAAGCGTGGTCGCACCGATTTCGCGACGTGGAGTGTTCACCACGCGCAGGAACGCGGCGTCGTCGTCGGGATTGACGATCAGGCGCAGATAGGCAATCAGGTCCTTGATTTCCACGCGATCAAAATAGGCGGTGCCGCCCGAGAGATGGTAGGGAACTTCCGCCAGGCGCAGGGCGCGCTCGACGACGCGCGCCTGGTGGTTGCCGCGATACAGCACCGCAAAGTCGGCCCAGGGTCGGCGTTCGGCATGGGCACGGTGCACGAGGTCGGCCACGATGCACTCAGCCTCATGCTCGGGATCGCGACAGGGCAGCACGCGCACCGCCTCGCCGTCGCCGAGTGCGCTCCACAGCTTTTTTTCGAACAGGTGCGGATTATGTGAGATCAGCGCGTTGGCGATGCGCAGCACGCGTCGCGTCGAGCGATAGTTCTGCTCCAGGGGAACGACCTTGAGTGTCGGGAAGTCCTGCCGCAATGTCATCAGGTTGCCGGGATCGGCGCCGCGCCACGCATAGATGGACTGATCGTCGTCGCCCACCACGGTAAACGGACAGCCGCCGCCTGCCAGCAACCGCAGCAGGCCGTACTGCGCGGCGTTGGTGTCCTGGTATTCATCCACCAGCAGATGATCGAATCGCTTCTGCCAACGTGCAAGCAGCTCTTGATCGGTACTGAGCAGGTCCAGCGGCAGGCGGATAAGGTCGTCGAAATCGACGGCATTGAAGGCTGCCAGTCGCTGTTGATATGCGGCATAGACGTCGGCGGCTTCATGCTCTCGGGGCGTCTGCGCGTGCGCCGCTGCAGTCTCCGGACATGCGCCAGCGTTCTTCGCGCGGCTTACCAGATGACGCAGCTGCTGCAGTGCTTCGGTCCCGATTCCCTTCGGCGCGAGGTCCTTGACCAGGGCCGCACTGTCGTCGGCGTCAAACACCGAGAACCCTCGTCGCAATCCGGCAGCGCCGTGTTCCTGCTGCAGGAAGCGCAGCCCCAGCGCATGAAAGGTGCTGACCGTCAGAGCGTCGCGAGCCTGTCCTCCGACGCGCTTGCCCACGCGCTCACGCATCTCGCTGGCCGCCTTGTTGGTAAAGGTGATGGCGGCGATGCGCGCCGGATCGACGCGGCGGCGATCGACCAGGTGGCCGATCTTCTCGATGATGACGCGCGTCTTGCCCGAACCAGCGCCCGCCAGCACCAGCAGCGGGCCCTCGCTGTATCGCACGGCCTCGGCCTGGGCAGGATTGAGTGGAAAGCGGCTCATCGGGGCGCGCATGTTAGCAGCCGGGCATGGATGCCTCCGCCCCGACAGGGTCACAATGTTCCTTCAACCCGGCGTCCTGCCTGGAGGCCCTTGTCTCTTGTAGGTCCAGGGGTAGCCCGGCGTAGCTGCGCAGCAGCCGAACCCACCCGTGGGCGACCGTGAGGCAAGTGTCGCCCACGGGTGGGCTCCTACAACAGCGCGGCAATCTGCCGCAGCCGCTTTTTTGTCTGCGCGCCCTGGAGGGCGCGTCGCTCTCGGGGACCCTCTGCAGCGGCGGGCGGCCGGAGTGAACAGCCCGAAGGGTGGTCCACAGGAAGTGGGCCAGTCTGGCGTCGTCGGGCCAAGGATGGACCGTCGACAGACCCCGCAGGCCGCACGCGGATCTGGAGGGCAGGAGG
>CAZGKE010000109.1:10578-11891 GCA_964526035.1 uncultured Gammaproteobacteria bacterium | reverse complement strand
TCCGCGTCCCGCATACGCTGGTGCTGCTGTTCGGCATCATGGTGGTGGCCTGGGTGGCGACATGGACGCTGCCGCAGGGCAGCTTCGAGCGGGTCGCCAATGAGGGCGGCCGCATGGTCGTGGTGCCCGACACCTATACCCCTGCCGAGGAATCGGTGCAGCTGCCTCCGACCGCGCTGCTGACGGTGATTCCGCGTTCGCTTGCAGCGGCACAGGACATCATCTTCTTCGTGCTGATCGTCGGTGGTGCCATCAGCGTGCTGCGCGCCACCGGCATGATCGATGCCGTGCTCGGATCGGTGCTCAAGCACATCGGACACAGCCCGGCCTTGCTGATCGGCATTGGCATCGCCCTGTTCGCAGCAGGCTCCGGCGCCATCGGCGTGGCCGAGGAATACATCCCTTTCGCTGCCCTGCTGATTGCGCTGTGCCTGGCCATGCGCATGGACGTGATGACTGCCATGGGCATCATGGTGGTGGGCTACGGCATCGGCTACGGCGTGGCCGCGCTCAATCCCTTCACCGTGCTGGTGGCGCAGGGCGTGGCCGAACTGCCGCCGACTTCGGGGTGGCAGTACCGCGTAATCCTGTTCTTCCCTTTCGTGGCCATCGGCATCCACCATGTGTGGTCGTACGCACGTCGCGTGCAGGCCGATCCCGCCAACAGTCTGATGGTCGGCATCGAGTCGAAGCACCTGCCGCCGACCGAGTTCCCGCCGCTCGACGGCCGCCGCCTGTTCGTGCTGATCGCGGCGCTTCTGACGCTGGCGCTGATGGTCTGGGGAATCGCTGGCCCGGGCTGGTATCTGGTGGAGCTTGGCGCGCTGTTTCTCGGCCTCGCCATCGTCGCCGGCGTGGTCGGGGGTCTGGGCCTCGACAACACCGCAAAGCGCTTCACCGAAGGCGCCTGCGAACTCGCCGGCACGGCGCTGCTGATCGGATTCGCCCGCTCGATCGCCATGATCCTTGAGGACGGCCAGGTGCTCGACACCATCGTCAGCGGGCTGGCTGCACCGCTTGCCGCGGTAGGTGCCTACGGCGCCGCCATCGGCATGCTGTTCATCCAGACCATCCTCAACTTCTTCATTCCTTCCGGCTCAGGCCAGGCCTACGCCACCATGCCGATCATGGCGCCGCTGTCCGACCTGGTCGGCGTGACCCGCCAGACCGCGGTGCTGGCGTTCCAGTTCGGCGATGGCCTGGCCAACATGATCGTGCCGACCAATGTGGTGCTGATGAGCATCCTCGGCATCGCCGGCATCCCCTACGACCGCTGGTTCCGCTTCATCTGGCCGCTGATGGTGAAGCTGCTG
>CAZGKE010000109.1:0-10478 GCA_964526035.1 uncultured Gammaproteobacteria bacterium | reverse complement strand
AAATCCTTCCGCGTCCCCCACACCCTGGTCCTCCTGTTCGCGATGATGATCGTGGCGCTGGTGATGACCTGGACGTTGCCGCAGGGCAGCTTCGAGATGCAGCCCAACGAGGCGGGGCGGATGATGGTGGTGCCGGGGACTTACACGGTGGCCGAGGAGCGGGTGTGGCTGAGGCCGTGGGTGCTGTTCACGGCGGTGCCGCGCTCGCTTGCGGACGCGCAGGTCATCATCTTCTTCCTGCTCATCGTCGGCGGCACCATCGCGGTGCTGCGTGCCAGCGGTGCGCTGGATGCGCTGCTCGGCGGCATCCTGAGGACCATCGGCCACAGTCCCGGGCTGCTGATCGGCATCGGCATGGCGGTGTTTGCCTTCGGTTCCGGCACGCTCGGCGTCTCCACCGAATACATACCGTTCGC
Organism: uncultured Gammaproteobacteria bacterium; assembly: GCA_964526035.1. GTDB lineage: Bacteria > Pseudomonadota > Gammaproteobacteria > Xanthomonadales > BPKI01 > DAOMOD01. The sequence goes on along the minus strand of CAZGKE010000109.1, from coordinate 10,062 downwards.
CGCCATGCTGGTGGCACTGTGCGTGGCCATGCGTCTCGACGCGATGACGGCGATGGGCATCATGATCGGCGGCTACTGCATCGGCTACGGCGTGGCCACGCTCAACCCGTATACGGTGCTGGTGGCCCAGGGCATCGCCGAGCTGCCCCCGGCATCCGGCATCGGCTACCGCTATGCCCTGTTCATTCCCTTCGTCGCCATCGGCGTGCATCACGTATGGCGCTATGCGCGGAGGGTGCGCGAGAACCCCGAGTCCAGCCTGCTGAACGGGGTGGAGGGCGTGGAGAACGCAGTTCCGGAATCCTACCCCGCAATGAGCGGCAGGCACATCGCCGTGCTTGCGCTGACCGCAGTTGCGCTGGCCGGCATCGTCTACGGCATCCTGGTGATGCGCTGGTACCTGATCGAGGTCGGCGCGGTGTGGCTGGCGCTGGGACTGGTCGCGGGTCTGGTGGGGGGCCTCGGCGTCGACGACATCGCCAAGCGCTTCGCCGCCGGCGCCTCGGCATTGGCCACGGTGGCGCTGCTGGTCGGGTTCGCGCGCGGCATCGGGCTGATCCTCGAAGATGGCCAGGTGCTGCACACCATCGTCCACGGCATCTCTTTGCCGCTGCAGCAGGTCGGACCGGAACTGTCCGCGGTGGGCATGATGCTGGTGCAGACCCTCATCAACCTGTTCGTGCCGTCGGGCTCGGGGCAGGCCTTCGTCACCATGCCGATCATGGCCCCGGTGGCCGACATCGTCGGCGTCAGCCGCCAGATCGCGGTGCTGGCCTTCCAGTTCGGCGACGGTTTCTCGAACATGATCATTCCCACCAACGTGGTGCTGATGGCCATCCTCGGCGTGGTCGGCGTGCCCTACGACCGCTGGTTCCGCTTTGCCCTGCCCTTGTTTCTCAAGCTTACGGCGGCTTCTGCGGTGGCGCTGATGGTGGCGGTGTGGATCGGGTATTCGTGAAGCGAGTAGCGAGTAGCCAGTAGCCAGTAGCCAGTGACAGCGGTCAACAAGGGCTCGCGAATCGCAGGCTGCGGAACTGTCGGAGCGGCCTCAGCCGCGACACATCACGGTCGGAACCTGTCGCGGCTGAGGCCGCTCCCACAAGGATACGGCCAGATCTGCGGCTCCTCTGATAGCCAACCGCCGCTGCAGGTCGACTGCAGACAATTGACACTCTCCGGCCAGAGTCCCACGCCCGGCCGCCTGTCGCCTCGGCAGCGGGCGCTATACTCAGCGGCCTCTTACCCGTCCGCCGCAGCCATGACCCGCAGCCTTCTCGCCGTTCTTGTCTTCCTCCTCGTGCCGGCCGTGCAGGCCGAGACCCGGCCCTTCAACGTCGAAGACCTGGTGCAGCTCGATCGGGTGGGCGACCCGCAGGTGTCACCGGATGGAGCGCGTGTGGCCTACACGCTGCGCGAGACCGACATGGACGGCAACCGGGGAGTCGTCGGCATCTGGATGGTGCCGGCGGATGGTTCACGCGCGCCGCGCCGCATGACCGGGCCCGGCACCAGCGCGGTTTCGCCGCGCTGGGCGCCGGACGGCGACTCGATCTATTTCCTCACCTCGCGCTCGGGCAGCATGCAGGTGTGGAACCTGCCGCTGGTCGGCGGCGAGGCGATGCAGGTCACCGACTTCCCCCTGGGTGTCGGTGGCTTCGTGGTCGGCCCGCGCGGCAAGCGTCTGGCACTGAGCCTCGAAGTCTTTCTCGACTGCGAGGATCTAGCCTGCAGCAAGACCCGCCTCGACGAGCGCGCCAAGGCCAAGACCACCGGCGTACTGCACGAGAGCATGTTCGTGCGGCACTGGGATACCTGGAAGGATGGCCGCCGCGCCCAGCTCTTCGTTGCCGACATCGACGGGGAAGGCAAAGCAGGCACGCCGCGGCACCTGAGCCGGGGCCTGGCCGCCGACATTCCCTCCAAGCCCTTCGGCGGCGCCGATGAGATTGCCTTCAGCCCGGACGGCGCGCACATCGTGTTCGCCGCGCGCGTAGAGGGTGCGGCGGAACCGTGGTCGACCAACCTTGATCTGTATCGCGTGGCAACCGAAGGCGAGGCCGCACCGGAAAACATCACGGCCGACAACCCCGCCACCGATACGTCGCCGCTGTTCTCGCCTGACGGCCGCGCCATGGCCTGGCTGGCGATGAGCCGCGCCGGCTTCGAGGCAGACCGCTACCGCATCATGCTGCGCGACCTGCGCTCGGGTGATACCCGCGAAGTGGCGCCGGACTGGGACCGCTCGGCGCATGGCCTGGCCTTCTCACGCGACGGCCGCACGCTTTTCACCTGGTCGGATGACGTCGGCCAGCGGCGGCTGTTCGCCATCGACGTGCGCAGCGGCGAAGCCACGGCGATCAGCGGCGACGGCAGCGTCAGCGGTTTCAGTGTCGGCGGCGACACGGTGGCCTTCAGCCGCGACCACCTCGGCGGTCCGGCACAGATCCATCGCAGCGACCTGCGCGGCCGCAATCTGCGCCAGATCACCGACCACAACAGCGAGCGACTTGCCGGGATCGAATTCGGCGAGTACGAGCAGTTCAGTTTCGAAGGCGCTGACGATGTCACCGTCTACGGCTGGGTGGTGAAGCCGGTCGGCTATCAGGAAGGCGAGTCCTACCCGGTGGCCTTCATCATCCACGGCGGTCCGCAGGGTTCCATGGGCAACAGCTTCCACTATCGCTGGAACCCGCAAACGTATGCTGGCCAGGGCTACGCCGCGGTGTTCATCGACTTCCACGGCTCCACCGGCTACGGACAGGCGTTCACCGACGCCATCACCGGCGACTGGGGCGGCAAGCCGCTGGTCGATCTGCAGAAGGGCTGGGCGGCGGCGCTGCAGAAGTATGCGTTCCTGGATGCCTCGCGCAGCTGCGCACTGGGCGCGAGCTACGGCGGCTGGATGATCAACTGGATCGCCGGGCAGTGGCCGGACGGCTTCAACTGCCTGGTCAATCACGACGGCGTGTTCGACAACCGCAGCATGTTCTACACCACCGAAGAACTGTGGTTCGTGGAGTGGGAGTTCGGCGGCCCGCAGTACGACAACCCGCAAGGCTACGAAAAGCAGAATCCGCTCAACCACATCGACCGGTGGCAGACGCCGATGCTGGTGGTGCACGGCGCCAACGATTTCCGCGTGCCGCTGGATCAAGGCCTCGCCGCCTTCACTGCACTGCAGCGGCGTGGCATTCCCAGTCAGCTGCTGTACTTCCCGGACGAAAATCACTGGGTGCTCAAGCCGCACAACTCGATCCAGTGGCATCGCACCGTGGAAGACTGGCTGAAACGCTGGACGGCGGCCGAATAGACTTCATGGAGAAAAGCGAAGTCGTCGACCTGGGCAATCTGAAACGCACCTGCGCCCAGTGTTCGCTGGTGCAGCTGTGCCTTCCGGCATCGATCGGCGGCGAGGATCTCGCGCGGCTGGAGCGCGTGGTCCTGTCGAAGCGACCGATGAAGCGCGGCGACCACCTGTTCAATGCCGGCCAGCCCATGCAGGCGCTGTTCGTCGCGCGCGACGGTGCCTTCAAGACCTACACCCAGGACGAGAACGGCGATCTGCAGATCATCGGTTTCCACCTGCCGGGCGAGCTGATCGGGCTCGACGGCCTGGCCAGCGAACGCCACCGCTGTTCGGCCGAGGCATTGGCCGCGGCGCACGTTTGCGAAGTCCCGTTTACGCAGCTTCAGCACATCGCCAGCCAGGTTCCCGGCCTGCAACGCCAGCTGATGCGCATCGTCGGGCGAGGCATGGTGCAGGACCACCAGCACCTGGAGATGATGGGCCGCAAGCAGGCGTTGGAGCGGCTGGCGATCTTCCTGCACTCGCTGTCCGAGCGCTTTGCCAAGCTGGGCGAAAACCCGCATCGTTTCACGCTGCCGATGAGCCGCGAGGACATCGCCAACTATCTGGGTCTGGTGCTGGAGACGGTGAGCCGGCTGTTCGGCAAGCTCCAGCAGCAAGGCATCATCGAACTCGACCGGCGCCGGGTCGACATCGTCGATCCGCAGGCCCTTGCGGATCTGGTCGGCGAAGGCATCCACGCGGCGACAGGGAAGCGCGCCGGCTGACCGGTTCCCCGGGACCCTGCGCGGCAGTTTCACGGTGATGCATGTATCGTGACGGGCCTTGAGGATGACTGCTGCTTCCATGCCCTTGCATCGATCAATTGTCGTGGTTCGTACCTTGCCCTGGCTGATGCTGCTCGCGGTCGCGCTTCCCGCGGCTGCCGCGCCGCTGCCGGTCGGCCTGTTCACCCCCGAGGTGGCGCGCTTCGGCGATCGCTTCTCGCTCACTGGATCGCTCACCGCGGAACGTGCTGCCCAGCTGTCCCCGCGGGTCGACGGCCTGGTGGCTTCCGTGCAGGTCGATGCCGGTGACGAGGTGCGCGAAGGCGACGTCCTGCTCAGGCTCGATGCAGCCATGGCCGAGCATGCGTTGGCGCGCGCCAGAGCCAACGCTGCGGCGGCGCAGGCTGCGCTCGACGAGGCGCGGCGACTGTTCGAGGAAGCCGAACGCGTCGGTGAGCAGGACTTTCTTCCCGCCACCCTGATTGCGACGCGGGCGGTGGAGCTGCGTGGCGCTGAGGCGGCGTTCGCGGCGGCCGAGGCGACCATGCGCGAGCAGGCCGAGCTGGTCGCACGCCACGCGCTGCCGGCGCCGTTCGACGGCGTGATCGCGGAGCGCCACACCGAGGCCGGTGAATGGGTGCAGCGTGGCAACCCGGTCCTGACGCTGGTCGCCACCGACCGCGTGAGACTCGACCTGCGCGTTCCACAGGAGCGCTGGCTGGACATCGGTGACGACGCAGAAGTGAACGTGTTCCCCGACGCGCTGCCCGGCCTGTCTTTGCCGGGCAGCATCGGTGCCAAGGTGCCGGTCACCGATCCCGGCGCCCGCACCTTCCTGCTGCGCCTTCTGATCGAGGATGAACAGCACCGCCTTTTGCCGGGCACCTCGGCGCGCGCCGAGATCGGGCTGCCGGCGTCAGACGGCATGGCGCTCGGGGTGCCGCGCGATGCGCTGCTGCGCCAGCCGGACGGCGGCTACAGTCTGTTCGTCGTCGAGGACGACGGTCGTGGCGGGCTGGTGGCACGCCTGCGCACGGTGCGGGTGCTGCTCGATCGCGGTACCGAAGTGGCGGTCGACCAGGGTCTCGTGCCCGGTGACAGAGTCGTCATTCGCGGCAACGAGGCGCTGCGCGACGGCCAGGCGGTGCGCGCAGTGGAGGACGGCGCACGGTGAACTTCGAGCGCGTTCTCGGTCACGGCACGTTGATCGCAGTCGCGGTACTGATCGTCTGCGTGCTCGGCGTGGCGGCGGCAATCCGCGTGCCGGTGCAGATGATCCCGGATCTCGAGGTGCGCACCATCAGCGTCGATACGCGCTGGCCGGGCGCGACCCCACAGGACGTCGAGAAGGAAATCCTGCTGGAGCAGGAGCAGTACCTGCGGACGCTCCCCAACCTGCGTCGCATGGTGTCCTCGGCGCGTACCGGTCGCGCCACGATCGAGCTGGAGTTTCCCTTCGGCGTCGACATCAATGAGGCATTGATTCGCACCAGCAACGCGCTGAGTCAGGTCTCGGGCTATCCGGAGAACGTCGACGAGCCAAGCCTGTCGGCCAGCTCGTTCTCGCAGAACGCTTTCATGTACTTCCGCATCGGCGCGCGTCGCGACAGCCCGCTGTCGCTCGACCTCGACATGATGCGGCAATACGTCGAGGACTTCGTGCGTCCGCGGCTGGAGCGCGTCGCCGGCGTGTCGCTGGTTCAGGTCGGCGGCGCGGGCGATCGCCAGGTGCGCGTCGAAGTGGATCCGGAGCGTCTCGCCGAACGCGGGCTGAGCATGGCCGACGTGCGCAACGCGCTGCGCGCGCGCAACCGCGACACCTCGGCCGGCGATCTCGACAGCGGCAAGCGTCGTTACCTGGTGCGCACCGTCGGGCGCTTCGACAGCGTCGAAGACATGGGCGACGTGGTGGTAGCGCGTCGCAACGGTTCGCTGGTGCGCCTGCGCGATGTCGGCGTTGTCGAGCTCGACCATTTCGAGCGCCGCGATCTGTCGTTCAACAACGGCCAGCCGGCGCTGAGCCTGTCGATCCGTCGCGAACCCGGCTCCAACGTCATCGAGATCAAGTACGCCGTGCTGCCGGTGGTGGACGCCATCAACGCCGAACTGCTGGCGCCGCTGGGGCTGGAAATGACCCTGTCCAGCGACGATGTGCGCTACGTCGAGGACTCGGTCGCCAACGTCTGGCGCAATCTGGCGCTCGGCGCGGTTCTGGCCACGCTGGTCATGTTCGTGTTCCTGAGATCGGCGCGCGCCACGCTGACCGGGGTAGTGGCGATTCCGATCTGCACCATCGCCGCCTTCGTTGGCTTGCTGTTGACCGGACGTACCCTGAACGTGATTTCGCTGGCCGGTGTCGCGTTCGCCATCGGGATGACGGTGGACAACACCATCGTGGTGCTGGAGAGCATCGACCAGGCGCGTCGCCGCGGGCTGGAGCGGATGGCTGCGGCGGTGGCAGGCGTACGTCGCGTGTGGCCTGCGGTGCTGGCCTCGACGCTGACCACCGTACTGGTGTTTTCGCCGATCCTGTTCATCAGGGAAGAGGCGGGTCAGCTGTATTCGGATATCGCCATCGCCATCTCGGCATCGATCCTGGCATCCATGGCGGTGGCGGTGACCGTGGTACCGGCGCTGAGCGCGCGCCTGGCCTTCGGCGTGGCTGGGCAGCAGCGGGCGCCCGGCGACGCGCTGTTCGAGCGCCTCGGCAAGCGCATCGCCTGGCTGTGCGCAACCGCGTCGCGGCGCGCTGCGGTGATGGTGAGCACGGTGGTGGCCGCGGGCCTGGCACTGTGGCTGCTCACGCCGCCTGCGGAATACCTGCCGGAAGGCGAGGAGCCGAAGACCTTCTCGCGGATGATTGCGCCGCCCGGTTACAACCTGGCCGAAATGGAGTCGGTGGCGCGCCAGGTGATGGCCGACCTGATGCCGGCGCTTGACGAGGAGCCCGCGCGCTTCGAAGCCGGCGAAACCGACTTGCCGGCGCTTGCCTACTTCAACCTGTCAGTGGACCCGGGCGGCCTTCGCATCATCACCGAGCCCAAGAACCCGCGCCATATCAGCGCGGTGATGGATGCACTGGACGCACGTTTCCTCAAGTTTCCCGGCATGCGCGCATTCTCGTCGCGCGGTTCGATCATTTCCAGCAATGACGGCGGTACGCGCAGCATCAACCTCGACATTTCCGGCCCCGATCTGGTCGAGATCTATGCGGTGGCCGAGCGCGCCTATCGCCGCGCCGAGGAACTGTTCGAGGGCGGTCGCGTCGGCTCCAATCCCTCTTCGTTGAGCCTTGATCAGCCGCTGGTCGAACTGCGCCCGCGCTGGGAGCGGCTGGCCGAGGTCGGGCTCGATGCCGGAAGTTTCGGCTTCACGGTCGCCGCGCTGAGCGATGGCGCGTTCGTCGACGAGCTGATCGTCGGCGACAACAAGATCGACATCTTCCTGTTCAGCAGCGCCGGCAGCGAGCAGCGCCTGGAGCGACTGCGCGACCTGCCGGTGGCAACCCCTTCCGGCGCGGTACTGCCGGTATCGGCGCTGGCCGACCTGCACGAGAGCGCGGACACCGACAGCATCCGTCGCCTCGATGGTCGCCGCACGGTGACGCTCAACATCGTGCCGCCGCGGGCGGTGGCGCTGGAAACCGGCGTCGAGCTGGTGCGCACCGAACTGGTGGAGGCGATGCGCGTCGCTGGCGAAATTCCACAGGGCGTCGCCATCGACCTGTCCGGCGCCAGCGACCAGCTCGAGGCGACCCGCGCGGCAGCATCCGGCAATTTCGTGATGGCCCTGCTTCTCTGTTATCTGCTGCTGGTTGCGGTGTTCCGGGACTGGGGCCGTCCCTTGCTGGTGATGGCGACGGTGCCGCTCGGCATTGCCGGCGGCATCATTGGTTTGGCGGTGTTGAACGCGGTGGGCGCCGCGTTGCCGCTGGTGGGCCTGGAGAGCATCAATCAGCCTTTCGACATGATCACCCTGCTCGGGTTCCTGGTGCTTCTGGGTACCGTGGTCAACAACCCGATCCTGGTCGTGGTGGAAACCTTCCGCCGCCTGGAAGAGGGCGCAGGCTCGCATGTGGAAGCCGTCCGCGATGCGGTGCGCACGCGCATGCGTCCGGTGCTGATGTCGACCACCACCACCATCTTCGGCCTGGCTCCGCTGGTTCTGTTGCCGGGGGCCGGCACCGAGCTGTATCGGGGGCTCGGTGTCATCGTGCTGTTTGGCCTGGCCTGCTCCACGGTGGTCACCCTGGTGTTCCTGCCCAGCCTCCTGGTGGCCGTGCTGTCGCTGCGGGAGCGCTACTTCGGTCCACCCCGTGCGCTTGCCTGACCGGCGTTTCGATGCCAACGTATGGCGATGAAACACAGCACTCTCGTTGTCGCCTTGCCCTTCGGGCTGCTGATCGGACTACTGTTGGTGGGCATGCACATCGCCCGCATCGCCTGGTGGCCGCCGGCTGCGCTGGACGGCTACGCGGCGTTGGTGGGGCTACTGTTTCTGCTGGTCGGTATAACCGTGGGCCTGCGCTTGCGCAACCGGCGGGAGGCGTCGGGAAGCAAGGTCGAAGTTGCCTTGGCGGCGGACGCCGCTTCCGACCTGACCCGGCGCGAGCAGGAAGTGCTGCAACGGCTCGCCGAGGGCTGCTCCAACAGCGAGATCGCCGCGCGTCACTTCGTGTCCGAAAACACCGTCAAGACCCAGGTGCGGCAGATCTGCGCGAAGCTCGATGCGCGCAGCCGGCTGCACGCCGTGGCGCGTGCACGTGAGGCTGGGCTGTTGCGCTGAGGCTCCGGGTTCGAGCATCCCGCAACGCCTCAGCATCAACAGCCCGAAACCCCACCCGCTCTTGTAGTGCCGGGCCTGACCGGCACCGTCCCCTTCCCGCCACGCGAAAATCACCCGTTCGGATGATGCCAATCCGCCTTGGGCGGCGTAGATTCGGCCCGTCGTCCATTCGGGGAGTCGTCCATGTTCAACATCGCTCTGAAATACGGTCTGATCGCCGCCGCCGTCCTGATCGCCGCGATCATTCTTCCGTTCTGGTTCCAGAACATCGAAGCCATCGCGTCCGATCCGGAGGCGTTCAAGGCGCGGATGCGCTGGAGCGAGGTCGTCGGCTATCTCACCATGCTGGTCGCCATGGGTCTGATTTTCTTTGCCTTGCGCGAGTACCGCACGCGACTCGGCGGCGCGCTGGGATTCGGGGCGGGCCTCAAGCTCGGCGCGCTGGTTTCGCTGATTGCCGCTACCCTGTTCGGCGCGGCTACTGCGGCGCTGTATGCGGCGATGGGCCCGGAACAGACCGATGCCTTCATGCGCCTCTACATGGAACACGCCGCCGGTGCCGATCCGGCGGCGCAGGCCAAGGCCCTGGCCGACTACGAAGCGAACCGGGGCATGTGGCTGAACCCTGCGTTCCAGGCCTTCATCATGTTCGCCACGGTGTTCCCGATCGGCGTGCTGGTGTCCCTGGTCTCGGCGTGGTGGCTCAGGAAGACGTAGCGGCAATCAGTTTTCGAAGCCGTCCGCGAAGATCAGCGGAGGGCCCGCCGCCTGCACGGTCAAGGTGGCAATGTTGTTGCCCAGGTCCGGGTCGGTGATTCCGGCGCCGACCACGGCGGTCGCCGAGTTCACCAGATCGGCCGTGGTGCCTGGCGCCACGATGCCGGTGACATCGAAGACCACCTCGCCGCCGACCGGCAGGTTGACCAGCTGCGTGATGTTGCCGCTGCCGGCGGCCGTGCAGGTGGCCCCGCCGCTGGGGGCGCAGGTCCAGGTGACGCCGGTGTAGGCGGCGGGAAACACGTCGACCACCGTGGTGCCGGGCGCCGCGACCGGGCCGGTGTTGTTCACCACGATGGTGAAGTCGAGCGGTTCGCCGGCCAGATAGGCGAGGGGGGCGGCGCTCATCCCGACCGCCACGTCGGCGACCTGCGAACCGGCATCGCAATCGACCACGGCACGGATCACCCAGTCACCGGAAAGCCC
>CAZGKE010000108.1:10173-12123 GCA_964526035.1 uncultured Gammaproteobacteria bacterium | reverse complement strand
CACTGTACGCGGTGATCGACGACGCCGTGGTGCGCTACCAGGATGGACTGCAGCAGCTGCGTGACGGCGATCCGGAAAGCGGCCGCCAGTCGCTGGATGGCGCGGTCAGTGATCTTGCCGCGGCGGGCAGCATATGCGCCGACACTGCCGGCTGCGAGCCGCAGCGCTTCATGGCCGCCTACCACAACCTGCTGGTGCTGCGCAGCGACGTGCTCACCGGTGCCAGCGAAGGTTTCGTCGAAGTGGAGGAGCCTCTGCAGGGCGATTCCCCGATCGTGGCGCATCTGCCCGAAGCGGGGCGTTCGATCAATCTGCTGAACGGCCGCGCGCTGGCCGACATCATCGAGATCAACGGGCCGGTCAAGGCGGCGCTGCACGACTGGCTGACCTGGATGCGGCCCAACCTGATCGACGCCTACGAGAACTACCAGTACATGCGTCATCTGATGTGGCCGGCGTACGAGGAAGCCGGGCTGCCCGAGGCGCTGCTGTTCGGCATCCTCGCCAAGGAGTCGGGCGGACGCGTGCACGCGGTGTCGCGTGCCGGTGCAGCCGGACCCCTGCAGTTCATGTACCACACCGGGCTGCGCTTCGGGTTGGGCCGCGTGAACGGTTTCGACACCCGTTACGATCCGGCAGCGGCGGCACGCGCCAACGTCGCCTATCTGAATGAGCAGTTCGGCGTGCTCAACCACAATCTGGAGCTGGCGCTGGCTGCCTACAACGGCGGTGAGGGGCGGGTGCAGCGCTTGACCCGCGCCGCGCGCGACAAGCGCTTCTGGAGCCCCGAGATTTACAGCGCGCTGCCGCGGGAGACGCGCGAATACGTGCCCTACGTGCTGGCAGCCGCCTGGCTGTTCCTGCACCCCGAAGACTACGGGCTGGAATTTCCGCGTCTCGAAGGCGGCGCCGGCGAGGTCGAACTGGCGGCACCGATGACGCTCAGCGAACTGAGCGTATGCATTGGCCAGCAGGGCAGTCGCGCGGGCTGGTTTCGCGCGCTGCGCAACCTCAATCCGCGCCACGACCCGAACAAACCGCTGCCGGCCGGCAGCGGCGTGTCCATGCCCGAGTCGCTGGTGCCCGCCTACCACGCGAACTGTGTGGGCGGCCGCCTGGTCGAGCTTGCCGCCGAGCTGCAGGCATCACGGCGTCCATCCGCCAGCGGCAGCAGCGCCTACACCGTGCGTCGCGGCGATACCCTGTCGAGCATCGCGCGGCGCAACGGTTGCCCCAGCGCCCAGGCGATCGCCAGGGCCAACAACATTGCCGCGCCGCGCTATTTGATTCGGGCCGGTCAGCGGCTGACGCTGAGCGGCTGCAGGGGCTGAACGACCGCGATCATTCGTCTTCACGCTCGCGGGTCAGATCCGGCGACGCGCGCGGCGGCGTGATCACCGGGCGCATCGGCGGCGGCGGAAGACCCTCGGGGAACATCAGCAGCCGTATGTCGCTGAGCAGGATGCCTTCCCGGAAGCGCAGGCGACCATCGGCCAGTTCCTCGAGCTGCCAGGTCTCGCGGATCCGCTTGAGCTCAAGGAGATCGGCATCCTCGGGGTCAATGAACGCGGCGCTGTCTGCGAACACCAGGTTGCTCACCGGCGCGCCGCGCGGCAGCGCGACCCCCTGGACGGGATAGCGCAGCGCGTACTGGCTGTCGGCGGCGACCACGTGCACCGGCAGCTGGCACCAGGGCTTCTCGCCCTCGTACTGGCCGTCCTCGCGCAGCTTGAGAAACACCAGGTAGCGATCATCGGCACCGGGCTCCAGCGGGTAGTAGCAGGCAGCAGGATCGCGCCCCTCGGCCCACACCTGGGCGATGTTCTGGTCGTCCGGGCGCTTGTAGGTGACCAGGATGTCCAGCACCGCGAATCCACGATTGGGCATGTCCTGCGCCGTGCGGTACTCGGTGTGGATGAGCTGCGCGACCGCCACAAGATCGGCGTCCTC
>CAZGKE010000108.1:0-10073 GCA_964526035.1 uncultured Gammaproteobacteria bacterium | reverse complement strand
GCCACCAGCGCATCGTCCAGCGTGGCCACCCCCGCCGGCAGCAGCATCACCACGGTCGAGCCGTAGTTGAAGCGCGCCATTTCGGCGAAGCGCTCGAGGTGGATCGGTGGCTCGCCGGCCCAGTCGCGCGCCTGCACGCGGCTGGCATACGGCGGAATGGCGACGCCATCCCATACGGTTTCAACCCCGGACACCAGCAGCGCGCCCACCATCACCATCGCCAGCGCGCCGACTTCAGTATCGAACAGGCACACCAGACGCTCGTTGCGGGCAAACAGGCGCGGCACCGCGGCGGCGGTGGCGGTGTTGACCGAAAACAGCCGGCCGGGCACGTGCAGGGTGCGGCGCAGGGTGCCGGCTAGTGGCATGTGCACGCGGTGGTAGTCGCGCGGCGAAAGGTAGATGGTGGCAAACGCGCCGCCGTCGAAGGCGCGCGCTTCGTCGGCGTCGGCGAGCAGTTCGGCGGCGCTGTAGTCGAGGCCCTTGGCCTGGAAAATGCGGCCGTCGCGAATGGCCCCGGCCTGGCTCACCGCGCCGTCGGCAGGGCAGAGCAGGGCGCTACGTTCAGGATCGGGGGTGCGGGCAGCGGAGTTCAGCGCGCGGGTGAAGAAAGCATTGAAGCTGGGATAGGCGCGCGGATCAGGTTCGGCCGCCTCCGCCATGTCGACGCGGAACCGTTTAACCGCCTGGCCGATGAGCAGGTCCTTCCAGGGTCCGAAGCGCCAGTGCGCCGCCCACAGGGCCAGTCGCGACAGCAGTCGATGCGGCAGCAGGTACTGCAGCCAGACGAACACCGCACTCAACCGCGCTGCAGCCGCTTGAGATCCTCGACCATTCCGTTGCGGCTGTGCGGCGGGCGGAACACTCCGACCAGGCGTCCCTGCGGATCGACGATGGCGATGGTGGCCGAGTGATCCACCGTGTAGTCGCCGTCTTCAAGGGCTGAAGTCATGTAGACCATGCCGAGGCTGCGGGTAAACGGTGTCAGCGCATCATGGTCGCCAGTGGCGGCCAGGAAACGTTCGCTGAAAAAGCGCGCATAGGTGGCGAGCTGCTCGGGATTGTCTCGCTCGGGGTCGACCGAGACGAAGGTCACCTGCGGCGCCTCGCCCGGCTCGAACGCAGCTTCCACTTCGCGCAGGGTGGCCAATGTGGTGGGGCAGATGTCGGGGCAGTGGGTGAAGCCGATGAACACCAGGTTCCAGCGACCCTGCCAGTCGGCGCGGGTCAGCGTCTGGCCGTCCGGGCGGGTCAGCTGGAAGTCCGGCAGGGGGCGCGGGCTCGGGTAGAGCAGGGCCTCGCGCAGGTCCGGACTGGCGCCTTTGGAATCGAGGTGGCGCTGGCCCAACCAGAAGCCGAGACCGGTGGCCAGCGCGATAACGAGAATGATGAGTGTGGATCGTGAGAACATCGGGCCATTATAGCGGTGCTTATAATCGCGCCCTTCGCCCGCCACCCGGAGCGCCCGCGCTTGTCCGAGGAACTCGTCACCATCATCGACCACATCCGCTGGGCTGCCAGCCGCTTCAACGCGGCCGGTCTGACCTTCGGGCACAGCTACGACAACGCGCTGGACGAGGCCTCGCACCTGGTACTGCACAGCCTGCATCTGCCGCACGACCTGCCACCGGCCTATGGCCAGGCACGCCTGACCGGGGAAGAGCGCTCGCGCGTGCGCGCCCTCATCGATCGCCGTATCGACGAGCGCGTGCCCACCGCATATCTCACCGGCGAAGCCTGGTTCTGCGGCCTGCCGTTCGACATTTCGTCCGAGGTGCTGGTGCCGCGCTCGCCGATCGCCGAGATGATCCGTGAAGGCTTCCAGCCCTGGCTCGGCGATCGCGAGGTCGAGGCTGCGCTCGATCTGTGCACCGGGTCCGGCTGCATCGGCATCGCCATGGCGGTGAACTTTCCGGATTGGCGCGTGGACCTGTCCGACCTCAGCCCGGCGGCGCTGGAGATTGCCCGCCGCAACATCGACAACCACGATGTCGGCGATCGCGTCCGCGCCGTCGAATCCGATCTGTTTGCCGGCCTCGCCGGCGAGCGTTACGGCCTGATCGTGACCAATCCTCCGTACGTATCCCGTGTCGACGTCGAGGCGCTGCCGGCGGAATACGCGCACGAACCGCGCCTGGGCCTGGAGTCCGGCGAGGACGGGCTCGACATTCCGCTGCGCATTCTGCGCGACGCGCCGGCCCACCTCGAGGACGGAGGGCTTCTGATCATTGAGGTCGGCGACTCCGACCGCCGACTGGAAGCTCTGCTGCCGGATCTGCCGAAGGCTTGGGTGGAGTTCTCGGTGGGACCCATGGGGGTGGCGGTGATTGAACGCGAAGATCTGGTGGCGAATGCCCATACCATCAGCGCCGCGCTGTCGGCGCGGAGGCTGTGATGGCGATGCAAGAGCCCCATGCAGGTCGGGGTAAGCGCAGCGCACCCCGACGTGGCGCGTGTGTCGGAGCAGACAGCGTTGGGGTTCACTGCGTTCACCCCAACCTACGGTCGCGTGACACCGACGAGACTGTCGGCAGCGAGGGATCACGTCGATGAGCGCCAACACCTTCGGCAAGCTGTTCGCTGTCACCACCTTCGGTGAAAGCCATGGTCCGGCCATCGGCTGCGTGGTCGACGGTTGTCCGCCGGGTCTGGCGATTGCGCCCGAAGATTTCCGTCGCGATCTTGATCGCCGCGCCACTGGCAAGAGTCGCCACACCTCGCAGCGCCACGAGGACGACACGGTCGAAATCCTGTCCGGCGTGTTCGAGGGCCGCACCACCGGGACCCCGATCTCGCTGCTGATCCGCAACGTCGACGCGCGCAGCAAGGACTACAGCAGCATCGCCCGCCAGTTCCGTCCGGGTCACGCCGACTACACCTATTGGGCCAAGTACGGCATCCGCGATCCGCGCGGCGGCGGCCGTTCGTCGGCGCGTGAAACCACCATGCGCGTGGCCGCGGCGGTGATTGCGCGCAAGTGGCTGGCGCAGCGCTTTGGCGTGCGCATACGGGCCTTTCTCTCGCGGCTGGGCCCGCTGGCGCCGGTGACCATGGATTGGGACACGGTCGAGACCAATCCGTTCTTCTGGCCCGACGCCGACATGATCGCCGAACTGGAGGACTTCATGGACGCCCTTCGCAAATCCGGCAATTCCGTGGGTGCAGAAGTCACCGTGGTGGCCGAGGGCGTGCCTCCGGGCTGGGGTGAGCCGGTGTACGGCAAGCTTGATGCCGAGATCGCATCGGCGCTGATGAGCATCAACGCGGTAAAGGGCGTGGAGATCGGCGCCGGCTTCGCCTGCGTGGTGCAGAGCGGCACCCAGCACCGCGACGAGATCACCCCCGAGGGATTTCTCACCAATCATGCCGGCGGGGTGCTTGGCGGCATCTCCAGCGGCCAGGATATCGTCGCCCGCATTGCCATCAAGCCCACCTCCAGCCTGCGAATTCCCGGGCGTACCGTAGATGTCGACGGGCAGCCCGTGGATATCGTGACTACCGGACGCCATGATCCCTGCGTCGGTATCCGCGCCACGCCCATCGCCGAAGCGATGCTGGCGCTGGTGCTGATGGACCAGGCCCTTCGCCATCGCGCCCAGTGTGGCGATGTCGGTACGGTGCAGCCCCTCATTCCCCCATCGCCCTGAGAACGACCGATCCATGAGCAAGACCTATGACGTCGCCATCGCCGGCGCCACCGGCGCGGTTGGCGAAGCCCTGCTGGACATCCTCGGTGAGCGCGGCTTCCCGGTGGGCCGGCTGGTGCCGCTGGCCAGCGAGCGCTCGGCCGGCAGCACGGTCAGTTTCCGCAACCGGGCGGTCGACGTGCAGCATCTCGCAGGCTTCGACTTCGCCGGCATCGACATAGCCTTTTTCTCCGCCGGCGGCACGGTGTCGGCCGAGCATGCGCCGCGTGCCGCCGCGGCCGGCGCGGCGGTGATCGACAACACCTCGCACTTTCGCAACGATGTCGACGTGCCACTGGTGGTGCCCGAGGTCAACGGCGCCGATCTGGCCGGCTGGCGCCAGCGCGGAATCATCGCCAACCCCAATTGCTCCACGGCGCAGCTGATGCTGGCGCTGGCGCCGATCCACCGCGAGGCCGGCATCGAACGGATCAATGTCGCCACCTACCAGTCGGTGTCCGGAGCCGGGCATGCGGCGATGGAGGAACTCGGTCGCCAGACCGCCGCCATGCTCAATTTCCAGCAGCTGGAGTCCAAGAAGTTCCCGGTGCAGATCGCCTTCAACCTGATCCCGCACATCGACAGCTTCATGGACAACGGCTACACCCGCGAGGAAATGAAGATGCTGTGGGAGACGCGGCGCATCCTTGGCGACGACAGCATCCGCGTGAACGCCACCTGCGTGCGGGTGCCGGTGTTCTACGGACATTCCGAGGCCGTCGCCATCGAGACCCGCGACAAGATCAGCGTGGCGCGGGCGCGGGAGCTGCTGGAAGCGGCGCCCGGGGTGGAAGTGGTCGACCGACCCGAGGCCGGCGGCTATCCGACTCCGGTGACCCACGCCGCCGGCAAGGATCCGGTATTCGTCGGCCGGATCCGCGAGGACCAGTCGCATCCGCGCGGGCTGAACCTGTGGGTGGTGGCCGACAACATTCGCAAGGGGGCGGCCCTGAATGCCGTTCAGATCGGCGAACTATTGGTCAAATCGTATCTCTGAACTATAGTTACGCCACAATTGTCATGCGTTTTGGAGCTTTTGCTTGGGAAGGCTCGGGGAGCGCGGATGATTTCGTCCACTGGGGGCATAGTAGATGAACGGAATTCGAAAGATTCCACTGGCGGTCGCACTGGCCTTGGGCGCCGGGCAGGTATGGGCGCTCGGACTTGGCCCTGTCGAGGTCAAATCGGCTCTCAATGAGCCGCTGAACGCCGAAATCCTGCTGACCGCGGCGGAGGCGGAGGAGATTGCCACCCTCAGGGTGCAGCTCGCTTCGCCCGAGGATTTCCAGCGCGTCGGCTTGCAGCGCGGCCAGCTGACGGTGCCCCTCGAGTTCACGGTCGGACGCAATGACCGTGGTCAGCCGGTGATCAAGCTGACCTCCAAGGCGCCGGTGCGCGACCCGTTCCTCAACGTTCTGATCGATGCGCAGTGGGCCGGCGGCCGCATGCTGCGCGAGTACACGATGCTGCTCGATCCACCGCTGACCGCTCCGGCGGTACGGGGAACGGTGGCGGCTGCGCCCGTGCGGGTGCCTGAGCCGCAGCCGACACGGGTCGAGCCGCTGCCCGAAGAACCCCGCCCGGAAGTCCCGGCCGAGCGCCCGCGACCGGTGACCGAACCGAGCCGGCCTGCGGCTGCGCCGGCCGCTGCACCGGGCGCTGCCCCGGTGGTCGAAGCCCCGCGCCCGAGTGCTCCCTCGTATTCCTCTGACGAATACGGCCCCATCGCGGAAGGCGAGACGCTGTGGGTCATCGCCAGCAACACGCGCAGCGACGGTGATATCAGCGTCAACCAGATGATGATGGCCCTGTTCCAGGCCAACCCTTCGGCATTCATCAACAACAACATCAACCTTGTGCGTCGCGGCGCCATACTTCGCATCCCTGCCGCCGACGAGGTTCGCGCCCTGTCGAATGCCGAAGCGTCGCAATTGGTGGCGCGCCACCACGACCAGTGGCGGGACAGCCGCGGAGAGCGGGCGCTGCCGCGACTCGAGCCTTCCGATGCAACGCCGTTGGCGAGCACGCCGCGTCGGGAGACGACGCCGCGCGACGACGACCGCCTTGCCCTGTTGCCGCCAGGCGACCAGCGAAGCCCGGATGCCGGCGAAACGCGTCCGGGGGTCCTCAACGACAGTGTCGAGGTCGAGGGCTTGCGCGCCGACCTCACCCGCAGCCGCGAAAGTCTCAGTGCGGCAGAGATGGAAGTGCGTGAGCTGCGTGACCGGGTTCGCGAGCTTGAGGGCCTGCAGAGCAACCAGGAACGACTGCTTTCGCTCAAGGATGGGGAACTGGCCGACCTGCAGCGACGTCTTGCCGAGCTCCGTGCGCAGGGCGAGGATGTTTCCGACCTGTCCCTCGATGCGTTTGGCGATCCGCCTGCAGACACCGACCTGACAGCCGTGGACAGTACTGACGACGAGGAGGCGCCGTACACCAGCCCTCAGGACGCGTCCGATCCCTTCGTGCTGCTGGATCCCGAGGTCGAGCAGACGCCCCGCGACACGCTGCCTGCCGACCCGGTGGAGACGCCAGTCGAGGAGCGACCGGCGGCGACCGAACCCGTCGCTGCGCCGCCAGTCCTGCCGCCGCGTCCCGCCCCCACGCCCTGGTACAGCAGCCCGTGGATGCTCGGCGGTGCGGCGGTACTGATGGCGGTGGTTCTGGCACTGGTGGCGAGGAAGCGCCGCAGCACAACCTCTGATGCGCCTCGCAGTGGCGGCAATCTCGCCAGCCGGCTGGTTGCGGCATCGGGGACTGGCGCCGCGGCATCCGCCGGCGACGCCTCGCAGGAGGATCTGCTGGAGGAGCTGCAGGCGGTGGTCGCAGACAACCCCTCCGACCTTTCGGCGCATCTTGCCCTGCTGCGTCACCGTTACGAGCAAGGCGACGGACTGAACTTCGAAGCCGACGCCGAGACCATGTCGGGCTACGTCACCGATACCGCCGCGCCGGAGTGGGACGAAGTGCGCATGATGGGCGCCGAGATCGCACCCGAGCACCCGCTGTTCCGCGACACCAGTGCCACCGGCATGGGCGACGGCGAGCCCGATTTTGCGGAGGCCTTCGACTTCAGCGATGTGGACCTTGAAGGATCTTCGCCGGGTACTGTGCACGATGACGTCACCCCCGGACCCTTCTCGATCGATCTTGGCGACTCGCCGGATCGGTCCACGACCTCGGCGGGCGACGACATGCCGGCCGATGAGGATTTCGAAGCAGACTTCGAACCGAGGGCTGCAAGGGGCATTGCTGCAGAAGGTGCCGCCGCGGATTACAGCACGCAGCAGTTCGAGTCCGTCGATATCGAGAACGCACTTTCCGATTCTGGCGGAGGAGGCGATCTGAGTCTGGACGGCGGCGGCGAGGATGCGGTCGGTACCAAGCTCGATCTGGCACGCGAATACCTCGACCTGGGCGATCCGGAAGGCGCGCGCAGCCTGCTCGAGGAGGTGCTCAAGGAGGGTAGCTCGGCACAGAAGGCCGAAGCGCAGCGCCTGATGGTCCAGTTGCGCTGACGGACTCGGCACGGAGACGATAAGGGGCTGGCCGTGCGCCGGCCCCTTTGCATTTCGAGGCTTCATTCTTACATGCGCATCGCCCTGGGCATCGAATACGACGGCACCGACTTCAGCGGCTGGCAGCGGCTTGCGCACGGCCGCACGGTGCAAGCCGAAGTGGAAACGGCGATCGCCTTCGTCGCGGATCATCCGGTCCAGGTGACCTGCGCGGGACGTACCGATGCCGGCGTCCATGCGCGCTGCCAGGTCGTGCATTTCGACAGCGATGCGACGCGCAGTCCGCGCGCCTGGTCGCTGGGCATCACCTCGCGCCTGCCGGACACGATCGCCGCGATCTGGGCGCGAGAGGTGGATGCCGGTTTCCATGCCCGCTTTCATGCGACGCGGCGCGCCTACCGCTACGTCATTCTGAACCGCTCGGTGCGCCCTGCCCTGGAATCGCGATTCGTGGCCTGGCAGCGCTTGCCGCTCGACGCGGTACGGATGCATGCCTCGGCGCAGGCGCTGCTCGGGGAGCATGACTTCAGCGCATTTCGCAGTCTCGCCTGTCAGGCACCTCATCCGCGACGTACCGTCCACCGCCTCGAGGTTCGCCGTGAGGGAGAACACATTGTCGTCGAGATCGAGGCGAATGCCTTCCTCCACCACATGGTGCGCAACATCGTCGGCTCGCTGCTGCCGGTGGGCCGTGCTGAGCAGCCCGTCGAGTGGCCGGCCGCCCTGCTGGCCGGGCGCGCTCGCAGCGTTGCAGGGCCCACTGCCGAGGCGCGCGGCCTGACCTTCATCGGGCCGCGCTATCCTGCCGGTACCGGTCTGCCCGAGGCGGTGGAGCTGTCTTGAATCCCGTGCGCATCAAGTTCTGTGGCATCACCCGCGTTGAGGACGCACTGGCTGCGGCGTCGCTCGGCGTGGACGCGGTCGGGCTGGTGTTCGTGCACGGCAGTGCGCGCTGTGTCGATCTGAACAGCGCACAGGAAATCCGAAGTGTGCTGCCGCCCTTCGTGACGCTGGTGGCGCTGTTCCTGGACGCGGATCCCGCGTGGATCGGCGAGGTCCTTGAGCGGGTGCGTCCCGACGCCCTCCAGTTTCACGGATCGGAAGTGGAGGCGGACTGCCGGCGCTGGGGGCGTCCCTATCTCAAGGCACTGGCCATGGGTGGCACTCTGGACTTGAACGCGAGGCTGGGCGAGTATCCTTCGGCTCAGGGTTTCGTCCTCGACAGTCATGCCGAGGGCGGCATGGGCGGTAGCGGCGCAACCTTCGACTGGTCGCGACTCGCGCCGCCTCATCCGCGGCCACTGATACTGGCCGGAGGTCTGCGTCCTGGCAATGTGGCCGAAGCCACACGTGCAGTCGCACCGTACGGCGTGGACGTGTCCAGCGGCATCGAATCAGCGCCGGGCCTGAAGTCGCCTGCGCTCATGAAATCGTTCATCGAAGAGGTGCGTGGTGTCGTCAGCTGCTGAGAAAATCGAATCGAACCCCATCGACTACGCGGCATATCCGGACGCGCGCGGACATTTCGGCCCCTACGGTGGACTGTTCGTCTCGGAAACCCTGATGGCGCCGCTGAAGGCGCTGGCCGAGGCCTACGCGCGCTGCCGGATCGACCCCGAGTTCATCGCCGAACTGGAGCGCGACCTGGCCGACTATGTCGGTCGACCCTCGCCGATCTACCACGCCGAACGCCTGAGCCGCGAAAATGGCGGCGCGCAGATCCTGCTCAAGCGCGAGGACCTGAACCATACCGGCGCGCACAAGATCAACAACACGGTTGGCCAAGCGCTGCTGGCCAGGCGCATGGGCAAGACCCGCATCATCGCCGAGACCGGCGCAGGACAGCACGGTGTGGCCAGCGCGACGCGCCTTGGTCTCGAATGCGTGGTCTACATGGGCGCTGTCGACGTCGAGCGGCAGGCGCCGAACGTGTTCCGCATGAAGCTGCTCGGCGCGACGGTAGTGCCGGTGGAGTCGGGTTCCAAGACGCTCAAGGACGCACTCAACGAAGCGATGCGCGACTGGGTCACCAACGTCGACGACACCTTCTACATCATCGGCACGGTCGCCGGTCCGCATCCCTATCCGATGATGGTGCGCGACTTCAACGCGGTGATCGGTCGCGAGGCGCGGCGGCAGATGCTGGAGAAGTACGACCGTCTGCCCGACGCCCTGGTCGCGTGTGTCGGCGGCGGCTCCAACGCGATCGGCCTGTTCCATCCGTTTCTGCAGGATTCCGATGTTGCCATGTTCGGCGCCGAGGCCGCCGGCGAAGGCATCGAATCCGGCCGCCACGCAGCGTCGCTCGCCGCCGGTCGTCCGGGCGTCCTGCACGGCAATCGCACCTACGTGCTCTGCGACGATGACGGACAGATCATCGAGACGCACTCGGTGTCGGCCGGCCTCGACTATCCCGGCGTGGGCCCCGAGCACGCCTGGCTGAAGGACATGGGCCGTGCGCACTACCTGGGAATCAACGACCGGGAAGCGCTGGATGCCTTCCACCTCCTGGCCCGCAGCGAGGGCATCCTCGCCGCGCTCGAGTCCAGTCACGCCGTCGCACTGGCCCTGAAGCTCGCACGCGACATGCGTCCCGATCAGCAGGTGCTGGTCAACCTTTCCGGACGCGGCGACAAGGATGTGAACACGATTGCGCGGGTGGAGGGGATTCGGATCTAGGGCTTGGGGCTTAGGGCTTAGGGCTTAGGGGAAAAGCCGGCAAGCTCGAGGCGGTTTCGCATGCCAAGAGGTGCGGATTGCCTCGACGCCCGGGAAATGGGCGAACGTGGCATTCTCGCCTCCGCCAAGCCCTGCGCGCTAGTGTGGTGTTCCGTAATCAGGTTGCCGAAATCGCGCTGCGGATTCGGCT
>CAZGKE010000107.1:8869-12124 GCA_964526035.1 uncultured Gammaproteobacteria bacterium | reverse complement strand
GCCCGGAACACCCGCGACACGGCGCGCTCGGCCGGTACGTGCATCACTATGCAGTGGATGGCGCCGGAAAGGCTGATGATCCCGGAACAGTTGACTGCGTGGATGATCCTGCCCGGAAATGCCGACTCGAACACCGCGCGCGCCTGCTGGTTTTGCGCGTCGTAGCCGTTGAAGCGACAGATCAGCACGAGGTTGTTGACGATTACGGCATTGGTGTAGGTGTAGTGCGCGCCGGACACTCGCCACCCCGGCGTGCGCAGAACCTCGTAGCCCCGAGATTCCAGAAGCGTGGTCGTGTTTTCCGTCACCGTGCGCGGCACGCCGCCGCCTTCCGACGCGGCGTACTCGCCGATGATCACGCGCCGATTCGACGCCGGCAGCATCCACATATCGATGTGCTGGGTGCTGTCGTAACTGGAGGGAAGTGCGTCTACCAGGGTGAGATCCAGACCCTGGTAGTCGCTGTAGTAGTCGATCACCTGCTGCGCGCTCACGCCCGGATTCTCATTGACGATGAGATTGGTCATCAGGGCTTCGCGATTGGCGAAGAGATGGAAGTTACCGCCGCCGTGGACCAGCGGCAGGTCATACTCGGGTTCGCTCCATGCGGCCGCGATGGCGTCAGGCACGGCGTTGTCGTTGGGCCGGTTGCGGTTGTATTCGTGGTCGATGATGGCGCGTTCGCTGCCCAGCGTGACGTAACGCGGACCGTAGTCGCGGATCCACACCGAGTCGCTGGGGACCACGACGAACTGGACGCGACTCATGTCCGCACCCGCAGACTGAAGCGTGGACGTCGCCGTGTTCTGCTGGGATGCCCCCGATACCACGATGAACATCTTGCCGCTGCGGTCCAGCGTGGTGACCGCCACGGTCATTTCGGTGAGCACGCTGTTCTGCTGGCCCCAGCGGATCAGTAGACCCTCGTTTTCCTCATACTCCGATATTGCGCGCGGATCGCCGGGCGGCGGCACTCGGATGGCACGTGAAAGATCAGGCGGAATCCAGCTCTCACGTTCGCCTGGCGCGAAGCCGCGCGGCAGCGTTTCCTCGTCGTCCTCGATGGTTGCCAGGAACGCCTCGGACACCAGACTACCGGCAGAAGCCGACTCCGTACACAGCAGCCAGCCGGCCACCAGACACAGACAAAATTTGAGTCGCATGCCGTCTCCACAATTCGAGCGCGGCGGGAGGATACCAGCAGCGGCCACCGAACAGGCCGAGGCGTCGCCGGGCGGCTAGGCTGGCAAGTTATCCTAGTGTGGAACACAAACAATCCGGATTCCCAGTTTTGGAGCCTTCTTTCGCCCGGCTGCTCGCCGACCTGATTCTGAGCGCCCATGTCCTGGTGGTGCTGTTCGTGGTCGGCGGACTGGCCGCCGTGCTGATTGGCGGCGCCATGGGCTGGCGCTGGGTACGCAATCGCCGCTTCCGCCTGATGCACCTGGCCATGGTCGCCTTCATCGTGGTGCAGACCTGGCTTGGCGAACTGTGCCCCCTGACCGTGTGGGAGCAGGCGCTTCGGGTGATCGCCGGCGACAGTGGCCATGAACTCGGCTTCATCGAGTACTGGCTGTCGCGACTGCTATATATCGAGGCACCCTGGTGGGCATTCGTGGCGGCATACAGTGCGTTCGGATGCCTCGTGGCGGGTGCGTGGTGGTGGATTCCGCCGCGCGGCCGGCGCACGCGACACTCTGCTCCCCGTCACAACTCGCAGGCCTGACACAGAAGCAGCAGCCCACGAACGATTCGCAGGATCCCTCGGAAACCGAATTCATGTGCGCGATCAAGTGCTTGAGTACGGTCCTGGGGAGGATGAATGGAGCGCACGAGCCATCTTCGCTTTCTCTGCTACAGTCTCGCGACTGAATCCCCGACCCCGGCCTGCGCCGGGGTTTTCTGCTTGTTGCGCGTCCCAAAGGAGCCCGTCATGAGCCACACCCAGCCCAGCATCGTCATCAGCAGCAGCGACCTGGAGCGTCTGGAGACGCTTCTTGACCGCCCGCAGCATGCGGGCTCGGCGGGAGCCGATCTGCTGCGCCGGGAGATCAACCGCGCCGACATTCGCAGTCCGCAGGACATGCCTGCAGACGTCATCACCATGAACTCGACTGCGCGCTTCCTCAACGTGGACAGCGGTGAAGCGCGCGAGTTGTCGCTGGTCTACCCGGGTGAAGCGGATATGGCGCAAGGGAGGGTATCCGTCCTGGCGCCCGTGGGCTGCGCGCTGCTCGGCCTTTCGGTGGGTCAGGAAATCGATTGGCCCGGCCCGGATGGGCGCCAGCTGCGCCTGCGTGTGGAGGAAGTCCTTCACCAGCCCGAGGCCTCGGGCGACTTCACGCGCTGAGTGGTTCCGGGCGAAGATATGCAGCTCAGCGAGCCGGTACTCCTTGCGTTCAGCGGCGGCAAGGACAGCATCATGGCGCTGGCGGCGCTGGCGGCGGATCCTGGTTTTACGGTGGTCGGGCTGCTGGCCACCGTCGACCGCGACGACGACCGGCTCTGCATGCACGGCGTGCCGCTTTCGCTGATCAGCGCGCAGGCGCGCGCACTGGGCATGCCGCTGCGGGTCATGCGGGTGCCACCCGGCGCCGACGATCGGGCTTACCGGAATGCCCTCGAAGAAGCGCTGGACGAAGCGCGCATGCTTCATCCGGCGCTTTCGCACATCGCGTTCGGCGATCTCCATCTGGCCGATATCCGCGCCTGGCGGGAAGCGCTGGCCGATGAGCTGGGCTGGACTGCAGTCTTTCCCCTGTGGGGCAGCGATACCGGCGAGCTCGCGCAGCGCGTGGTCGCTGAAGGCTGGAAGGCACGCCTGATGTGCGTCGATGGCGAACAGCTCGATCCGGCCCTGTTGGGTCGCGAGTACGACGCCGACCTGCTTGCCGACCTGCCGCCGGACTGCGACCCGTGCGGAGAGAACGGTGAGTTCCACACCTTTGTTCACGACGGGCCGGACTTCGACATGCCCGTCGCGGCGCGCGCCGTGGGCATGACCAGCGACGGACGATTCCATCGCCTCGTCCTGGAGCCTGCCCTGAACTGAGACCACCGCAGCGCCCGGTTCCCGGCGGGGCTCCCTCCTCCGCCTGCCGGGAAAGGAGCCAGGTGCGGGAGGCGCTCCGTCGTTCGCAGCGTCTTCTCTATGCTCCTTCCTCCGCCTGCGGGGGAAGGTTGGGGAGGGGGCGGGCTCGAAGTCGGAGTGACGGGAGCCGAGTCAAAGTCAAAAGCTCCCCCATCCCAACCTTC
>CAZGKE010000107.1:0-8769 GCA_964526035.1 uncultured Gammaproteobacteria bacterium | reverse complement strand
CGCAGGCGGAGGAAGGAGAGAGATTGGGGAAGCCTTCCCCCGCACAAGGGGGAAGGAGAAAGGTCAGGGAAAGCCTTCCCTCGCTCAGGTCCTGCGCTTGGGCTTGAGCATGGTGCCGCTGCATTTCGGCGCACCGCAGCGGCAAGCCCAGATGCGCTTCAGCCGCGAGGTGTGGGGCTCGTCCAGCACGATGCCGTAGTCATAGGTGAGTTCCTCACCGGGTTTGATCGGACGCAGTGACTCGATCATCACGCGGTCCTTGCGCGGGCTGCCATCGGCGCCCTCGACCACCACCGCACGGCAGTTCGGATCGCAGCTGTGGTTGATCCAGCGTGCCCAGTTGCCGTCGACGTTGGCATCCACGACGTAGCGTTCGTTCAGGGTAAAAAGGAACGTGTGGCCGGTGTCGGTGCTGCCGTCGTAGAGACGATCGGTTTCGGCATGGGTGCGCAGGCGCCCCTTGTACTCGATCAGTTCGATCTCGGCGTCGATCGCAGCGGCGGCGAACACGCCATTGCCATGGATGGGCGACTTGCGAAGCTTGAGTTTGCGCATGTTTCTTCTTTTTGGTTGAGGGATTCAGCAGCAGCCGTGGTCGCCCATGGCGACATCGCCGGGCTTGACCGCCGCACCGCGGGTCAGGCCCTGTTCGGAAGCGATGAAGTGGTCCACCAGCACCTGCACGACCGCGGCGGTCACGCGTTTTCCCGTGGGGATGTGCAGGAATTCGTTGGGTCCGTGGGCGTTTGATTGCGGACCAAGCACGCCGGTGATGAGGAACTGCGCGCCGGGAAACTTTTCGCCAAGCATGCCCATGAAGGGAATGGTGCCGCCCTCGCCCATGTAGGCCGGCGGCCGGCCAAACGCGCTCTCGGAGGCGCGCGCCACCGACTGTTCCAGCCACGCCGCAAGCGGCGGTGCGTCCCAGCCGCCGGCGGCCTTTTCAAGTTCGAAGTTCACCTTGCAGCCATAGGGCGGGTCGGCCTCCAGCAGGGCCTTGACCGCATCACCGGCGGCATCGCCATCGAGGATGGGCGGCAGGCGCAGCGACAGTTTCACCGCCGTGTGCGGCCTGAGCACGTTGCCGGCATCGCTTAGCGAAGGAATGCCGTCGATCCCGGTCACAGCCAGCGCCGGCCGCCAGGTGCGGTTGAGGATCAGCTCGGAAAGATCATCGGCGGCCGGCCGCATGCCGTCGACGAAGGGAAACTTGGTGAACACTTCATCACCCAGCACCTCGGCCGCATGGCGCGCCTGTTCGACGCGCTGCTCCGGAATGTCGACATGCAGCGCATCGAGCAGGATCCGGCCGCTGTCTGGATCCTCCAGCCGCGAGAGGAGCTGCCGCAACACGCGGAAGCTCGACGCCACCACGCCGCTGGCGTCTCCCGAATGCACGCCTTCCTTGAGCACGTCGACGCGCAGGTTGCCTCCGGCCAGGCCGCGCAGGCTGGTGGTCAGCCACAGCTGGTCGTAGTTGCCGCAGCCGGAATCCAGGCACACCACCAGCGAGGGTCGACCGATACGCTCCGCGAGATAATCGACGTAATAAGGAAGGTCGTAGCTGCCGGACTCTTCGCAGGCCTCGATCAGTACCACGCAGCGTGCGTGCGGCAGCTGCTGCTCGCGCAGCGCCATGATCGCCGCCAGCGAGGCGAAGCAGGCGTAGCCGTCATCGGCGCCGCCGCGGCCATACAGGCGGTCGCCCTTCAACACCGGAATCCACGGCCCGAGTCCCTCCGACCAGCCGGTCATTTCCGGCTGCTTGTCGAGATGCCCGTAAAGCAGGACGCAGTCGTCGTTGTTGCCAGGGATGTCCATGAACAGCAGCGGAGTGCGGCCCGGCAAGCGCACCACTTCGACGCTCATGCCTTCGATCGGCTGCGCGCGGCACCAGCGCTCCATCAGTTCGACCGCTTCCTCCATGTAGCCGTGCTTTTCCCAGTCGGCATCGAACATCGGCGACTTGTTCGGGATGCGGATGTAGTCGACCAGCTGGGGAACGATGTCGGTGTCCCACAGGCGATCAATCAAGGCGCTAGCGGCAGCGGGATTCATGTTCGGATTCCTGGCGGAAAGACCACCAGTTTATCGCGCGCGGCGTTCGACCGCAGGCGAGGTTGCCGGCCAGCCGCACGCGTCGTGTAGGAAAAGTCCTACACGGGAACGGGGCAAAGTCCTACAGATTGTTCAGACCCTGGCTATCGCCGCCGGCGCGCGGGATGTGGAGACTGTCCTCACCGCGCCAATGACGGCCGGAACCTGGAAGTTCAACACTCAAACCGCAAGGAAACCCAAATCATGAAGATGCTCAAGTCCCTTTTGTTCGCGCTTGCCCTGGCCCTGTCCACTTCGCTGTTTGCCAGCGAGCCGGTCGATGTCAACAGTGCAAGCGCCGCAGAAATCGCCACTGCCCTGAACGGCGTGGGCCTGAAGAAAGCCGAAGCCATCGTTGCCTACCGCGAGCAGCATGGTCCGTTCCGCAGCGCGGACGAGCTGATCAACGTCAAGGGCATTGGCCTGGCGACGGTCGAAAAGAATCGCGAAGTGATCCGCGTCGGGGCGTCCGACGCTCCGGTCGCCAAACGCTGACGTCAGAGAATTCGCGGCCAGTCCGTCCCCCAGACGTCCAAAGCCGGCCGCGATGCTTGGCCCCCTCCCATCCCCTGGGAGGGGGCCTTTTTTATGGTCTGTCCAAGGGCAGGGCTTTAACCAGCGTCTCGAAGCGCAGGTCGTCGCGGCGCGGCAGACCGAATCGCGGATTGCCATAGGGAAAGGGCTCACGCTCACCAGTGCGATGGTAGCCGCGGCGCTGATACCACTGGATCAGCGCCTCGCGGAGATCGATGACCTTCATGCGCATGTCCCGACAGCGCCACAGTTCGCAAGCTATGCGCTCGGCCTCCGCCAGCACTCTCCTGCCGACACCTGAGGCCTGCCTTTCAGGGTGCACCGCAAACATGCCGAACCATGCGCTTTCGCCGCGACGACCAAGATGCGCGCAGGCGAGCAGTTCGCCATCGACTTCCGCCAGCAGCAGCAGGCCAAGCGGGTCGGCAAGCAGCTCGCGCACCGCGTCGCCATCGGTGCGCTGGCCATCGAGCAGGTCGGCTTCTGTGGTCCAGCCTGCCCGACTCGCATCGCCGCGGTAAGCGCGTTGGGTGAGTGCCACCACACCTTCGATGTCCTGCTCGGAGGCAGCCCGGAACTGCAGTTCGCTCACGACTGCGCGTCCTCTTCTGTCGAGACCGTGGGCTCATCGCGCAATGCGGCACGTGCCGCCGCCCACGGCAACAGCGCGCAGCGATGCCGTTGCGGCACCTCGCGCAACGGCAGGAGACGTGCGAAACGCGGCTCGGACGACGGGTCCTCGGCGCCGGCCAGCACACCGCCAAGGGCATCGGCAAACGCATCAAGCTGCTCGACTTCGGCCCCGGACAGCATCTGGCACAGCAGCTCCGCACTGGACCTGCAGACCACGCAGCAGTCGCCGGCGAAGCCCGCCTCGACGATGCGACCGCCAACGATGCGTAGCTCCACGCGGACGTGATCCCCGCACAGCGGATTGTCGCCGTCCGCCGCATGGCTTGGCGCGGCCAACAGGCCAGCTACGACCTGCCCCTCCCGTCCGCGGGCAAGCGCGGCCTGATACAAGGCAATGATGTCGTCGGTGCGAGGCATGCGCGGATTCTATCGGTCCGCGTGGGCGGGTTGTCGCAAGTGTGACGATTTCGACACAGGTGTGTAAGCGTGAATGCGGTCACGCTCCGGCAGGCCGACGATGCGGATGATCGCCACCATACAAACGGAGAGCGCCATGGACACCATCCTTTTCCAGACCGCCGAGCACCAGTGCGTCATCTTCAGTGGCGACGACAGCCATCAGACGACGCGCCGCCGCGCGCTGATCCGCCACGGTGATGCCACCGCGGTGATCGATCCGGCAGGACAGCTGGCGTTTGGCCCCCTGGCGATGGCGGTATCGCGCCACGCGCCACTGGGCGAGCTGAGCTACGTCTTCTCCGCCCATGACGATCCCAACGCCATTCCCCGCCTCGAACGATGGTTGACCGGGACGGACACCCGTATCGTCACCTCTCGCGAATGGATCAGGCTGAGCTCCGGCGACTGTGACCCACGCACCGAGTCGCGACGCAAACGCCGCTTCCTGCTGCTGGGCCAGCGCGGTGGGCGAGTGCAGCTGGGCAAGAGTGAACTGCGCGTGTTGCCGGCGCTGCCGGCACAGTCGGTCGGTCAGCCCGCCATCTTCGACCCGGTCAGCCGCATCCTGTTCTCCGGCGACGTCGGCGCCACCGAGCTCGACCAATCGGCGTTCTGCGAAAACTTCGACGCACTGCTGCCTTTGCTCGCGTCGCGGCAACCGGCATACCTCACGGACACCCGCGGCTGCCGCGAGTGGGCGCTGATCGCCCGCGACCTTCGCCCGCACATGATCATGCCAAACAGCGGCGCCCCGATGATCGGCAAGCAAACGGTCGGTCGTTTCCTCGACTGGCTGGAGTCGGCCGGTTCGCGGATGGTCCAGGCGGCTTGAGCCGCGCGGCGACGACACCACGACCCTGACGCGCCTCGGCTGCAGTCGGGAACTTCATGATCGTCGACCCGGAGATCCTCCCACTCCAGGTTGACCCAACAGAAGGGGGCCATATGACAGCTACGCCTTGCCCCATCGCTCAGGCCCAGAAGATCCGCCTGCAGCGCCTTCTGATGGCCTCGGGTCTCTACCTGTGCTCGATGCTGATCGTGCTTGGCAGCTACTTCGCCGGCTTGCTGGCCGGCGACCGGGCGCTGCACTACGTCGTCGCCGTCGTGCTTCTGAACGCGTTCTACGTCGGCATGATCCGCAGCGACCTGAACCTGCGGCTGCGCGACCCGAGCATGTCGATGATGCAGTTCGTCAACTCGCTGTGGCCCGCGATCTACATCATGTACTTCGTCACCAACAGCCAGGTGCGTGGCGCATTCCTACTGGTGGCCGTTCTCGGCATGACCTTCGGAATGTTCCGCCTTGATCTTCGCCGTCTTGTCATCCTCGCAAGCGTCGCATTCAGCGCCTACCTGCTGTTGCTGGCCGCGATCCAGATCCGGGCACCGGAACGCCTGAACCTGTCGGCAGAAGTCATCGTTGCACTCGCCTATGCCGCGGTGCTTGCCCTGACAGCCTACACTTCGAGCTACGTCGGCAGCTTGAGACGATCGCTGCAGGAGCGCAACAAGGCACTGAGCGCGGCGATGGCCGATCTGCGGATCCTGGCGACTCACGACGCCCTGACCGGTCTGCCCAATCGCGGCGCCCTGGTTGAGCGATTGGACGTGGAAGTCGCGCGGTCGAATCGTCGTCATGCAGGGGAACGTCCTCTCGCCGTATGCCTGCTCGATGTGGATCATTTCAAACATATCAATGACATCTACGGACACGACACCGGCGACGCGACGCTGCAGCAATTGGCCGGCATTCTGCAGGCCTCACTGCGCCGTGGCGATTTCGTCGGCCGTTTCGGCGGGGAGGAGTTCCTCCTGATCCTGCCCGCGACGACCAGGGCAGGTGCGATGCTCATGGCAGACCGCGTGCGCGCCCGCATTGCATCGCACATCATCTCCGAACTTCCCCTGGGAGAGCGCATCTCGGCGTCGCTTGGCGTGGCGGTCCATGCGCCTGGCGAGACCGCGACGCAGATGCTGCGCCGTGCCGACGCGGCGCTGTATCGCGCCAAAGGCGCGGGCCGCAACCGGGTGATCTGGGCTGAGGAATCGCCTGGCGACCCGAACGACCCTCAGGGAGCCACGGGCGGCGCCGTGCGCGCTGGCGCGCGGCGCCAGACTGTCGTTCCAATGCTGCGCGCGGCCAACGAATAGCAACGCAGCAAAACGGTTTCCATGAGGCGTTCGAATCAACGCTCACGTGCGCGGCCTCACACCAGGATGTCGCGTACCTTGCGCAGCGCCGTCGCCAGGCGATCGACGTCGTCGATCGAGTTGTAGCAGGCGAAGGATGCGCGGGTGGTGGCTGCCACGTCGAAGAACGCCATCAACGGCTGCGCGCAGTGGTGCCCGGTACGTACCGCCACGCCCTCGAGATCGAGCAGGGTGCCGATGTCGTGCGGATGCGCTCCTTCAAGGGTGAACGACACGACGGCAACCTTGTCGGGCGCGGTGCCGATGATGCGCAGTCCGGGGATCGCGCAAAGCGCTGACCTGGCGTTCGCCAGCAGTTCGGCCTCGTGGCCGGCGATGGCGTCCAATCCGACCGACTGCATCCATTCGGCCGCTGCGCCGAGCCCGATGGCGCCGGCGATGTTCGGCGTGCCGGCCTCGAAACGGTTGGGAATGTCGGCCCAGGTGCTGCCTTCGAAGCGCACCACCTTGATCATTTCGCCGCCGCCGTGCCAGGGCTCCATCGCATCGAGGACCTCGGGGCGCGCGATCAGCGCGCCGATGCCGGTGGGTCCGAACATCTTGTGGCCGGTGATGGCGTAGAAGTCGGCGCCCACCGCCTGGACGTCCACGGTGAAGTGCGGAGTCGCCTGCGAGCCGTCGATCAGGGTGGCAATGCCGCGCTCGCGCGCTGCCGCCACCAGCCGCTGCACCGGATTGATGGTGCCGAGCGCGTTGGACACGTGCGTCATCGCCAGCAGCTTCACGTCGGGCGTCAGCATTTCGATCAGCGCGTCCTCGATCAGCGCGCCGTCGCTGTCGATGGGCGCCACCTTGAGCGTTGCGCCGGTCTGCCCGCAGACCAACTGCCACGGCACGATGTTGCTGTGGTGCTCCATGCGGGTGATCAGCACCGCATCACCGGGCTTCAGACGCGGCCGCGCCCATGCCTGTGCCACCAGGTTGATGGCTTCGGTGGTGCCGCGGGTGAAAATCACGGCGCGTCGGTCCCAGGCATTGACGAACGTCGCCACGCGATCGCGCGCCTGCTCGAACAGATCGGTGGCCTCGGCGCTCAGCGTGTGCACGCCGCGATGCACGTTGGCGTTGTGGTGGCGATAGAAATCGTCCATGGCTTCCAGCACCGCCAGCGGACGCTGTGCACTCGCCGCGCTGTCGAGATAGACCAGCGGCTGGCCGTGGACGCTGCGCGACAGGCAGGGGAAGTCGGCGCGAATGCGCTCGACATCGTAGGCGGCTTTGACGAGGGTGCGAGCGGTCTGGTTCATGGTGGCGTTACGGCCTCTTTCGCGCTCAGTCAGAGCCTGGCTGCCAGCATCCCGGCGAGCGCGTCGCGAAGCGCCTGCGGGTGTACCGCGTCGACAATCTCCTGCACAAATGCCAGGGTCAGCATGGCGCGCGCCTCGACGTCGGGAATGCCGCGAGTGCGCATATAGAACAAGGCCTGCTGGTCAATCTGACCCACCGTCGCACCGTGTGCCGCGGTGACATCGTCGGCGTGGATTTCCAGCACAGGACGGGTGTCGATCTCGGCACTGGACGACAACAGCAGGTTGCGGCTGGACAGTTGCGCGTCGGTGCCGTCGGCGCCAGGCGCCACGTAGATGGCGCCGTTGAATACGCCGCGCGCGCGACCGGCCGCCACGCCCTTCCAGCGCACCTGGCAGGCGGTCCCGGCCGCTTCATGGCGGATATCCAGGCGGGTGTCGGCGTGCTGACGCTCGGCGACGAGGAACGCGCCGGCGGCGATGAAGCGTGCGCCCGGTCCGTTCAGCGCCACCAGCAGATCGTGACGCGACAGGTCGGCACCGAGATCGAGGCCCGTGTAGTCGAGAACCGCACCTTCAGCGAGCGACACTTCGCTGCGGGCCACACAGAAGCTGGCCGGTCCGGATGTCTGCAGGCGCGTCCATGCAAGCCTGGATCCCTCGCCCAGGTTGACCTGCGACATAAGGTTGCCGAGATGCGCAGTCGCGCCCGCATCCAGCCAGTGTTCGACCAGCGCGACTTGCGCGCCCGCCTCGAGTTCGATCAGATTGCGCAGATGCCAGGCCAGGTCCACCTCGGCCGGAGCGCCGGCGAACACCAGGTGCAACGGCTCTTCGATACGCACGCCCGCGGCCACACGCAGCAGTACGCCGTCCGCCGCACACGCGGCATTGAGGCGCACGAAACCGGCGTCGCTGTCGCCAAACAGGCGGGCAAGCTGGAAGCGCAGCGGCTCGGCTTCGCCCGACAGGGCCGTGCCCAGAGAACGCAACGACAGTCCCTCGGGAAGCGCATCCAGCTTCGAAAGCGCAGGTTCGAACAGCCCGTTGACGAACACCAGTCGCGGGCCGTCGATGCCGGCCAGCTCGACGTCGAGATCGACGGGCGCCGGCGCCGGACGCGGCAGCGCGAAGCTGCGCTTTTCCAGGGCGCGCAGCACCGTGTATTTCCACAGCTCGTGGCGCGAAGTCGGCAGGCCACTCTTGGCGAAGGCTTCCAGGTTGTCGCGTCGCGCCTGCTGCAGCCACGGATGGGCGGCGCCGGGGAGTCCCGCCTCGACGCGCTTGAAATCGTCGAGCAGCGAATGGACGAACCCTTCGCTCATGCCAGGGCCTCGCTCGCGCGGCGGCGCTCGGCGAGCCAGGCGTAGCCTTCCTTTTCAAGGCGCAAGGCCAGGTCCTTGTCACCGGATTCGACGATGCGCCCGTCGGCGAGCACGTGCACGAAGTCGGGCACGATGTGGTCGAGCAGCCGCTGGTAGTGGGTGATCACGATGAAGGCGCGCTCGGGCGAGCGCAGCGCATTGACGCCCTCCGCCACCGTCTTCAGCGCATCGATGTCGAGCCCGGAGTCGGTCTCGTCGAG
>CAZGKE010000106.1:0-12666 GCA_964526035.1 uncultured Gammaproteobacteria bacterium | reverse complement strand
TCGACGAGATCCTGTCAGGCGAGGCCTGGGCGGCCTTCGGCTTCATTGCGGCCGAAGCAGACCGCCTTCGGCTTTCGCCATAGGCGGCGCTGGCCGGACGGCAATCGTGACGCCGAACGGCTCCTTCAGCGCTCCTCGAAGTCGCCGAAGAACACCGCGAGGGAGTCCGCCCGCTGCGCAAGCATCGCCGCATCCATCTTCAGGATGCCCCCAGCCAGTTCGCGCGCGAACAGCATGTTCTCTGGCAGGTCACCCACCTGGTGGTACTGCGGATAGATGCCGGCGCCGTTTTCCCAGGTGAACACCGACGGTATGCCCGCCTGCAGGAACGGCCAATGGTCTGAATAGCCCTGCGTCGAACTGCTGACGATCAAGTTGAGCTCGGGTGCATAGGTCGCAGCCAGCAGCGCGTACTCGCTCAGAAGGCCACTGTGGGTCGCGGTCGTTTCGACACGTGCGCTCAGGCTGTCGTCGACCGCGTGACCGATCATGTCGAGGTTGATCATGTGCCGAACGCGACCAATGTCGCCGCTGTCGATCAGGGACTGCACGTAGCGGAAGCTGCCGACCAGACCTTGTTCTTCGCCCGCGAAACATGCGAACACGATGCTGCGTCGCGTTGGCACGCGCTGGAACACGCGCGCCAGTTCGATCACGCCCGCACACCCCGAGGCGTTGTCGTTGGCGCCGGGCTGGGGATTGATGCTGCCATCACAGCGCGCGTGATTGCGCGAATCGTAGTGCGCCCCCACCACGATCCACTCGTGTTGCAGGTCCTCGCCACGCTTGAATCCGATCGGATTCAAGAGGTTCACCGAAGGTTGCGGCGGCGAACAGGTAATGGTGAGACTGAACGCGTGGCTGCTGGTCTCCAATCCCGCTCCGGCCAGATTCGCGTGAACCCAGTCATGGGCATCGTGAATGGCAGCGGAAAAGCTGTTGCGATTGAACGTCGCCAGTTCGCTCATGGTGGCGAACCAGCGGTGCCCGCTCACACGCTGCACGGCCGCCAACACGTTCGCCTGAGTTGCCCCTGACCCCTTTCCAGCCAGCGTGTTGTTGACTTCACGCGCCACCACACCGTCAGGCGGTATCGCCATCCCGACCATGTTGGCCGGTCGCGGCGCCCGCACCAGGGCCGCAGGTCTGCGCAGGATCTCAAAGCCACCGACTACCGCCAGAGCGGGAGCCGGATCGTGCAGCGGACAGACATGGTCGCGAACCACTACTTCGTCGAATGCCAGACGCGTCGGCCCGGGACGTGCGTCGTCCCGCTTCAGCCAGCGATCCAGGGACGACTCGGAAACTCCCAGCAGCAGTTCGTTGCCGAATTCCGCCGACCAGACGACATCAGGATGCTCGCGCAGTTCGGTGACGTGTGCGTGCCCGCGCCCATGCACGTCAACGATGACCGTCGGCACCGGCGTGCCGGCAACCGCGGCCGCTGCCAGCAGCCACAGGGCGCCTGCAAGCAGCAGCGTAGCCGAGCGGGAGGGCAGCAGCGTGTTCATCCGACGCAGCCTGTCACGGTGCATGCAGACGCGCCAGCGCAGCAGACCGAACCGGCGGTCCGCGGCGTGGCGCAACACGCAGTTCGTCGCAGCGCGTGCCCGAAATCAACCGCCGCCGGGCCTGCCGCTGCCGACTGCGGGGCCGCTGGACGGCGGAGAGGCTCCTGACGAGCGCGGAGCGCCGAGCAATGCGCCCTGAGCTGCATCGCGATACTCGCGTCGGTCGGCCACCGTGTGACAGCTGATCTGCTGCAGCCGTGTGCCGACGTTGTGTTCCGGTAGGCACAGCAGGCGATCGTCCTCGTTGTTGGTCAGCAGGGCGTTCACGCGTTCTTGCGCATTCAGGAGCCTGGCCTTCTGGCGACGATTCAGTGCCTCGATCGACCGACGACCCTTGAGCAGCTGTTCAATCTCACCCTGGGCAAGGTCCAGAAGCTCCCACTCGTGCTTCGTCAGCTCGCGCGGGACGCCCTCTGCAAAACTCGCGCGCACATCCTTCTGGAAGTTCAGGAATTCTTCTATTCCGATCTTTCCTTCGGCATTCACTGCGGCGGCGGACAGAAGCGCCACCAGGACTACGCATGACTGCAACAGTTTCATGGCTTGCTCTCCACTTGGGGCTGATCCCCAGCAGTGACGCTATGCCAGTTTCGGCCATCCGGTCAATAGTTCAGGAACCCGGGTGCACCCAGCCGGAATCGCCGTCAGCGTAGGTTTCCCGTTTCCAGATCGGCACCCGCAGCTTGATCTCGTCGATGATGTGCCGGCAGGCGGCGAAGGCAGCGTCGCGATGCGCGGCGCTGACGCCCACCCATACCGCGCACTCGCCCACGGTCAGCGCGCCGACCCGGTGCACGCAGGCGGCCGCAGTGATATCGAAACGCGACAGGGTTTCCTCGACGACGCACTCGCCTTCGGTCAGGGCAAGCGCCGCGTAGGCCTGGTATTCCAGTCCGACGACATCGCGGCCATTGGCGTGTCCGCGCACCCAGCCCTGGAACTCCACATAGGCTCCGGCCCCGTCGGCGCGCAGGCCCGGGCGCATGACATCGGGCTCGATGGCGGTGACGCTGAGGGTGAAATGCTTCATCCGCCCGATACCGGAGGCAGGAAAGTGATTTCGTCACCATCGGCCAGGCGCGTCGACCAGTCGGCGAAGGCACCGTTGACCGCCACCCGCAGTCGGTCAGTCGGCCAGTCAAAGCCATGCCTTGCCCGCAGCACGTGAAACAGCGCTTCGGGATCCGCGGCGTCGGTCTGCAGGACCTCCTCGTCGCAGCCTGCGCTGTCGCGAAGGCTGGCGAAGTAGCGGATCAGCAGCTTCATGGCGCGGCCTCGCGACGGTCGAAATCGCGACGTCCGCCCTGCTTGGCCAGCAGGCGGACCCCGCCAATGGTGATGTCCAGGCTCAACGCCTTGCACATGTCATAAACGGCCAGCGCGGCGACGCTGGCGCCGGTGAGCGCCTCCATCTCGACGCCGGTCCGGTGGGTCACGGCCACCTCGCAGCTGACGGCGAGCGTGAGCGCATCGCGCCAGTCGATGACGATCCTGCAGCGTTCCAGCGGCAGCGGATGGCAGAACGGGATCAGGTCATGGGTGCGCTTCGCGGCGAACACCCCGGCAACGATCGCGGTATCGACGATCGCCCCCTTTGCAGTCTGCATGCCCTGCTCGCGCAGCGCGTCGGCAACCTCGGCAGGGAAGCAGACCAGGGCCTCGGCTACCGCACTGCGCCGGCTGACGGATTTGTCGCCGACATCGACCATGCGCGGACGACCGGCTTCATCAAGGTGAGTGAGCGTGGCTTGATCGTTCATGCTTGCTGCCCTCAGCCACCGATCCGGTACATCTCGACGCGACCCTGCGCCGCGCCGGTAGCGGCATGACGCACCTCGCTGTAGCGGTCGCCGCGGGCCTGCCACAGACTTTCCACCAGGGCGCGCAGGTCGCCGTCGCCGATGCCGGCGCGCAGCGGACCGCGCAGATCGTGGCCGCTGCCGGCAAACAGGCAGGTGAACAATTGGCCGTCCGCGGAAAGGCGCGCGCGCGCGCAGTCCCCGCAGAACGGCTCGCTGACCGAGGACACGAAGCCGATTTCGCCCGCGCCGTCGGCGAAGGCGAAACGGCTCGCCACCTCGCTCTTCTCGCGTCGCCCCAGTTCGATCAGCGGCCAACGCTGATGGATGCTGCGGCGCAGCTCCGCTGAAGGCACCACGCGATCCAGGCGCCAGCCGTTGCAGGTGCCCACGTCCATGAACTCGATGAAGCGCAGGATATGCCCACTGCCGCGGAAGTGCTGGACCAGACCCATCACGTCCTGATCGTTCACGCCGCGCTGCACGACCACGTTGATCTTGATCGGGGCGAACCCGGCACGCTCGGCGGCGGCAATGCCGCGCAGCACATCGGCGAGCACGCCGCGCCCGCCGGACAGTTCGGCAAAGCGATCCGCATCCAGCGAATCCAGACTGACTGTGATGCGATGCAGACCGGCCTCGCGCAAGGCCGCAGCCTGAACGGCGAGCAGGCTGGCGTTGGTGGTGAGGGCCAGATCGCGCAGTCCTGGAATCGTCGCCAGGCGGCGCACCAGGTCGACGAGATCACGGCGCAGCAGCGGCTCGCCGCCGGTCAGCCGCAGCTTGTGCACGCCAAGGCCCACGAACAGTCTCGCCAGCCGTTCGATCTCGTCGAAATCCAGTCGCTCTCGCGAGGACAGGAAGGCGTGGTCGCGCGGATAGCGCTCTTCCGGCATGCAGTAGGGGCAGCGGAAATTGCAGGTGTCGACGACTGAGATGCGCAGGTCCTTGAGCCCACGTCCCATCCTGTCGCGAGGACGCGGCAGGACGTTGAGCGGCAGCGAAGGTGTCGGCTTCACGGGAATCAGTCCTCGATGGTCGCCAGCTGCACCTGCGCAATCGGCGACGCCAACCTCAGGGTATCCCCGGGAAGCGCGACGCGATACCCCCGATCGGCGAGCGCCTGGCCATCGGCCGCTGAACCGTAGTGGTAAAGGACAAGCCGCCGTCGCAGTTCCTCAGGATACTCGCGCTCCAGGTCGTCGATTCCGCTGTGTGAGGGATTGCCAACCAGCGCGCAGTCGTGCAGCACCGGCTCGCCGTGCACCGCGTGGTTCGCCAGGACTTCCGGAATCGGCCGGGTATCGCCGCTGAACACGAAGCTGCCGCGCAACGCCAGGCCGAAGGCGCTGTCCGGAGCGTGGTGGCGCACCGCAAACACCTCGAACTTCAGGCCCCGATGCCAGAACGAATCCGATACCGGCACCAGCTGGAATGCGTCCCAGAAGTTCACTCCGCCCTCGGCGGCCACCTCCGGGTAGTCGGCGATTCGGCGCTGCAGCCATGGCACCAATGCGGCTGGCACGTACATGCGTACCAGGCCTGGCGACGCCTCGCCCCATTGCACCAGTCCGAACAAGCGCTCCATGCCGCCCACATGGTCGAGGTGGGCGTGGGTAATGAACAGCGCCCGTGGTGGGCCGGCGAAGCGTTCCAGGTAACGATCAAGCGCCTGGGGGCCGCAGTCGATCATCAGGTCGGGCTCGCCGTCGCGCAGCAGTACGGCCGAGGCTGACCCCAGCCCGCTGGCATGGGCGCTTCCCACGCCGAGGAATTCCAGCGCCAGTGACGCGTTCATGCCGCGTCCCGATCGTTCTGGTCGCTGCCATGCAGCGCCGCGCGGTGACGGCGCAGCAGCTCCGCCCAGGATCCCTCGAAGTCGGCCATGCGCCGTGGCGCCTCGAACTTGTGCAGCGAACGCCGCAGACGCGCCAGGTTGCCGGTTTCCCAGGCATTCGCACCGCGCTCGCCGCGCACGCGCGCGCGATCGAAGTCGACCAGCCAGACCCTGCCTTCGCCATCAATCAGAATATTGTCGGCGTTGAGATCGGCGTGCCAGACGCGCTGCCTGTGCAGAAGGCCGACTGCCTCGCCCACACGTCCGAGCAGTTCGCCGTCGGCCGTTTCCAGAAGCTCGCACAGCCGCGTCACGCCGTCGATGCGGGACACCAGGATGGCCGCCACGTAGAACAGACCGTGACGTCGGTAGAGGGCCGCCAGCGGCGTCGGCACGCGAAGTCCGGCGCGACACAGCTCCGAAAGGATGTGGAGCTCGGCAAACCCGCGCGTCCGCGCGGCCCCGGTGAAGATGTAGCGGTCGCGGCTCAGCCGCGCCGCCCAGCCGCCACGCAGATAGCGCCGCAGCACCATGGCGCCGACCGGCGTTTCGATGAACGCGGCCGCACCGCGACCGCCCGGCGTCGCTTCGGCGCCGCCTTCGGCTCGCCAGCGCTCGACGTCGAACCAGGATGCCTGCACCTGCCCAGCCACGCCGGCATCGCAGAGTATGGCGCCGTGCGCCGTTTCGAGCAGGCTGAAGTTCGAGGGCGCGGGCGTGCCGGACATGGTTGGAAGGATAGGGGAAAAGCGAGGACGGGGCTGCAGAGTCGGGGCTTGCGGCGGGAAACGAGGCAAAGACAAGCGGAACAATTTCCGCACCCATGTCGGGGCTGAGGCCCCTCCTACCGAAGCCTCGCCCTGCAGGAGCGCACCCGTGCGCGACCACGGTCTGATGGCGAAGCGAGGGTGCGGTCGCGCACGGGTGCGCTCCTGCAATGGCTGCACCTATCCCTGATCCTTGCTCCCATAGTCCTGATACGACTTTTCCTCCACATACACCGAGCCGGTGCGCAGATTGATGTCCTTCTTGATGTGCGCGCGCTCGTCGTTCTCGAAGTACACGGAGCGCGCCAGGCGAATGAAGTCGGCGTCGAAGGCCTGTGCCTTTTCCTTGATACGGATGTCGTCCTCGATCACCCACAGGCGTTCGTTCACCGCTTTCAGCCGCTCGCGCAGATCACCCAGGTCAATCGACGAGGCGGGCGCCTTCTCCCAGACATCGCTCAAGGCCTCGAGCTCACGGCGCACGTTGACCAGCTTGGCCACGTCGCCGATGCGTTCGGACTTGATCTGGAGGATGGCGATCTTGTCCAGCAGTTCACCGACGGAAATGGGGGTAAGAATCTCGCTTTGCGTCATGGTTGGTGGTCGTGGGGTTCGAAGGGTGGGGAAAGATAACGGATTGCGCGGGGTGTGGGCAGGCATTGGGGCTTGGGACTCAGCAGGTAGGTCGGGGTAAGCGCAGCGCACTCCAACTCTCCTGCGCGCACCCACCGGCGGCGTCGAGGTGCGCTGCGCCTACCCCGACCTACGAAACTGCCCTGTGCCCTGTGCCCTAGCGCGGCAACACGATCCGCGCAATGCAGCCCGGTCCCGGCGTGCGGTTGTCCAGAGCCAGGCTGCCGCCGTGTCCCTCGACAATCTGCAGGGCGAGCACCAGGCCGATGCCCGAGCCACCCGGCTTGGTGGTGAAGAACGGGACGAAGAGATTCTCGGTGCTGGCAATCCCGGGACCCTCATCGACCACTTCGATGAGCACCTCCTCGGCATCGGCGAGCCAGCGCACCGTCACGGCGCCGCCCGTGGGCAGGGACGCCTCGACCGCGTTCTTCACCAGGTTGATGAGCGCCTGCTCGAGCTGGTCCGGATCGGCCTCGATCTGCACTTCGGGGCCGGCATCCAGGGTCACTCCCATGCGCTGCTCGAGGCGCACCACGTGCGCCAGCACTTCGTCCAGGGCAATCGTTCGCTTGCTCGGTGCCGGCAGGCGCGCCAGCGAGGTGTAGCCGGCCATGAACCGCGACAGCGCCTCGGCACGGTCGCCGATCAGCTCCAGCCCGTCGCCCAGATCTTCGCGCCAGTCCTCGGCGCGAGGATTCTGCGCCATCAGGCTGGTCAAGGTGCCGGCCATCGATTTGATCGGCGCCAGTGAATTGTTGAGCTCGTGACCGAGCACGCGAATCAGTCTCTGCCATGCGGCGCGCTCTTCCTCGCGCAGGGCGCGCGAAAGATCGGTCATCACCAGCAGGTCGTGCGGTCGACCACCTTCGCGGAAAACGGCGTGACGCACATCGAAGCGACCCGACCCACCCGGAAACGCGCGCTTCAAGGTCGCGGCCACGGGAACCTCCAGGCAGTCCAGCAGCCCCAGATCCGCGGCGCTGCTGCCCAGCAGGTGATGGGCGCGGGAAGCCAGCAGGCGCTCACCCGCCGGGTTGACCAGACGCAGTCGATGCTGATCGTCGAAGGTGAAAATGGCGATATCGCTGGAAGCGATCACCTTGCCCAGCAGTGCCGACGTCTCCTCGACCTTCACCCGCTGCTGACGCAGCGT
Source organism: uncultured Gammaproteobacteria bacterium (assembly GCA_964526035.1). Taxonomy (GTDB): domain Bacteria; phylum Pseudomonadota; class Gammaproteobacteria; order Xanthomonadales; family BPKI01; genus DAOMOD01. Next base: position 4,903 of record CAZGKE010000106.1, on the reverse strand, counting down.
CTGCGAAAGCTCGTTGATCTCCCACACTACGTCGCCGATGGCGTCTCGTCGCCGCGCCCGCGATCCGCGCAGGCTGTAGTCGCCCTCGCGCAGCGCTTCAAGCAGATTGGACAACGTATAGAGCGGAAAGACCACCCGATTGCGCAGCCGATAGGCAAGCATCAGCGTTGCCGCGAGCACCATCGCCGCCACTATCCACGTCAGGCTGTCGGGCTCCCGACGCCACAGCAGCACCGCGGTCGCCACCAGCGACGGGACAGCCACCATCAGCGCACCAAGAAAGACGCGCGACTCGTAGCTCGGCCCACGCGTCGGTGCGGACTGCCAGGGCGATGGACGGGGGGGGCGATTCATCGGAGATTCCGTCGAAGGAAGTTTTCAGTGTTCGGTTTTCAGTTTTCAGACGCAAGCGCAACGATCACCCCTGCACTTGCCGTATGCCCGTTCACGCCCCCACGAAAGTGCATGACCTCGGCAGTCCCTGCCCTTCTGAAAACCGAAAACCCGAGGCCGCTACGCGGCCTCGATCCCGTACTTCTCCAAACGCCGATACAACGCCGGTCGCGACAGGCCAAGCAGGTCGGCTGCGCGCTGAATGTTGTTGTTGCAGCGGTCCAGTGCGTTGCGGATCATGGCCTGCTCGGCCTCCTCGAGCGTCATCGTCGCCAGCGCGGCGGACTCGCCGGCGAAGCCGGGCGTGCCTGGATCGGCATGGGCCGTGATGTCGACGTGATCGATCAGCGAGCCGTGCGCCATCAGTACCGCACGCTCGATCACGTGCGACAGTTCGCGCACATTGCCGGGCCAGGCGTACTGCTCGAGTGTGCGCAGTACTGAGGGCGAGAAGCGCAGGTCATCGCGCTTGTAGCGGCGCCCGGAATTGCGCAGGAAGGCCTCCGCCATCGGCGCGATGTCCTCGCGACGTTCACGCAGCGGTGGCAGTCGCACCTCGACGGTGTTCAGGCGGTACAGCAGATCCTTGCGAAACGCGTTGCGCGCGACCTCGGTGGCAAGATCGGCGTTGGTGGCTGAAAGCAGCCTGACGTCCACCTTCATCGTGCGCGAGGAGCCGACGCGCTCCAGTTCGCCGTCCTCCAGCACGCGCAGCAGCTTGGGCTGCTGCGACATCGGGATATTCGCGATCTCGTCGAGAAACAGCGTGCCGCCGTCGGCAAGCTCGAAGCGGCCGATGCGATCGTTCTTGGCATCGGTGAAGGCGCCCTTGACGTGGCCGAACATCTCGGACTCGAACACGGTCTCCGCGATACCGCCCATGTTGACCTTGATCAGCGGCTGCGCAGCGCGCGCGGACGCGCGGTGGATCAACCCTGCAATGACGCCCTTGCCGGTGCCGTTCTCACCCAGGATCAGCACGTTGGCGTCGGACGGCGCCACGCGTTCAATCATCGCCATCACCGGCTGCATCGCAGCCGAGCGGGCGATGAAGTCACCTTCGCCCTCCTTGCGCAGAAGCTCGTTCTCGGTACTCAGGCGCACCTCGCGGCGGCGCGCCTGGCCGAGCGCGACCTGATTGCGCAACACCGATGCGAGTCGACGGTTCTCCCACGGTTTCTCGATGAAATCGCCGGCGCCGCGACGCATCGCCTGCACGGCGATGTCGATGGTGGCCCAGGCGGTCATCACCACCACCGGCAGCGAATCCTCGACGGCGCGCAGCTTCTCGATCAGGTCCAGGCCTTCCTGGCCCGACGTCGTGTCGCGGCTGTAGTTGAGATCTATCAGCGCAGCATCGAAAGCGTCGCTCTTCAGCGCATCGACCGCCTCCGCCGGCGAGCTTGCCGTGCGGCAGGTGAAGCCCTCCGACTTGAGCAGCAGGCGCAGCGCCTGCAGCACGTCCGGCTGGTCGTCGGCGACAAGGATATGTGGACGCGGGGCAGACATCGCTCAGGCCGGCGCCTGCTGGCCGCTGATCCAGCCGTCGTTCAGCTCGATGGTGCGCTGGCCGCGCGCGGCATACTCTGGATTGTGCGTCACCTGCACGATGGTCATGCCGTCGGCGTTCAACTCCCCGAGCAGGTCCATGATCATCCGCCCCTGGCTGGTATGGAGCGCCCCGGTCGGCTCGTCGGCCAGCAGCAGCCGCGGACGCGTAATGACTGCGCGAGCGACGGCAACAAGCTGCTGCTGTCCTCCCGAGAGCTGGCGCGGAAACAGGTCCTTCTTGCCCACAATCTGGAAGCGGTCGAGCATGTCGGCCACCCGCGAGCGGCGTTCGTCGCCCTTGATGTCGCGGTAGGAAAGCGGCAGATCGAGATTCTCGTACACGGTGAGATCGTCGATCAAATGGTACTGCTGGAAAATGAAGCCGATATTGTCGCGCGCGAAAGTATTGCGCTCGCGCCCGCTCATGCGATGGATCTCGGCGCCACCGAATCGATATTCGCCTTGCCAGTCGCCATCGAGCAGTCCAAGAATGCCAAGCAGGGTGGACTTGCCTGAACCGGACGGACCGGTCACGCTCAGGAAATCGCCTTCGGCGACGCTGAGCTGGATGTGACGCAGAACCCAGACACGGCCCGCCTGGAGGGGATAGGATTTTTCAACGTTCGCAAGCTCGATCACGGAATCCGCTACCTGGATGAGGGCAATGTCAATCACCATGCAATCGATGTGCCGCTATGCCGGAACGCCGGAGAAAGGACGGGGCGCCGCGGAAAGCACGGTCCGATGCAGGGTGCAGTGTCCGATTTCGGACACCCGACCGTCCAGCGTGTCCGCCCGATGAGTCTACAGGCGGCCCGCCGCGCCTTCCTCGACGGCGACCTCGACAGCGCGATCGCCGCCACCGACGCCCTGCTTCAGGATCATCCGGACGACATCGAAGCGCGCAGCCTGCGTGCCAACGCGCGGATCAAGAAGGGCGCGCTCGACGCCGCCATCGAGGACCTCGAAACGCTGCAGCGACAGCTTCCGGACGATCCGCGTTTCCAGCGCGCCCTGGCCACCGCGCTGAACGCGCGCGGTTCGCGCCAGCTGCGCGCTGGCGAACTGGAGGGCGCCCGACACGACCTGATGGACGCACTGCTGCTGCTTCCCGAGTACACGCCGGCCATGTTCAACCTGGCGCTCCTGCTGCGTGCGCAGGGCGACGAGGCACGCGCCATCGTCACGCTCTCGCGACTGCTCGAGAATCACCCGGACGACATCGAGGCACGCCTGCTGATCGCGGAGCTGCTGCTGCGCACCGATGTCGAGGCGGCGACGCGCTGGCTGACACCGATGCCCGAGAGCCTGCCGCAGGAGTTGCGACTGCGCGCGGCGCGGGTCTGTGCACGCGCCGGAATGCCGCGACTGACCCTGCGCCTGCTGCAGCCGCTTTCGGCGCAGACCGAAACGCTCGAAGCAGCCCTCGAGGCCTCGCGTGAACTGGCCAGCAACGGTCACCTGAAGCCGGCGCGCGACCTCGGCGAAGCCGTGTTTTCCGCCAGCGACCAGGGCCGGCACGCGCCTGGACTGCGTGGCCTCCTGCAGGCCCTGCTCACTCTGCCTCCGGTGCCCGAGGATCTGCGCTGGCTGGACCACGCAAGGCAGTCCTTCGAACGCGGCCTCACCCGGCTGCACGAGCGGCTGACGCCGCAGCGCCTCGCGTCCATGTCCAATTCGTTCGACCAGCTGGCGTGGAGCAACTTCCTGCTCGCCTATCAGGGCCTCGACGATCGCGCCCTGCAGGAAAGCTATGGCCGTCTGCTCGGGCGCTGCCTGTCGGCGTTCCAGCCCGCGCTGATGGATGCGCCACCTGCGCGTCCGGGCGGCCGTCGCGTCGGCTTCGTCACTTCGTCCTTTCGCGACTGCACCGCTGGCCACTATTTCGGCGCCTGGCCGCGTGCGCTGGCGGCAGCGGGCTACGAGGTGCACGTGTTTCAGCTTGGCCCGCGGTTCGACGCCTTTACCGAAAGCATCGGCGAGGGCTGCGCGTCGCTGGTTCGCTGGACGAAGGGCATCGACGATTTCGCGCGCGCACTGCGCGAGGCCGCGCTCGATCTGATCATCTACCCGGAACTCGGCATGGACATGCGCCTGCTGCCGCTCGCCAGCGTGCGGCTGGCGCCGCGACAGGCCTGTGGCTGGGGACATCCGGTCACCAGCGGACTGACCGGCATCGACGCCTTCCTGTCATGTGCGGCAATGGAGCCGGAAGGCGCCGACGCCCACTACAGCGAGCGCCTGTACCTGCTGCCGGGCATCGGCAGTCACTACCTGCGTCCACCCGCAGCGCTGCCGATCCATCGCGCCGACCTCGGCCTTCCCGAGGACCGTGTGCTTGGCCTGTTTCCGCAGAGCCCGTTCAAGATCCATCCCGACAACGACGCATTGCTCGGACGCACTGCCGCCGCGGTGCCGGGCCTCACCTGGGTGATGTTCGAAGGTGAGTCGGCGGGAATGACCCACGCCATCCGCAAGCGCATCGAGCGCGCCCTGACCCAGGCCGGCGCCGATCCGGCGACCCAGCTGGCCATCCTTCCGCTGATGCCGCGGCCGCGCTTTCTGGCAGTCAACCGCGCCTGCGACTTCATGCTCGATTCCCTGCACTGGTCCGGCGGCAATACCAGCATCGACGCCATCGCCTGCGGCCTGCCGCTGCTGACCTGCCCCGGCCGCTTCATGCGCGGCCGCCAGAGCGCGGCGATGCTGCGCCTGACCGGCATGGACGATCTGATCCACGACACGCCCGACGCGCTCGGTGACGCCACCATCGCACTCGCGCAAGACGCCGACCAACGGCACGAACTGCGCCAACGCGTGGACACCGGCAGCGGCGCCCTGTTCCAGCGCGACGATCCAGCCGCATTGCCGGCCATCGTCGAGGAAGTCCTCGGCTCCTGAATGCAACACTGGCGATGTCATCGAGGCCGTCGCACAATCGGCGCTGAACACCGCCGCC
>CAZGKE010000105.1:0-12712 GCA_964526035.1 uncultured Gammaproteobacteria bacterium | reverse complement strand
AACAGCGAACGCCTGTCCGTGGCGGCCTGCGCAGTGCGCATCAGAGCCTCAGCTGCGAGGCGCCCGACAGGCGCCTCGCGCTGGCGGTCAGTCGATCCGGTAGCGACTGATGATCGAGTCGATCGCGCCGCTTGCCTTCAGCGCTTCGAGGCTGCTGTTGAAGCGGGCAACCACCGCTTCGTCGACGCTGGCACGGCTGAACATCAGCGAGACCTGGTTGGATCCCAGATCCAGTGGATGGGCTTCAACCTGATCCTGCCAGCCGCGTCGGCGCAAAAGTGCCGAGGCCACGTGCGGATCTTCAAGTACGCCATCGACACCCATTTCGATCAGGGCGAGGAAATTGACGCTGGTTTCCGAGCCTTCGATGAACATGTCCCTGAAGTCTTCACTGTCCTGCAGTTTCGACACCTCGTCTCCGTAGATGTAGCCCTGAGTCAGGCCGACGCGCATCCCGTTGGCAAGCACATCGGGAAAGTTGTCGCCCGCCAGCATGTCGCCTTCGCCCGCACGAATGTAGAGTCTGAAGCTCTCTTCCCTGTAGGGGGCGGAGAAGTGCGCGAAATCCTCGCGCTCGGCAGTGGCCGTGGCGCCCCCGAGCAAGTCGATGCTGCCGCTCATCAGGCCGCGCAGCAACACATCCCAGTGCCCGCGCTCGAACGTCACGGTACAGCCGGCACCCTCTGCAATGGCCGTTACGAGGTCGATTTCCAGTCCGCGAACACTGCCATCGACGTCCTCGAAGTGGTAGGGCTCCCATGGATCCCAGCCCATGGTAAGAGCGCAATCCTCGACGGGTTCCACCGCGGCTGCCGGGGCAGTGACTTCCGCAGGTGGCGGCGGTGGATCACTTGATCCGCAGGCGCCGAGCAGCAAGGATGCCGATAGAGTCAGTGCGGACAGGAAATTGCGGGTGTTCATGGTGACCTCCCCCGAAGCCGACGCCAAATGTGCGCAGGTCAAGAGTACGTCCATGGCCCCTTGTTCTCAACCGGAAACGTCGGCGGCCCGCCGCGGCGCGTGATGGGGACGTCAGCGCAGCGCCGGCGGGGACGCCGTGAAGCGCTCCAGTATCAATTGGGCTACGTAGCCCCTTTCCCGGGTCTCGCTGTCGGCGACCAGGCGTGGCGTGTCGCCGGAAGGCTCGCTGGAAAAGCTCCGCAGTCCGCAATCATCAGGACTGGCGCCGGTGCATATCCAGTATTCCCCTTGCCAGGCGGTGACGTCGAGGGTGAACGGCCGAAGGTCGCGCAAATGCCAGGCCAGAAATCGCTGCTGCGGATCCCATGGCGTGCCAGGTTCCAGTCGAACGTGGAAGTTGCCGGCCAGAAGCAACATCGGTATCGATGTCAGGGCGGCGCGGACGTTGCGCGCCATGATGGCGTCGCGATCGAGATCGGCGTCGGTTTCGCCGGGATTCTGGTCGAACGCCAGCAAGGCGATCTGCCTGCCTTCACGCTTCAGCTGCAGCAGTCGCTCCAGAAGCTCCAGCATCGCCTGGCTGCTGCGCCCGTCCTGGTATTCCCGCGTCCAGAACTCCCTGCCCAACAGGATTGAACGGGCGCGCTGCGGGTCAGCGTCGTCGAGGAACGCGTCGAGGTCGTGCTGCAGCGCGGTCGGCAACTCCAGGGCCACGACCAGAGCCTGGTCCTCACTCATCAGGGCGGCAAGTTCGCCGACCAGCTGCGGCGCTTCACGGGTGCCGTGGACTTCGCCGATCATCACCAGGCTGCGGTCCTGCACTGCCCAATGGACCAGTTCTGCGGCAGCGGACACAGCGTGGGCTGGAGGAGTGGCGAGTGCCAACAGCAGGGCAGCGAGCCCCGCGGAAATGGGCAGGGCGTTTCCGTGACACGACACTTGACTCATCGGTTGCGCCTTGCGGAAGAAGAGGATCGTGGACTTTGCTGAACGCTTGAAGTTCCGGCTTCGGCACACGCTTTGGCTATCATCGCGTCATGACCGAACGCAGACAACTCCAGCGCGGCCTTCGCATCGACGTCCGGGAAGCCGCACGAGAGCTCACCCGCGATGGTGCCGTGCATCGCGACGTTGATGGTGCTCGTCGAGCCGTGCTGCGCCTGCTAGATGAACAGCTCCGTCGTTTGCCACCAGCAGATCGCGGGCCGGTGGCCTGCCGTGCCGGCTGCAACCTTTGCTGCCATCTGCGCGTGATGGCTACTCCCGCCGAGGTATTCGGATTGATCGATTTCCTGCGCAGCCAGCTGTCGAAGGAGGCGTTCGAAGCCTTTCGGGTCCGCGTTGCCGACACGTTCGCCAGGCTCGATGCGCTTGCCCCGGCCCAACTGCTCGCTACCAACATTCCCTGCCCGGTACTGGTCGATGGTCGCTGCAGCGCTTACGCTGCGCGGCCGCTGAACTGCCGCGCCTATCATTCGCTGGACATCGAGGCCTGTCAGCGAGCATTTGACAACCCGTCAAGCGACGACCTGGGTCATCCACAATATGCGGCCGTGGCACGAGTGCACGAGGCCGTACAGGGTGGGTTCGTCGCCGGTCAGGCCGAGGTTGGCTTCGACAGCACACAGCGCGAGCTGGTCAGCGCGCTGTGTGAGGCGCTTGACGACCCGGAAGCCGAGATCCGCTTCAGGGCAGGAAGAAAGGCGTTCGAGCGCCCTTCGCCGTTGTGACGTCCAGAAGTGTTCTGGTTGGGCGCTGCGCGCAAGTCAGGGAGCGTGGGATTTGCGAGAACGGCGTTCGGCCGCTTTCACCGCACGCGGCTTGAGCGCAGAATGCCGCCTGTTTTGCCGAGTACCCAAGGGGAGCTGCCGCATGCCCATGCGTTTTCTGGCGTTCATACTGAGCGGTCTGGTTCTGGTTGTATCGCTTGCCGGTCTGGCGTTCCATCCGTACTGGCTGTGGCCGGCAGTCGTCGCAGGAGCGTTGACCGTGATGGGTGTTGTCGACGTGCTGCAGACCCGCCAGGCCATCCGTCGCAACTACCCGATTCTGGGCCACTTCCGGTTTCTCTTCGAATCGATCCGTCCGGAAATCCGCCAGTACTTTCTGGAGTCGGATACCGAGCGGACACCGTTCTCGCGTGCGGAGCGCTCGATCGTCTACCAGCGCGCCAAGAACGTGCTGGACAAACGACCGTTCGGCACCATGGTCGATGTCTATTCGGCCGGGCATGAATGGATCAACCATTCACTGGCGCCCAACGACCTGCACGACCACGACTTTCGCATCGAGGTGGGCGGCGCGCAGTGCGCGAAGCCGTATTCGTGCAGCGTGTTCAACATTTCGGCGATGAGCTTCGGTGCGCTGTCGGCCAACGCCGTGCTGGCGCTCAACGATGGCGCGAAGCGTGGCCACTTCTATCACGACACCGGGGAAGGTTCGATCTCGCGCCACCATCGTCGGCACGGCGGTGACCTGGTGTGGGAGATCGGCTCGGGGTACTTCGGTTGTCGCAATCCCGATGGCAGCTTCAGCGAGGAGCGCTTCGCGCGGAACGCCGCTGACGAGCAGGTGAAGATGATCGAGCTGAAGCTCAGCCAGGGCGCCAAGCCTGGCCACGGTGGCGTGCTGCCCGGAGCCAAGGTGACGCCCGAGATCGCCGAAGCACGCGGTGTGCCGATCGGCATCGACTGCGTCTCGCCGGCGTGCCACTCGGCGTTCTCGACGCCAGTCGAGCTGATGCAGTTCATCGCCCGCCTGCGCGAGCTGTCGGGTGGCAAGCCGGTGGGATTCAAGCTCGCCATCGGCCATCCCTGGGAGCTGTTCGGAATTGCCAAGGCCATGCTCAAGACCGGCATACGCCCGGACTTCATCGTGGTCGACGGCGGTGAGGGCGGTACGGGCGCGGCGCCGGTGGAGTTCGCCGACCATATGGGCGCACCGCTGACCGAGGCCCTGCTGCTGGTGCACAACACTCTGGTCGGCTGCGGGCTGCGCGCCGACATCCGCATAGCTGCGGCTGGCAAGATCGTCACTGCCTTCGACATTGCGCGCACCCTGGCGCTCGGCGCCGACTGGTGCAATTCCGCGCGCGGATTCATGTTCGCGCTGGGCTGCATCCAGTCGCAAAGCTGTCACACCAGCCTGTGCCCGACCGGCGTGGCCACCCAGGATTCGCTGCGACAGCGTGCTCTGGTGCCCGAGGACAAGGCCACGCGCGTGTTCAACTTCCACCAGAACACGCTCAAGGCGCTCAAGGAGCTGCTCGGCGCCGCGGGACTGACGCATCCGCGTGAACTGGGGCCGGAACACGTGATCCGCCGCGTGTCGCGCACCGAGATCCGTTCACTGGCGGCGCTGCACCACTGGGTCAAGCCGAACGAGCTGATTGACGGCGTGTCCGATCACGCGGTGTTCAAGGTGTTCTGGGATGTCTCCAACCCGGACAGCTTCGTCCCACCGCCGAACACTCTGGCGCTGCTGACCAGCCGGGGACTGGTGTTGTCGCCGGAGGCGGGGGTGGCCAAGAGCAGCGCTCAGTAGTCAGCCGTCCGCCGCCAGCAAAAGCAAGTGGCGTGCCTTGGGTAGGAGCAGCGAAAGCCGCGATCAAACGCTCCGGGAGGAACTCTGTTCGCGGCTTTCGCCGCTCCTACGAAGTGCCAATTGGACGTAGGTTGGGGTAAGCGCAGCGCACCCCAACGCTCTGGTTGTCTGCTGTCCCATGGTGTTGGGGTGCGCTGCGCTTACCCCAACCTACGGATCCCGGCTTCGCTTTTCTGCGCACGTTGCCGTGCGCTCAGTCTCTAATGACCAGCAGCCGAATCTCCGTCATGTCCTCGATAGCATAGCGCACGCCCTCGCGGCCGAGACCGGAGTCCTTGACGCCGCCGTAGGGCATGTTGTCGACGCGCCAGGATGGCACGTCGTTCACCACCACGCCGCCGACGTCGAGGACGTCCCAGGCGCGCATCGCCTTGCGGATGTCGTGGCTGAACAGGCCGGCCTGGAGGCCGAACTTGCTGGCGTTGACCTGTTTCAGTGCGGCCTCGAAATCGCTCCAGCGGTAGAGAGCAGCCACCGGGCCGAAAGCCTCCTCGCAGTTGATGTCGGTTTCGAGTGGTACATCTTCGAGAAGAGTCGCTTCAAGCATGGCGCCTTCGAGTTTGCCTCCGCAGAGGCGCTTGGCGCCCGCCGCCTCGGCCTGGTCGATCCAAGCTTTCAGGCGCTTGGCTTCGCCTTCGGAGATCATCGGGCCGATGAAGGTATCCTCGTCGCGCGGATTGCCCATCTTCAGCGCCTTGACGGCTGCGACCAGCTTGGGTCGCAGGTCGTCATAGATGGCGTCGTGGACCAGGATGCGCTGCACGCTGATGCAGCTCTGGCCTGACTGGTAATAGGCGCCGAACACGAGTCTTTCGACCACGTGATCCAGGCGGTCGGCCTGATCGGCATCAACGATGCAGGCGGCGTTGCCGCCCAGTTCAAGCACCACCTTCTTGCGGCCGGCCTTGGCCTTGAGCTTCCAGCCGACATCCGGCGATCCGGTGAAGGAGAGCAGCTTGAGGCGGTCGTCCTCGGTGAACAGGTCGGCACCATCGCGGTGTGCGGGAAGAACCGAAAAGGCACCCGCGGGCAGATCGGTCTCGGCCAGCACCTCGCCCATGATCAGCGCGCCGATCGGCGTGCGGCTGGCCGGCTTCATCACCCAGGTGCAGCCGGCGGCGATCGCCGGCGCGATTTTGTGCGCGGCCAGGTTGAGCGGGAAATTGAAAGGGCTGATCAGCGAACAGGGCCCGATCGGTACCCGCTTCCACATGCCGCGGTAGCCTTTGGCGCGTGGCGAGATTTCCAGGTTCATCACTTCGCCACCCATGCGCACGGCTTCCTCGGCAGCCACCCGGAAGGTGTCGATGAGCCGCGTGACTTCACCACGCGCATCCTTGATCGGCTTGCCCGCCTCGATGCACAGCGCCAGCGCCATCTCGTCGTAGCGTTCCTGGAAGCGCTTCACGCAGTGGTTCAGCACCGCCTGCCGCGCATACGGCGGCATCGAGGCCATCGCCTCCTGCGCCTCGACCGCCGCGGCGATGCCCGCGTCGATCGCCTTCGCATCCGCCAGCGCCACCCGCGTGGCGACCTCGCCCGTGTACTTGTCGGTGACCTCAAGCTCGGTGTTGGCGTGGACGGCCTTGTTGGCCAGGTAGTAGGGGTAGGTGGGTTGGAGGGGCATGGTTGCTGCTCGTCGTGTAGGTGCCGCTTCGGGTGAAGGGAATCGATCAGTAGCCAGTTCCAGTAGCCAGTTCCAGCGAATCCAGCGAGAGTGTCAGGCTGTCGCTCGGCCAAGCGTTCGCTTGATGCCGCGGACAGTTCGACCCACTTCGGAAGCCAGGGCGAGCGCGTCGTTGATCGTCGATGCCTCGATGTGCCCAACCCGCACACTCAGGCGCAGTTGGGTCTCCAGCTCGGCCAGTGAGCCCGAGGCGATCGCAAGAAATCGTCGATAGTCTCCTGTGGATCGGCGTTCATGTCCTTCTGCAATATTGGACGGAACGGAGACGGCGGCCCTTTGCATCTGGGCAACCAGTCCGAAGCGCTCGGAGTCCGGAAGCGATCTGGTGAGCGAGTACACCAGGCTGGCCAGCTCCATGGCCTTCTGCCATGCGACCAGCTCGGCGTAGTGTCTCACCATGCGATGTCCTCCAATCTCCCTGCTGTTCTGGCTACTGAAACTGGCCACTGGAACTAGATCTTCCCACTCAACTCCTTGATCTCCCGATTCAGAATCCGGTCGTTGTCCGAATAGTCCACCGGCACTTCGATCAGATCCATGCCGTCGGTGGCCAGCGCCTTCTCCAGTATGGGAAGGAACTCGTTTGCATTTTCTGGGCGGTGGCCGCGGGCGCCGTAGCTTTCGGCGTACTTGACGAAGTCCGGGTTGCCCATGTCCATGCCGAAGTTGGCGAAGCCCATGTTGGCCTGCTTCCACTTGATCATGCCGTAGGCATTGTCGCGCAGGACGATGACCACCACGTTGAGGTTGAGGCGTACCGCGGTCTCCAGTTCCTGCGAGTTCATCATGAAACCGCCGTCACCGCAGATGGCCACCACGTTGCGCTTGGGGAACACCATCTTGGCGGCCATGGCGGCGGGGAACCCGGCCCCCATGGTGGCCAGGGCGTTGTCGAGAAGCAGCGTGTTCGGATGGGTGCAGCGGTAGTAGCGCGCGAACCAGATCTTGTACATGCCGTTGTCGAGGGACACGATGCCGTCCTCGGTCACCGCCTTGCGCACGTCGGCCACCAGGCGCTGCGGATACATCGGGAAGCGGCCGTCGTCGGCGCCCTCGGCGAGGTGCGCGCTCAGATGCGTGCGGACCTTGTCGAAGTAGGCGAAATCCCAGTGATCCTGCTTCTCCATGCGCTGCTTCAGGCGCCAAACGGAGTTGGCGACGTCGCCGATCACCTCGATCTGCGGGAAGTAGACGGTGTCGACCTCGGCCGAGAAGAAATTGACGTGGATGACGATGCGGTGGCCGGTGCGCATGAAGAAGGGCGGCTTCTCCACCACGTCGTGGCCGACGTTGATGATGCAGTCGGCCTTGTCGATGGCGCGGTGCACGAAATCGCCGTCGGACAGCGCGGCATTTCCCAGCCATAGCGGGTGCGTCTCGTCGAGCACGCCCTTGCCCATCTGCGTGGTGAAGAAGGGAATGCCGAGTTTGTCGACGAACTCGTTGAGCATCTTGCTGCTGGTCTTGCGGTTCGCACCCGCGCCAACCATCAGCAGTGGACGATTGGCATGCTGGATCGCTTCGACCGCGCGGGCGATGGCTTTTTCGTCAGCCAGCGGACGTCGCGCGTAGCTTGCCGGGATGACGATGGCATCGCTCTCTTCGTCGGCGATGTCCTCGGGCAGCTCGAGGTGGGTGGCGCCGGGACGTTCCTCCTCGGCCTGGCGGAAAGCCTCTCGTACGCGCGCGGGAATGTTGTCGGCGGAGACGATCTGCCGCGTGTACTTGGTCAGCGGCTTCATCATGTCGACGATGTCGACGATCTGGAAATGCCCCTGCTTGCTGGCCTTGACCGGCTTCTGGCCGGTGATCATGAACATCGGCATGGCGCCGAGCTGGGCGTAGGCTGCGGCGGTGACGAAATTGGTGGCGCCAGGACCCAGGGTTGCGAGGCATACGCCGGCCTTGCCGGTGAGGCGTCCGTAGGTGGCCGCCATGAATCCGGCCGCCTGCTCGTGGCGTGTGAGGATCAGCTTCATGTTCGAGGTGCGCAGCGACTCGAGCAGGTCGAGGTTCTCCTCGCCGGGTATGCCGAACACGTACTCGACGCTCTCGGCCTCCAGGGCCTTCACGAACAGATCCGATGCCTTCATTGTTCCACCCCTTCGATGTGATCCCCGGAACCACCGATTCTCCACCGCGGCGCCGGGGATATCAAATCGACCTCAATAGGGTTGGGGGGTAGCTCGCGGAAAGGCGTCCCGATAAAGACTATCCCGATTGCGGCTGGTGGAACGAGGCGCTGATCCATGCGCGGTATGAAGTCACTTGCGCTCATCGTGGTTCTTGCTGCAGGTTCGGGACTGCTGCACGCGGCGGATTTCGAGTTCGAGACGCGCACGGTGCCGGTAGCGCCGTGGAACACCTTGGAGCAGGTCCGGTTCGAGATGCGTTTCCACAATCGGGGCGAAGTGCCGGTGCGCGTGGCCGTGCAATTCGACGGCATGACCCGACTGGATCAGCTGGTTGATCGGTTCGAGCCGGAGAGCGGTGCGCCCGTGGACTGTGACTTCGGCTTCGCGCCATGGTGCCAGGACATCTCACCCGTGCCTTGGGTGTTCTTCTGGTGTCACGCAACGCCGCCTGTTCCAGCGGGCGCGACGCTGTCGTGCAGCTATGAGGTGACTGCATTTGCGAGTGCCGACGGCACCCGCACGGCGAGCTTGACGGCCACGCCCTTCGTCATGCCGCCGGAAGCGACGCCTCCTGCCTACCAGGCGGTCGAACGCAGCGTGGTGTTCGGCTACGGGACGAGACAGGTTCCTGCGCTGGGCGCGCTGGCGCTATGGATGCTCGTGTTGACTGTCCTCGTGGTTGCCGCCGGGCGAATGCGCAGCCTGTGAAAGGCGTCGTCACTTCGCATGGGAGTTGGCAGCGCTACACGTTGCTGTCCCTGATTGAAGAGAGGGCATGGCAGTGAACACGAGCCGAGACTCGTCAATGGTCGGTATGTGGCCTTTCGCCACGCTGTGAGGTTGCTGCCAGGCAAGCCCTGCACTACAAGAGCACCGTGGACCGCGATGCTTCTGTAGAGCGGGGCTTGCCCCGCTGTGTCCAGGGCGCCGTCAGTCCTTCCAGCCCCAGGGTGCCTGCGGAGCTTCCACCTCGCGGCTGAGGTCGAAACGCGCGCGGAAGTGCCGCGCGGTACCCATGCGCCGCAGCGAGTAGGTGTAGTGCACACCGGGCTCAAGCTCGATCATCCATACGTTGGCCGCGGCGTAGGGAATGACCTGATGGGTCTGCGCATCTGCCGGAAACACCTGGCGCCCGGCGCTTCCAGGGTTGGTCGAGGTACCACCGTACATCGTGACTTCATCGTCGCTGCCATCCTCGTGGCGGTGGTCGTGCTTGAGTTCGATACGGTCGCCCGTGCGGGTCAGCACCCATGTGCGTGAGCGGTTGTCGCCGACGAAGAAGGGAATGCGGATGCGATTGTCTTCGCAGCTTTTCACGTGCATCACCAGTCGATTTCCAGTAAATGTGTCATCACCTTCCGGTGCGTCCAGCACGATGCCTTCGTAGGCCTTGCCGCAGTGGCCGGCGAGGTTCTTCCAGAAGGCGTCCGGATCAGCCAGTGCAGCTGTCGGCAGGCTAAGCACAAGCATTGTGAGCAGATGTCGCATCGGTGTCGCTCCAGATGTGGGGCCGTCAACCTTGCCGCAAACCGCGTTGCCGCGCCAGCATGCCGAAACCGGAGTCAGAATTCTTCGACGCGCACGCCGATGTTGCCGTCCGCCAGCCTTGCCTGCAGGCGCAGACCCGAGGCCACTTGCGCGACGCTGCGCACCACGCCGCCGCTTTGGGGATCAATCAGTATCGCGTAGCCGCGCTGCAGGGTTGCCAGTGGACTGACCGCGTGCAGCGTGCGTGCAAGGTCGTCCAACTGCCTGCGCCGTGACTCGATATTGCGCAGACCGCTGTCGCGCAGGCGCTCGTGCAAAGGTCCGATGCGCTGCCGCTCGCGGACAATCGCAAGCGCCGGGTGGCGAGCAAGCAGCCGGCTGTGCAGCTGCGCCAGCCGCTCGTGATGTCGCTTCAGCAGCCTGGGCAGCAGCACAGGAAGCCGGGCATCGAGGCTGGCCAGGCGCGTTCGGGAAAGCATGAGGCGCGCCTGCGGGCTGGCGGCCTTGAGGCGCAAGTAGAGGGCGTCGCTGCGTTGGGCGAGGTTTTCCAGGCGCCTGCGCTGAGCGCGTGCGAGCCGCTGCCGCAGATCCTCGGTGCGCGTGAGTAGCGCCAGGCCGTCCGGAACCAGCATCTCGGCCGCGGCGGAGGGCGTCGGCGCACGCAGATCGGCGACATGGTCGGCGATGGTGACGTCCACTTCATGACCGACGGCCGAGACCACCGGAACCGTGCAACTGGCGATCGCACGGGCCACGGATTCATCGTTGAACGACCAAAGGTCTTCCAGCGAGCCTCCGCCGCGGGTCAGCAGCAAGGCGTCGTAGCGTTCGCTGCGCGCCGCGGCGTCCAGCATGGCGACGATGGCCGGCGCCGATTCCGCACCCTGCACCGGGACCGGCAGCACATCCACGGGAAGCAGCGGGAAGCGCCTTTTCAGCACCTTGAGCACGTCGCGCACGGCGGCGCCGCTGGCGGAAGTGATCACTCCGAGACGGTGAGGCGGGCAGGGCACTTGCCGCTTGCGCGATTCGTCGAACAGGCCCTCCGCGTGCAGCCTGGACTTGAGCTGCTCGTAGGCGCGGCGCAGTGCGCCTTCACCGGCTTCTTCCATATGCTCGACGATGAGCTGGAACTCGCCGCGTCCCTCGTAGAGGCTGACCCGTGCCTTGAGCAACACCTGCATGCCGTCCGTCGGACGCACTTTGAGCCCGATGGCGCGATTGCGGAACAGCGCGCAGCGAACCTGCGCAGCGGCGTCCTTCAGGGTGAAGTAAAGGTGGCCGGACGCCGGCCGCGATACGTTGGAGAGTTCACCTTCGATCCAGACCATGGGAAAGGCGCCTTCGAGCAGCTCCCGCGCCAGGCGGTTGAGGTCCGATGGGGCCAGAACGATGCGCGGATCGGAGAAGTCGACGACGGTCATCCACGCAGGTTAGCAGTGGCGGGCGTTTTCGGCTTGTCCGTGCACGATCCGCGGATTCTCCGGATGCTGATCGATGCTTCTGCGCCCGAACTGTCGGGCGAGCGGCTCGGGCCCAATCGCGGCTTGTCTGCGCGCCGTCGATGGATGCGGGTTCGCTTCAGGGTTTCGATGCTTGCAGAGACAGTCTCCCTGCGCCAAGGTGAGGAAATGCCCGCGACAGGAGTTGAAGCTGCCATGAAGTGTGCCCGTATCGCGGTGCTGCCGCTGCTGATCGTCCTTGCTGCAACAGCGGCGGCCCAACCGCCGGCCTACGGCGAACTGGAGGTCCAGGCCCGGACGCACCCGAGCACGCCAGAAAACCTGTCCCCGGCTGACTCCATTGCCGGCGCATCGCCCACATTCAACGATTCCGGGGTCCTCGCCATTCGGGTGTTTGCCGCGTCCAGTGGGTTCGCCTACGGGCTCTGGTATGGCGGCAACGGCACCGGACAGGTGGTGTTCAACTATTCCAACACCGACCACTTCATGTCCGACCCGCACGTCAACGGCCCCGGCCTGGCAGTGTTCGAGCGCACCGAATCGGGATCCGACAATGGTCTCTGGGTCTACGATCCGGGCACCGGGATCACCCAGAGGGTAACGTCGGATCCTTTCGGTACCGCAGGCTGGAGCAGCCCGCGGATGGACGATCTGGGGCGCATCGGATTCCGCTCCAGCTTCAGCGGACAATCCGCATTCCATAGCGTGGCGCCGCCCGACGATGTCGCCCTGCACGCCGCGCAGTCCGGGCCACTGGACCCTGGGGGTCCCTGGGGCTTCCTGTTCACGCCGGCGTTCGGGCCGGATCGCACCATCAGTGCCAAGGTGGCGTTGGGCGAGCCGACCGGTCCTGCGCAGATCCGCACTTTTGCCGACGACGGAAGCTCGATCCTGATAGCCGAGACGGCTGATAGCGACCCCGGTTCGCCGTTCACCAGCTTCGACAACGGCGTTGGGGTGAATGGTTTGGGCGACGTCGCCTTCATCGCGGGACTCGGCGATGGCGTGCGCGGCGTGTTCCGCAGCGATGGTGGCGCGCCGGTAGAGATCGCTCGGACCCACGCCAGCGGGCCGGTGACGGAGATCGAGTTCTTCCGAGCCGACGTCAACGACGACGGCCTGGTGGTTTTTCGTGGACGCGATGCCAACGGCGACCGTGCCGTGTGGGTAGGAGATGGCAACGGCCTGGTGCGCGTGGCGGTGCGCGGCAGCCCGGTCGCCACCACCATCGGTCCCGGTCAGATCAATCGCCCGGACAGCGATATCGTGTTCGGAGGCAACCCTGCCATCAACGGCAGTGGCGATGTCGCCTTCATCGCCGACCTTGCCGCCGTCTCGAACATCAACGTGGGACTCGGGCGCGCCCTGATTCTGGTGCGCGTCGACCCGTCGCGAATCTTTGTCGACGGTTTCGA
>CAZGKE010000104.1:7203-12773 GCA_964526035.1 uncultured Gammaproteobacteria bacterium | reverse complement strand
ACCTTCACCGACGTATCCGAAGCGGCCGGCATCGAAGTGTTGAACCGCGCCACGCGGCTGCCGATGGGGAAGGGGCTGGCGGTGACCGCCATCGATGTCGACGACGACGGCTGGCTTGACCTGCTGGTGGCCAACGACACCGTGCAGAACTTCCTGTTCCGCAATCGTGGCGACGGGACCTTCGAGGAGATCGGCACCATCGCCGGCGTCGCCTTCGACAACGCCGGCGCAGCCACCGGGGCCATGGGCCTCGACGCCGCCTGGTACGGCAACGATGCCGACATCGCCGTGGCGGTAGGCAATTTCGCCAACGAGATGACCTCGTTCTACGTCGCCCAGGGCGGCAGCGCCATGTTCACCGATGAGGCCATCGTCTCCGGCATCGGTCCGGACAGCCGCCAGGCGCTGAGCTTCGGCCTGTTCTTCTTCGACTACGACCTCGACGGTCGCGTCGACCTGCTGCAGACCAACGGTCACGTCGAGGACGAGATCAATGCGGTGCAGTCGAGCCAGCACTACGAGCAGCCCACGCAGCTGTTCTGGAACTGCGGCGCGCGCTGTACGCGGCCTCTGGTGACCGTGCAGCTGGACAGTGCCGGCGACCTCGGCGTGCCGGTGGTCGGACGCGGCGCCGCCTTCGGCGATCTCGATGGTGACGGAGACCTCGACGTGGTCATCACCCAGGTGGGCCGGCCGCCGCTGGTGCTGCGCAATGACCAGGCCACCGGGCACAGCTGGCTGCGCGTGGCGCTGGTCGATCACGGCCGCAACCGCGATGCCATCGGCGCCCGCGTCAGCCTGCGCAGCGGTGACCAGGTGCAGCGCCGCATCGTGATGCCGGGTCGTTCCTACCTGTCCTACGTGGAGCCGGTGCTCACCTTCGGCCTCGGCACCGCCGAGCGCGCCGACGAGCTGCGCGTGACCTGGCCCGACGGCGGCGAGACGGTGGTGCGGGGGGTGGCGGCCAACCAGCTGCTGACCATTCGTCGCGAAGACTAGAGCTGCGAGAGCCGCTTGGAGAGTCTCTGCCCGAGCCCGCGCACGACGCGCGCGGACCTGTGCAGAGTTTTCAGGGGACCAGCTTGTAGCCCAGCCCGTGTACGGTGATGAGGTGAACCGGGTTCTTCGGATCGGCCTCGATGCGCTGGCGCAGCCACGACATGTGCACGTCGACCGTGCGCGTCGAGGGCAGGGCGTCGTATCCCCACACCTCGTTGAGCAGCCGGTCGCGTGAAAGCACTACGCCCGGATTCTCCGCCAGATGGCAGAGCAGTCGATACAGGCGCGCGCTGAGATCCACCGGCTGCCCGCCGACATGGCAGGTGGCGGCATCGAGGTCGATGTGCACGTCGCCGAAGCGCAGGTGTCCACTGCGACCGCCGGGCAGCTGGCCGCTGCGGCGCAGCAGCGCGTCCAGCCGCGCCAGCAGTTCGTCGGCGTCGAAGGGCTTGCCCAGGTAGTCGTCGGCGCCGCTGCGCAGGCCGCGCACGCGGTCCTCCACTGCATCGCGCGCGGTCAGCATCAGCACCGGCGTATGCGGATCGCGCTCGCGCAGGCGGCGGCACACCTCGAAGCCGTCGCTGTCCGGCAGCATGATGTCGAGCACCACCAGATCGAAGGCCTGCGCCGCCAGTCGCCGCAGCGCCTCGCGTCCGCTGCCGCAGGACTCCACTCGATAGCCGTGGGCGCGCAGCCGGTCGGTCAGGGTCAGCACCAGGCCCGGTTCGTCCTCCACCAGCAGCAACCGAGGATTCATCGGCGCGCTTCCTTCAGCTGCAGCGGCAGGTCGAGCTCGAACACGATGTCGCCACGCACGCGGCGGCATTCAATGCGCCCCCCGCAGCGCGTCACGATGCTTTGCACCAGACTGAGTCCGAGGCCGCTGCCCGCGCCGTTGACCGAGCGCGCGTGGCGGCCGCGAAAGAACGGGTCGAACACCTGTTCGCTCTCTCCGCCATCGAGCTCCCCGCAGCGGTTGGCGACAGCAAGTCGCAACCAAGCCCCGCGTCTGCGGAGACTCAAGCGAACCGGAGTATCGGCGTCGCGGTAGCGGTGGGCATTGTCGAGCAGGTTCGCCAACACCAGCTCGAGGTCGGCCGGCGCCATCGCCAGCGGCGGCAGTGCAGCCGTGTCGCCCTCCAGTTCGATGCTGTCTGGCGGACCCGAGTACCGCTGCATCAGCCCTGGCAGCAGCGCCTCCAGATGCGTCCGATGGTTGCCCTCGACACGCGGCTGCGCGACACCACCCAGGTGCAGCGCGTTGTCCACCAGTCTCTTCATGCGCTGCGATTCGCTGCGGATCAGCGCGCCGTACTCGCGCGCGCGATCGGCGTCGGGCACCACGCCATCAGCCAGATTGGCGGCTGCCGAGAGGATGACCGCCAGCGGTGTGCGCATCTCGTGCGACACGGCAGCCACCATCTGCAGTCGCTGTGCCGCCAGGGTTCGAGACCGGCGTGCCGTCAGCCACAGCAGCGCAGCACTGGCGCCGAGCAGCAGCAGAACGCCGAAGGCGATGCCCAGGTTGCGCCGTCGCAGCGCTTCGGCGACTTCGACGGCCGAGCCGGCGCCATGGCGCGTGTCGAGCCGGAAATGGCCAGCCGCGGGCTGTCCGGAGAACGTGGGTCCATCGAGAAGCGGGAGAGCAGCCGCCTCGCGGCCGCCAACGATGCTGAATTTCAGGCTGTCGCCGAGGGCGGGTTCGATACGCGTCCGTGAAAGACGGCGAACCAGTTCGCCGAGCGCCGCACCGTCGAGCGGCGCGACCAGAACGCCGGGCAGCGGCTCTGCTTCGCCCGGAAGTCGCGCCGCGACGGCATGCGTCAGCGCTGGTGCGGTGCCCGTCGCCGACAGGTCGCCGCCGAAGCCGCGGGTGGCCACGGCCACGGCCAGTGGACCGGTAGTCTGCAGCATCTGCGCCCATCCGAGTTCGGCGAAGCGGCCGGCGGCGTCGGCGTGCAGCCGCCACAGCGGCCGAGCCACCCGCGACGGATTCCGCGCCACGAAGTAGAGGTCCGCGGCGAGCTGGTGGCCCGTGAAGTGGTGTTCGGCGTCGAGATCGAGCACTCCACCCGGCGCACCCAGGCGCCGCACGGCGGCCAGCAGTTCGGCCACCCGCGCATCGACATCGCCCTGCAGGCCCAGCGCGGCGTTCTGTGCGAGCTGCTCGCGGCTTTCCCGTTCATGCTGGGCGAGCCGCTCGATCCAGCGGTACTGCAGCAGTGCAAGCGTCGGCAGCAGGATGCACAGGACGAGCACGGCCAGCGCTTCCAGCAGCAGGTGACGGTTGGTGGTGATGCGCATGGTTGCAGTGTAGTCGGCGACGTGGCCTCGATGGTCGGGGTCCTTAACAAGCTTTTACAAGAGCTTGATATGCGCTTAACCCGGATGCGGCCTCCTGCGTGCAGAGTGCCCGGCTGATTATCTCCAAGGATTCACGCCATGCGGCTATTGCGTTCCATCGTCATTATCGTGGCACTGCTGCTTGCCCAATCGGTCCTTGCCAGCGGCTGCATCGTGGTGCGGCCCACCGCGCCCTTGGCCATCGGTCTTGACAACGCCCATGACGCACACGGCGGCCAGTGGGAGTACACGGTGGCCTACCGTTACCTGTTTTCCGACCGGCATTTCCGCGGCACCCACGAGGAGCCGGAAAGGCAGGAAAATGAAAGCGACGTGCGCAACAGCGTGCATACCTTGGACCACAGCCTCACTTACTGGTATGACCAGCGCTGGCGTTTCAGCGCGTCGCTGCCGGTGGTGTTCGCGCGTCGCTCGTCGCTCTACGAGCATGACCGCGTCAACCGCTCCACCATGCAGGCCAACGGCATCGGCGACCTGCGCCTGATGGCCTACCGCGAGATGATCATCCCCGAAGAGGGCGAGCCGCTGCGCGGGATCACCCTTGGAGTCGGCATCAAGCTGCCGACCGGCAAGGACGACGTCACCGACATTGCCAACCGACCCACCGGTCCGGAAGTGCGCACGGTCGACCAGTCGATCCAGCCCGGCGACGGCGGCACGGGCGTGCTTCTCGAGCTGACCGCATACCGCCAGTTCTTCGATGAGTCGACGTTCGCGTTCTTCACTGCGTCATACTTGATCAACCCGCGCAACACCAGCGGCGTGCCGACTTTCCGCGGCCGCGAGAGCGAGGCGATCATGTCGGTCCCCGACACCTACCTGGTGCGTACCGGGATGACCCGCGTGCTGTCGTTCGACAAGGGCATCAGCGGCGATCTGGCGGTGCGCGTCGAGGGCGTGCCGTCGACCGACCTGATCGGCGGCAGCGACGGCTTCCGCCGTCCCGGCTACGCCGTGTATCTCGAGCCCGGGCTGAACTTCCAGCGCGGCGTGCATCGCTTTTCCTTCAGCCTGCCGTGGACCATCCACCAGCACCGCGTGCGCAGCCAGAGTGACCGGCTGGTCGGCGGCCACGGCGACGCCGCGTTCGCCGACTGGCTGCTGCAGATGAGCTACGGATACCGCTGGTGAGGATCCTGCTTCTGGCGCTGACGCTGTTGCTGGCGGCGCCACTACCGCTTGCGGCGGCCATGCCGGAGGTGGGCGAGCGCGCGCCGAAGTTCGCGCTGCGCGATGTCGACGGCGAGCGTGTGCGCTTTCCGGCAGACGCCGGTGCGCGTCCGGTGGTCGTGCTGTTCTGGGCTTCGTGGTGTCCGTACTGCAAGGCGCTGATGCCGCACCTGGCCGATCTGAAGACCGAACAAGGCGATGCGCTGGACGTCTACGCGGTCAACTTCGGCGAGCAGGGTGACCAGCGCGAGGCGCTGCGCGGCATGGATTTCCCGTTCGTGATGCTGCCGCGTGGCGATGGCGTGGCGACGCGCTACGCGGTGCAGCGTGTTCCAGCCATGTTCCTGGTTTACCAGGGTCGGGTCGTACACCGGCTCGAACATCCGCCCGCCGATCATCCGGCCAGAAGTGCCGGCAAGGGGCACGAACAGGCGACGATGCTCGCCGAATGGTGGACCGAGGGTCTGCGCGAAGCGCTACAGGGGATCCAGTCGCCGGACTGAGGCGGTTCTTCGTCCTCAGCCCAGTCCCAATCTCGCGCGGAGCGCGGCGTGATCAAGCGCCTCGCTGTCCGCCGCACGACGCTGGCGGTATTCGAAGGTGCCGGCTGCGATGCCGCGTTCGGACACCACCACGCGATGCGGGATGCCGATCAGTTCGATGTCGGCGAACATCGAGCCCGGGCGCAAGCCGCGATCGTCGAGCAGCGCGTCGACTCCGGCTTCGAGCAATTCGGTGTAGAGCGTTTCGGCGGCTTCGGTCACGGCCGCATCGCTTTTCGGATTGATCACGCACACCGCCACCTGCCACGGCGCCATCGGCTCCGGCCAGCAGATGCCGCGGTCGTCGTGATTCTGCTCAATGGCGGCAGCCATGATGCGGCTCACGCCGACGCCATAGCAGCCCATGTGCATGATCCGCGACTTGCCCTGCTCGTCGAGCACCACGGCATTCATGGCTTCGGCATACTTCTGGCCGAGCTGGAACACGTGGCCGACCTCAATGCCGCGGGCGATGCCGAGCGTGCCCTTGCCGTC
>CAZGKE010000104.1:0-7103 GCA_964526035.1 uncultured Gammaproteobacteria bacterium | reverse complement strand
GGAACACGTGGCCGACCTCAATGCCGCGGGCGATGCCGAGCGTGCCCTTGCCGTCGGGGGAGGGGTCGCCTTCCTGGACCGAGCGAAGGTCATGGCGATCGATCTGCGCGATCTGCTGTGCGATATCGCTCCAGCTTGCGCCGACCAGGTGAAAGCCGTCTTTGTTCGCGCCACATACAAAGTTCGCAAGTTCGCGCGCGCTCTCATCCACCACGAGGCGAATGGTCTCGGGCAGCCTGTCCAGCCCGACTGGACCGACGAATCCGGGCTGGCACCCGAAGGCCGCGACGACTTCTTCCTCGGTCGCCAGCCTGAAGTCGCCCGCCACGCCCAGCGCCTTGGCGGTCTTGACCTCATTGAGTTCGTGGTCGCCACGGACGCAAACGGCGCAGGGGCCGTTGAGCCCCATCACGACCAATGTCTTCACGCATTGCGACGGCTGTACGCCCAAGAATTCTGAAACCTCCGCAATGCTGCGCTGCGTCGGTGTTTCCACCGCACGCATCCCTTCGCCTTCCAGCTCAGGCGGTGGCGGCAACGCCACCGCCTCCGCCATTTCAATGTTGGCAGCGTAGTCGGAGCCGTTGGAGAAGGCGATGGCGTCCTCGCCGGAGTCGGCCAGCACGTGGAATTCGTGGCTCATGGCGCCGCCGATGGCGCCGGTATCGGCGAACACTGCGCGGAACTTCAGTTCGAGACGGGTGAAGATGCGTTCGTAGGCCCGATACATGTTCCAGTATTCGGCTTCCAGCCCCTCGGCATCGACGTGGAACGAGTACGCGTCCTTCATCAGGAACTCGCGCGCGCGCATGATGCCGAATCGCGGGCGGATCTCGTCGCGGAACTTCCACTGGATCTGGAAGAAGTTGAGCGGCAACTGCTTGTAGGACTTCAGTTCGGCGCGGGCGAAGTCGGTGATGACTTCCTCATGGGTGGGGCCGAAGCAGTACTCGGCGTCCTTGCGGTCGCGGATCTTGAGCAGCTGCCCGCCGAACTTCTGCCAGCGTCCGGTCTCCTCCCACAGCTCCTTCGGCTGGACGGCCGGCATCAAAACCTCGATGGCGCCGGCCGCCTCCATCTCCTCGCGCACCACGGATTCGACCTTGCGCAGCACGCGCAGGCCGAGCGGGGTCCAGGTGTAGATGCCGGCCGCCAGCTTGCGGATCATGCCGGCACGCAGCATCAGCTGGTGGCTGGCGATCTCGGCGTCGGCGGGAACTTCCTTGACGGTGTGCAAATGGAAACGGGACAGGCGCATGATCGGAAGGCGATGGGGAAAACCGTCGATTCTAGCGGGAAAGCGGGGGGCGGGGAGCAGGGAGCAGGGAGCAGGGCAGGGCGTCGGTTTTCTGTGGGAGGGGCCTCAGTCCCGACGCGCCACGTTTGCATGGGCCGCAACGGTCGGGGCTGAGGCCCCTTCCACAGAAAACCTATTCGCGCGGGCGGCCGTCCAGGGTCGGAACCACATTGGTGTCCGGGTCGTAGCGCAAGGTCTCGTAGGGCCGATCATCCTGCGGCGGCCGGTCGGTGACATGCACCCTGCCCTGATCGTCACGCCAACGATAGAGCGGCGGATTGGCCTCGGGTGAGGCCGGCAGATAGGGCCGGGCGATCTCCGGCAGGGTGTCCGGCGCAAACCGCCACCAGCCCCAGCCGGCCGCCACCGCGGCACCTGCCGTCAGCAGTATCCACCACACTGCGGGGCGCATACGGCCCGACGAACGCCGCTGCAGCACGGCCTCAATCGTCCGTGCAGAACTGCGCGACCTGGGACCTGTACACCTGGATTTGCGCCTGTCGCTGGATCTCGTTGAGGGTTTCCAGGCTGCCGTCCCCGTCTAGGTCCATCGCCACGTTCTCGTTGCTGGTCAGTTCACTGAGGGTGGTTCGCGCATTGGTGCAGCTGGTCCGACGCGCCTCCTGCGCGGCGCGTTCCGCGGCTGCTGCTGCTTCAGTTTTTGCCAGCGCAGGGTCCTCCTCGGATGGGTCGATTCCGGCGGCTTCCAGTTCGTCCTCGAGCGAGGGCGGCTCGCGAACGTCGAGCTGTTCGTAGCGCTCGTGATCGGGGCGGGTGTCGGAGTAATGGACGACGCCGTCCTCGTCGACCCACTTGTAAAAGCGCGTTGCCTGCGCGGCCACGGCCATGCAGAGCGTCAGGACAAGGATGGCGAGTGCTCGGACCATGGGATACGACTCCTTCGGGGGTGCCTGATGTGCTCTGTAGCACCGAGTGCATGCATGTACAAGTGGCCTGACCGGGTTCGGGTACACTTTGAACCCATGTCGACTGCCCGCAATATCCGCCGATGAGCGCCCCGGAGAGCGAACCGCGGCGACCGCATCGCGGGATTTTCCTGCTGCCCAACCTGTTCACCACGGGCGGGCTCTTCGCCGGATTCTACGCCATCATCGCTGCGATGCAGGGGCAGTACATCGATGCCGCCATCGCCGTCTTCGTGGCCGGGATACTGGATGGACTGGATGGCCGCATCGCACGCATGACCGGCACCCAGACCGAGTTTGGCGTGCAGTACGACAGCCTCGCCGACCTGGTGAGCTTCGGCATGGCGCCGGCGCTGGTCATGTACGCCTGGTCGCTGTCCCTGCTGCGCGACCTGGGGCCAACCTGGGGCAAGGTCGGCTGGGCTGCGGCGTTCCTCTACGCGGCCTGCGCGGCGCTCAGGCTGGCACGCTTCAATACGCAGGTCGGCGTGATCGACAAGCGCTACTTCCAGGGGCTTGCCAGCCCGGCGGCGGCGGGACTGATGATGGCTTTCGTGTGGACCCTGGCCGACTCGCAGTACGCGGGGGCCGATGTGGCGCCCCTGGCTCTCGCGCTGACGGTGATCGTGGGCCTGTTGATGGTCAGCCGGATCCGTTACTACAGCTTCAAGTCGCTGCCTCTGGCCGATCGCGTTCCCTTCATCTGGATTCCGCTGGTGGTCGGCATCTTCGTCCTGCTGGCCATTGACCCTCCGCGCGTGCTGCTGGCCATCGGCGTTACCTACGTGCTGTCGGGGCCCATCCTGACGCTATGGGGCCTGCGGCGGCGGCGTCCGCGCCGCGAGTCTTCCTCTCGCGGCGAGGGCGGCGGGCAGGAGTGAACGCACCGGGGCTCACCGCAGGTGGCTTTCCCCGCGAGCTGTTGACGCAGCTTGCCGATCTCAGCGAGGCGCTGGCGCTGTCGCTGGATCTGGAACAGACCCTGCGCGAGGCGGTCGTTCGCATCGTCGACTACATGGAGGCTGAAGCCGCCTCGCTGTTCCTGGTCGACGACAGAGGCGAGTTCCTGGTGTGCCGCGCCTGCGCAGGTCCCGCCGATGTCAGCGGCCTGAAGATTCCCGTCAACCAGGGCGTGGTCGGCCGCACCCTGTCCGAAAACGCGCCGCAGCTGGTGCGCGACGTACGCGAGGATCCCGATTTCACCGGGCAGATCGACCGCCATACCGGCTTCGTCACGCGCTCCATTCTGTGCGCGCCCCTGTCCACTGCGCGCGGGCCGATCGGAGTCATCCAGGTGCTGAACAAGCGCGCTGGCGGACTGTTCGGCGACAACGACCGTGACGTGCTGCGCCTGCTCGCCGCGCCGACCGCGCTGGCCTTGAACAACGCCACGCTGGCGCAGGACCTCATCGAGCAGAACCGCATCAAGAGAGAGCTCACCCTGGCGCGCCGCCTGCAGCGCTCACTGCTGCCCAAGCGCCGTCGCGACGGCTACCCGCTGCTGGCGCTGAACCTCCCGGCGCGGGAAATTTCCGGGGACTTCTACGACTACTTCGACCTGCCCGACGGACGCATCGCCTTCGTTGTCGGCGACGTCTCCGGCAAGGGTCTCGACGCCGCATTCCTGATGGTGCGGACCGCCAGCCTGCTGCGCTGGGCGGGACTCGACATGCTCTCGCCCGAGGCGTGGCTGGCGCGCGTCAATGACGAGATCGGCGGGTGGGTGACCGGGGGCATGTTCGTCTGCGCGGTGGCCGGCTACTACGATCCCGGCACGCAGCGCGCGATCTGGTCCAACGCCGGCTTCCCGCCGCTTCTGGTGCAGCATGGTGACGGACGGGTCGACGAGCACCCGGCCGAGGCGCCGCCGCTCGGTATCCTCCCAGGCATGGCTTTCCCCAGCCAGAGCGCGGAGCTGAAGGGCGCCAGCATGTACCTGTTTTCCGACGGCGTCACCGACGTGCGCGACGAGCGCGCCGAGGTGATCGGCATCGCGGGGGTCAAGGCCATGATCGCGCGTCACGCACAGCTGCTGCCCGAGGCGCGGCTGCGTGCCATCATCGCCGAACTCAGACAGGCCGCACTCGCCGACGACACCACGCTGATGCTGATCGAGGACCGCGCCTCCGAAAGCGCGCTTCTCGACTGGCGCGCGCCCGCGCATGCCGATGCCCTGCGCGACCTGCGCGAGCAGCTGGGGCGGGCGCTGGACCAGGCAGGGGTTGGTCAGGAGCTGCGCGAGCAGCTGGTGCTGGCGGTGCACGAAGCCGCTTGCAATGTCATCCGTCATGCCTATGGTGGGTGCGGGGGGGGCGACATGTCGCTGCGCGTCGATGTCCGCGATGGCCGGCTGGACTTCGTATTGAGGGATTGGGCGCCGCCGGTCGACCCGGCGAGCGTGAAGCCGCGCGACCTGGCTGAGTGCCGGCCGGGCGGGCTCGGCGTCAATTTCATCGACGCGTTGATGGACGACTGGAAGCTGACGCCGGCAAGCGCCGGCGAAGGCAATATATTGAGCATGAGCAAGCGGCTGGGCAGCGCCGCGGTAAGGAGAGGGGAGCAATGAACGGGCTCGACAGCCAGTGGCATGACGATTTCCATGTCGTCCGGGTAAGCGGAGAGGTCGACCTGTCCTGGTCGCAGGATTTGCGTCGCGCCATCCTCGACGCGCTGAAGGAGGGCGGCGGCGTGGGTGTGGACATGGCCGGGGTCACCTATATCGATTCCTCGGGCATTGCTGCCCTGGTCGAAGGGTTCCAGAATTCCCGGGCCAAGGGCCAGCGCTTCGCGCTGCTGGCGGTCAGTGCGCCGGTGAAGTCGGTGCTGGAGCTGGCTCGGCTGGACCGGGTATTTCCGATCTATGCTGACCTGGATGCAGCGCGGGCGGCGGAGTAGGGCACCCCGGCGATGACCCGCGCCGCTGATTTCATCGCCGGGATCGGTCGCCGAACCGTACAGTCGGTTTCCGGTCTGGGCTACGCCGGCATGCTGCTGGCGGAAAGCCTCTACTTCATCTTCCTCGGCTGGCGCCATGGCCAGCCGGTGCGCCTGAGCGCCGTGTTCGAGCAGATGCGCCAGGTCGGCGTCGATGCCATACCCATCGTCGCCATGCTCAGTTTCACCATCGGCGTGATGCTCGGCATCCAGTTCATCGCCGCGCTCGGTGAGTTCGGCGCCGAGAGCCAGGTGATCATGGCGGTCGCCAAGTCGGTCACCCGCGAGTTCGGGGCATTGATCACCGCCATCCTGGTGGCCGGACGTACCGGATCTTCGCTGGCGGCACGCATCGGCTCCATGCAGGTCTCGCAGGAAGTTGATGCGCTGGCAGTGATCGGCGTCGAGCCGGTCCGTTACCTGGTGGCGCCGGCGCTGATCGCCATGCTGATCATGGTGCCGGCGCTGACCATGATCGCCAACGGCGTGGCGCTGCTTGGCGCCGCCCTGTATGCCAGCCCTTTCCTTGAAATGAGCGTCGGCGCCTATCTTTCGCAGACGCTGCAGCTGCTCGATCCGCGCGATCTGTGGGAGGGCCTGTCGAAAAGCGTCGTGTTCGCCATGCTCATCACCCTGATCGGCGTCAGCACCGGATTCGCGGTCAGCGGCGGCGCCGAGGGTGTCGGCCGCGCGACCACCCGCGCGGTGGTGCTGTCGATCAGCTTCATCGTGGTCGCCGACATGCTGTTCAGCTTCTTCCTCAATCGATGACTACCGAAGCCTACTTTTCGGACCCGGCGCGCGAACTCGGCGCGCCGCTGATCGAGGTTCACGGCCTCGACGCCTGGTTCGGCCGGCGCAAGATCCTGCACGGCGTCGACTTCACGGTCCGCTCCGGGGAGATCCGCGTGATCATGGGGGGATCGGGCTCCGGCAAGAGCACCCTGCTCAGGCACCTGCTCGGCCTGATCCGTCCGGCCGCCGGATCGGTGCGCATCCTCGGCATGGAGCTGACCAGGGCCAGCCCCGCGGAACTGCTCGCGCTGCGCCGCAAGATGGGGGTGTCCTTCCAGAGCGGCGCTCTGTTCACTTCGATGACGGTGGGCGACAACGTGGCCCTGCCGCTTCGCGAGCACACCAACCTCGACGAAAACACGGTTCGCATCATGAGTCGCCTGAAGCTCGAGGTGGTCAATCTCGGAGGCTTCCAGGACCTGATGCCGAGCCAGCTTTCCGGCGGCATGGTGAAGCGCGCCGCGCTGGCGCGCGCCATCGTCATGGATCCGCGCCTGCTGTTCTTCGACGAACCGTCGGCGGGTCTCGATCCGGTGGTGTCGGCAGAACTCGACGAGTTGATTCTGCGTCTTCGCGACGCCCTGCGCATGACCATCGTGGTGGTCACCCATGAGCTTGATTCCGCCTTCAAGATTGCCGACTCGATCACCGTGCTCGACCAGGGCCGGGTGCTGTTGACCGGCAGCGTCGACGAAGTACGCGAAAGCACCAACGAGCGCATCCAGGACCTGCTGAACCGCCGGCCGCGGGAGGTCGAGGTGAATGTCGACGAGTACCTGCGGCGATTGACGGAGGAGGAGTTGTGACGGGGTCGTCGGATTCCCGTTCCGGGGTTGTCGGCCTGGCGGCCGGGTCACTTTCGCGCGCGCGCGAGGTCGGTCGGCATCCCATAAGGAATGCCCGCCTTGCGGCGGGGTTTGTTTGTGTCATCCATGACATTTATTCCGTCCGCCTCCCGGCGGCCGGGTCACTTTCTCTTGCTCGTCCAAGAGAAAGTAACCAAAGAGAAGGACGCCCCGGTGTTGCGCTTCCTGCACCTCCTGTGCAGGAAGTACGCGCGGGTCCTACGGAGGTCTGTCGACGGACCCTCCCTGGTCCGACGCCAGACGGGCGCACATCGTGTGCGCCCCCCTTACGGGCTATTCCCTCCG
>CAZGKE010000103.1:0-12791 GCA_964526035.1 uncultured Gammaproteobacteria bacterium | reverse complement strand
GTCATGGATGACACAACAATCACCGCCACCAGGCGGACATACCCTCTACCGAGGAGAGACGAACCTCCGCGGTCGCGCACGGGTGCGCTCCTACAGGGAAGCCCAGAGAAATGCGATACGGCCGCCGGGAGGCGGACATTCCAATGACGTCGGCATGGGATGCCAACCTCCCAGAGCAAGTGACCGGGCCGCAGGACGAATACCGACAACTGAATGACACCCTCCACTCCCAGTCACACGACTGCAACATTTCTGTTATCAAATGACACCGCCCAACCCCTTGGGCGCTACCCTGAAGGCGTTGTGCAGAAACGTATTCTGATCGTCGACGACGAACCCGCCATCCGCGACATGGTGGCGTTCGCCCTGAAGCGCTCCGGGTTGGAGGCGGTGCATGCTGCCGATACACGCGAGGCGCAGCACGCGATCATGGAGCGCGTACCGGATCTGATCCTGCTCGATTGGATGCTGCCCGGTATCAGCGGGATCGACTACGCCCGACGTCTGCGCCGCGAAACGCTGACCCGCGAAGTGCCGATCATCATGCTCACCGCGCGCGGCGAGGAAGGGGATCGCGTCAATGGCCTCGACGCGGGGGTCGACGACTATGTGGTCAAGCCGTTCTCCACCCGCGAGCTCATGGCGCGCATCAAGGCCGTGCTGCGCCGCGTCCAAGGGGAAACCCAGGAAGGCACGGTTGAATTGGGAGGCCTGCGCATCGATATCGCGGCCCACCGCGTGTTCGCCGGCGACAGACCGGTCAGCATCGGGCCCACCGAGTACCGCCTGCTACACTTCTTCATGACCCACGCCGAGCGGGTCTACTCCCGAAGCCAGCTGCTGGACCATGTATGGGGTGGCAACGTGTACGTCGAGGAACGCACGGTGGACGTGCATATCCGGCGTCTGCGCAAGACCCTGGAGCCGTTCGCCATGGACCCGCTGGTGCAGACTGTGCGCGGGGCGGGCTACCGTTTTTCGGTGAATTACTGAAGTTGTTTGCCCCGCCTTCGGGGGAACGCCGATCATGACTTCCTCCAGAGTCGGGCGCGGCCTTTGGGTGACCCTGTGGAGCCTTGGCGGGCTGCTGCTTGGCGCATTCCTGGTGGGGCTGGCACTCGGCAGGCCTTCACTGCTGCTGGCGGCGGTGCTCGCCGGGTATCTCGCCTGGACCCTGACGCAACTGTTCCGCCTGCAGCGCTGGCTGAAGAACCATCGTCGCCTGCCGCCCCCGGAAGGCTGGGGTATCTGGGGCGACCTCTACTCCGAACTGTGGCGCCGCCAGCGCGTCGCGCGCCGCCAGCGCCGCCGGCTGCTCGATGGTCTGAACGCTTTTCGCGAGGCCGCCGCTGCGCTTCCCGACGGCGTGCTGGTGCTCGATCGCGATGGCGAAATCGTCTGGTTCAACAAGGCTGCCAAGCGTTACCTTGGCCTGCGCTACCCCAAGGACATCGGCGGCATCTTCACCAATCTGGTGCGCTCGGCGCGGTTGGCGCGCTGGCTGCAGGAGGGCCGCGGCGACGAACCGCTTCTGGACCTGCCTTCGCCGCCCGACGACAGCGTTCGACTGGGGCTGCGCATGATTCCCTACGGCACCGATCAGCGCATGCTGGTGGTGCGCGACATTTCCAACCTGATGCGCCTGGAGCAGGTGCGACGCGATTTCGTCGCCAACGTCTCGCACGAGCTGCGCACGCCGCTCACCGTGGTGCACGGCTACCTCGACCTGATCGACCCCGAGGAGCAGCCTGAATGGGAGCCCATTCTTCGCGAGCTGCGCAACCAGTCCCGGCGCATGACGCAGATCGTCGAAGATCTACTCACCCTGTCGCGGCTGGAGGCCCAGGACAGCCTGCCGGAAGAACGCATAGCCATGCGTCCGATGCTGGCCACCCTCAAGCGCGAGGCGGAGGCGCTCAGCCAGGGACGCCACAAGGTCGAGATCGAGCGCCATGGCGAGCACGATTTTCTCGGCTCGGCCAAGGAGTTGCACAGCGCCTTCTCCAACCTGGTGAGCAACGCAGTACGCTACACCCCGACCGACGGTCGCATCGTGATCCGCTGGACCAGCAGCGCGGAAGGGGCCCGTTTCGAAGTCATCGACAGCGGCCACGGCATTCCCGCACAGCACATACCGCGGATCACCGAGCGCTTCTACCGGGTGTCGGCAAGCCGCTCGCGTGACAGCGGCGGAACCGGTCTCGGGCTTTCCATCGTCAAACACGTGCTCAGCCTGCACCAGGGCCACCTTGACATCGAAAGCGAGGTCGGCAAGGGCAGCACTTTTGCGTGTATCTTCGGCCCTGCGCGCCTTCTTGCGCCGGAATCCCTGATGGAAGAAGCCGAGTGAACGCTGCAGATCCGCAACCGGAGGTCACCGCCGACGCGTCGAGCACGCCCGACCTGCTCGATCCGGGTCTGTACATCAATCGCGAGCTCAGCCAGCTCGCGTTCCACCTGCGCGTGCTCGAGCAGGCGCGCGACGCGCGCGTGCCGCTGCTGGAGAGACTGCGCTTCCTGTGCATCTCCTGCACCAACCTCGATGAGTTCTTCGAGGTCAGGGTCGCTGCCATTCGCCACCAGCAGGCCTTTGCCGCTGCCAGTCGGCCCGGCGCGGACGGTCTCACCGCGAGCGACGCGTTGAAGCTGATACGCGAGCGCGCACTGTCGCTGGTGGAACAGCAGTACCACGTCTGGAACGAGATCCTGCTGCCGGCGCTGGCGGAACAGCGGGTACGCTTCCTGCGCCGCGAGCAGTGGACCGCCGCACAAAGACGCTGGCTGCGCGGCTATTTCGAGGACGAAGTCCTGCCGGTGCTGAGCCCGCTGGGCCTCGATCCGGCGCACCCCTTCCCGCGCATTCTGAACAAGAGCCTCAACCTGGTAGTGCTGCTGCGCGGCCGCGACGCGTTCGGCCGCGAAGCCGATACCGCCCTGGTGCGCGCGCCGCGCTCGCTGCCGCGCATCATCCGACTGCCCGCGGAGATATCCGACGGCGGCGACAACTTCGTCTTCCTGTCGATGATCTTGTCGACCTTCGTCGACGAGCTGTTCTCCGGCATGCATGTCAAGGGGGCCTACCAGTTCCGTGTCACCCGCAACTCCGAGCTGTTCGTCGACGAGGAAGAAGTCGAGAACCTCGCGCGTGCGCTGCAGGGCGAGCTTGCCGGCCGCGGCTTCGCGAAGGCGGTGCGCCTGGAACTTGCCGAAAGCTGCCCGCGCCCGGTGGCGCGCACGCTGATGTCCCACTTCGAGCTGGGTGACGAAGAGGTCTATCGCTGCGCCGGCCCGGTCAACCTCAATCGCGTGGTCGCGGTCTACGACATGCTGGAGCGGCCGGACCTCAAGTACCCGAAGTTCATCCCGCGCATTCCACCCGGGCTCGGGTCCGGCACCAACGTGTTCGAAACCGTGGCGCGCGGCGACGTGCTGCTGCACCACCCGTTCGACAGCTTCGCGCCGGTGGTCGACATGCTCAAGCAGGCCTCCGTGGATCCCGACGTGCTGGCGATCAAGCAGACGCTGTACCGCACCGGCGAGGACTCGGTGCTGGTCGGCGCGCTGATCGAGGCCGCACGCAACGGCAAGGACGTCACCGTGGTGGTCGAGCTGCGCGCGCGCTTCGACGAAGAGGCCAACATCCACCTTGCCAACCGCATGCAGGAGGCCGGCGTGCAGGTGGTGTACGGCGTGGTCGGTTTCAAGACCCACGCCAAGATGCTGCTGATCGTGCGCCGCGAAGGCGGACGTCTGCGCCGGTATGTGCACGTCGGTACCGGCAACTACCACCCGGGTACCGCGCGCGCATACACCGATATCGCGCTGCTCAGCTGCGATCCGGAGATCGGCGAGGACGTGCACCAGATTTTCCTGCAGCTTTCCGGGCTCGGCCCGGCGCTGAAGCTGAAACGTCTGCTGCAGTCTCCTTTCACGCTGCACAAACGCCTGCTGGCGATGATCGACCGGGAGATCATTCACCGTCGTGCCGGTCGCGAAGGACGCATCATTGCCAAGTTCAATGCGCTGACCGAAGAGACCATCATCGCCAAGCTCTACGAGGCGTCCATCGCCGGGGTGGAGATCGACCTGATCGTACGCGGCGCCTGTGCATTGAGGCCCGGCCTGCCTGGCGTTTCCGAAAACATCCGCGTGCGCTCGCTGGTCGGCCGCTTTCTGGAGCACAGCCGCGTGTACTGGTTCGGCAATGGCGGCGCGCCGGAAATCTTTGCCTCCAGCGCGGACTGGATGGAGCGCAACCTGCTGCGTCGCGTGGAGACCTGCTTCCCCATCCTCGACAGCGACCTGGCACGGCGCGCCTACGACGAAACCCTGGTCAACTACCTGGCCGACAACCAGCACTCATGGCAGCTCGACGCCGACGGCCACTACCACCGCATCGAGGTCGGCGAGTCCATGCCGCACAGCGCGCAGGACGCTCTGCTCGCCAAGCTCTGCCATGACTGACGCCATTGCCGAGGGCGACAGCCTGGCCGCGGTCGATCTCGGCTCGAACAGCTTTCATATGGTGGTGGCACGCTGGCAGCGCGGTCGCCTGAACGTCATCGACCGGCTGCGCGAAAGCGTGCGTATCGGTGCCGGCCTCAACGCCGACGGCACGCTCAAGTCAGACGCCCGCGACCGCGCGCTGCGCTGCCTGGCGCAGTTCGGTCAGCGTCTGCGTGGGTTCGACTCGCGCTACGTGCGCGCGGTCGCCACCAACACGGTGCGCCAGCTGCGTGCGCCCCAGGCCTTCCTGATCACCGCTGAAACCGCGCTCGGCCATCCGATCGGCGTGGTTTCCGGCCGCGAGGAGGCGCGCCTGATCTATCTGGGTGTCGCCCGCGACCTCCCGGCGCGCAAGGAACAGCGCCTGGTGATCGACATCGGCGGCGGCTCCACCGAATTCATCATCGGCAGTGGCATGACTGCCCACGCCACCGAGAGCGTGCAGATGGGCTGCATCGCCAGCACCCGGCGCTTCTTCGGCGACGGCCGCCTCAGCCCAAGGCGCTGGCGCGAAGCGCAGACCGAATTGGCCCTGGTGCTGCAGCAGTTCGCTGCCGACTACCGTCAGCACGGCTGGGATCGTTCGATCGGCTCCTCGGGCACCATCAAGGCCATCGGCGGCATGATCGCCGCCGCCAACCCCGGGATTTCCGGCATCACCCGCGCCACGCTGGAGTCGCTGGTGGAAAACCTGCTCGAATTCAAGCGCATCAGCGAGATTCGCATCAAGGGGCTGAACGAGGATCGTCGGGCGGTGATTGCCGGGGGCGTACTCATCCTGCAGGCGGCGTTCCAGGCGCTCGACCTCGACCGCATGCAGGTGAGCCAGAACGCCATGCGCGAGGGCGTCCTGTTCGA
This sequence comes from uncultured Gammaproteobacteria bacterium, assembly GCA_964526035.1. Lineage (GTDB taxonomy): Bacteria > Pseudomonadota > Gammaproteobacteria > Xanthomonadales > BPKI01 > DAOMOD01. The sequence continues at coordinate 7,427 of CAZGKE010000103.1, read as the reverse complement.
TCTGCTCGGTCGCGTCCAGCACCGCGATCCGCGCGCCAGCAGCGTCGAAGCCATGGCCGAACGCTACGGCGGCGATCACGCCCAGTCCGAGAGGGTGCGCGCCACCGCCGGGGCGCTGCTGGCGCAGGTATCCAAGCCCCTGGAGCTTGACGATGAACACGCCGAGTGGCTGGCTTGGGCCTGCCAGCTGCACGAGATTGGCCTGGGCGTCGCCCACAGCCAGCACCACGTGCACGGGGCCTACCTGGTGGAGCACTCCGACCTGCCGGGCTTCAGCCGCGAGGAGCAGCAGGTGCTGGCGCTGCTGGTGCGGGCGCACCGCCGCGCGATTCCGGTGGCCCTGTTCGGCGCCCTGCCGGAACGCCTTGCAGCACCGGCCCGGCGTCTGGCGGTGCTGCTACGCCTCGCCGCCCTGCTGCACCGCGCGCGCACCGACGAGCCACTGCCTCAGATTCGCCTGGACGCCGACGGCAACCGCCTGGCGCTCGCACTGCCGACCGACTGGCTGCAGGGGCGCAGCCTGACCCGTGCCGATCTGGATCAGGAGCGCGAGTATCTGAAGGCGCTCGGTGTCGAGCTGCAGATCGTCAGCTGAAGGCGCATCAGCCTGGCCCGGTCACCCGGAGTGCGGCACCCCTCCGAATCCATGGTTGATTCTATCCAGGCGCCTCGTCAGCGTTCTTCCCGGCCACCCGGGCGCGGCCGGAAGTCCACGCGACGGCAATCCTTAGGCTCGCTGCGCCAGACCACCGGCTCCCAGTAGTCGCCGCGCACCCCGCGGTAGCGCTGATCCTGCTTGAACTCCGCGGCGAACTCGTAGGCGCGGTCAGCCTCGACCGTGACTTCAATGGTCTTGGTGAAGCCACGCTGGCTTCCCGGAACGCGCAGACGGCTGTCGCTGATCAGCTCTATCACGCGCACCCGATAGGTGCCGGCGGGGACGCGCCAGGTGGTGCGTCCGCCCGAGGCCCACTCGCTGCCGTCGATGCCGACGATCATCACCGGATACAGGTCGCGCGCGCGCGGCGGTGGCGCGAAGCTGCTGATCTCTCCACAGCCGCGGGTGCTGGCAGCTGCCGCACCGATACCCGGTTCCGAAGTGGCGGCGACCGCAGCCTGACCCAGCGCGAGATGAATGGGCGGCAGGTAACGGCTGTCGACGGGGCCGGAAAGACTCAACTCCCTGCCTTCGCGAACCACGCCGAGCTGCATGGGCTGACCGGGACCATGCCCGGCAACATGCTGCGTCAGGGCGCCCGCTGCGCGGGCCCTGCCATCGCCGGTTTCGCCAAGATGGCGCAGGTCGGCGCCGTTGACGCTGACGATGCGGTCGCCCTCCCTGAGTCCCATGCGCGCGGCCGAGCCCCCCGGCCGCAGGGCGATGATACGCAGGCCCTCGCTGTCGACTTCGGGATCCCAGGTCCCGTCGAAGACGATCCCGGCGTCGGAGACGTGCTGTTCGGGCAGATCGAGACGCAGCGCCAGGGTGTGTCCGGCGCCGGTGGCCGCCTCGCCCTCGCTCTCCATCCAGTCGAGAACGGCGCGCTCGACGCGCTCACGCAGAGCGTCGGCATCCGGTTCAGCCGCCAGGGCCGTCACCGACAGGGCCGAACAGGCGGCCAGGATCAGGCAGTGCAATGTGGTCTTCATGTACATCACCTCGGAGTTCAAATCAGATTCGGCGAATGTCGCGTGGACGCTCGTAGGTTTCAATGAGGCTGCTCAGCAGCCCGGCGCGGGTGCGCCACAGGGTTTCCAGATCGCGGCTGTCGCTGGCAAAGGAGTAGCCTTCCTGCAATTTGCGGTCAAGCAGACTGAGATCGATCTCCAGGCTGCGGATGCGTTGTTCCTGCCAGCCGGCGAGCGCACCCGCCGAAGTCTGGTACGTCTGCAGCGACTCGACCAGGCGCCGGTTGTCCTCGATCAGTCCGTCCAGTCCGTCCAGCCCGGCCACTGCCGGCGCGGGTGGAGCTTGCGTTGCGACCAGCGCCAGCGCGAACCCGATCAGCGCAATGGAGGCAGCCAATGCAGGTGCCAGCAGGCGCCCACGCGAGCGCTGCCGCCGCGCGGCCTCGATGCGCGGCCAAAGGGTCGCCGGCGGATCGACGTCGGGAAGCCGCGCCAACCATTCGAATCCGTTGTGCTCAGCCATGCTGCACCTCCACCGCAGCGTCCGCGGTCAGTCTGTCGCGCAGGCGCTTGAGCGTGCGCGAAAGCAGGGATTTGGAAAAACTCTCGGTCATGCCGAACATCTCCGCAATTTCGCTGTGTGTGTATCCCTCGATCTCGTGCAATACGAGCACGCTGCGCGCCGATGGGGAAAGCTCCAGAAGCCGCTCCAGCAGCGCCGGGCCCGCAGCCCGGTCGGCATCCTCGCCGCGACTTTCCGTCGACCACTCCAGCACGCCGTCGCAGAGCTCCGACTCCAGATGCAGCATCTTCCGCGAGCGCAGGTAGTCGATGGACTGGTTGGCGACGATACGCTTGAACCAGCCTCCGAAAGCCTGCGCGTCGCGCAGCGTCCTGACCCTGCGCAACAGCGTCATGAAGGCGTCCTGGACCACGTCCTCGGCAGAGGCGGCGCCCCCGGAAATACGCAAGGCAAGATTGAAGCATGCCTTGCCGTAGCGCCGGTAGACAGCCTCGAAGGCCTGCGCATCGCCACGCTTGAGCCTCTGAAGCGTCAGCTCGTCAAGACCACCGGCGAATCCGGTCTGCTCGTTCATGCACCAAGTCTTGCACGTTCCATGCCCAAATGACGTAGCAGGACGCGCGAACGTCGCAGTCTGTCATGCATCCGCCTTGCAGCGGTCAAGGCCCTGTCACCGCCGCTGCCCAGACTCGTGCAAACCCACTCCCGGCGTGGCGCATGCATTTCGCCCTGGTCACCGAAACCTACCCGCCGGAAATCAACGGCGTGGCCCTGACCGTTCACAATCTGCGCCAGGGACTGCTCGATCTCGGTCATCAGGTCAGCCTGGTCCGACCGCAGCAGCCCGATGATGGCGCCGAGGGTGACCCCGGCCAGCTTCTGGTGCGCGGGATGGCGCTGCCTCGCTATCCGGGCCTGCGCTTCGGGCTGCCGGCACGGCGCCGTCTCGAGCGCAGCTGGCGGCAGCAGCGACCCGACGCCATCTATGTCGCCACCGAAGGACCGCTGGGCTGGTCGGCGGTGCGCGCAGCCACCCGCCTGGGCATTCCGGTCGCCACCGGCTTCCATACCCGCTTCGACGACTTCGTGCGCCACTACGGCGCCGGTTTCCTCACGCCTTTGGTGTTCGGCTGGATGCGCCGTTTTCACAATCGTGCGCAGGCCACGGTCGTGCCGACAGGCGAACTGCGCGATTTCCTGGCCGGGCAGCGCTTCGACCGGCCGGTCCTGCTCAGTCGCGGCGTCGATACGCAGAAGTTCGCACCGTCGCGCCGCGACCCCAGCCTGCGCTCGTCACTGGGGATCGCCGACGACGCACTGCTGGTCAGCTATGTCGGTCGGATTGCCGCGGAGAAGAACCTGGAACTCGCCGTGCGCACTTTCCGGGCGATCCAGGAAGTGCGGCCGGACGCGCGCTACCTCTGGGTCGGCGACGGCCCCGCACGTGCCGCACTGACGCGCGACAACCCGGACTTCCTGTTCGTCGGCATGCAGCGTGATGTGGCGCTGGCCAGGCACTTCGCATCGAGCGACCTCTTTGTTTTTCCGAGCCTTTCCGAGACCTTCGGCAACGTGACCCTGGAAGCGATGGCCTGCGGCGTGGCCACCGTCGCCTTCGACTACGGCGCCGCGCGCGAGCATCTGAAAGATGGCCTGCATGGCGCGGCCCTGGCCCTGGACGACGCCGACGGGTTTGTCGCGGCTGCCCGCTCGATCGCCTCCGACGATGCACTACGGCGCGACATGGGTGGCAGGGCCCGCACCGCGGTGGAGCATCTGGGACCGGCAGCCGTCGCACGCAGCTTCGCCGACCTGCTCAGCGCACTGGCCACGGAGCGTGCCGCATGACGCCGACCTGGCTGGCACCGATTCGCGATCGCGATGCCGACATCACCCGCAGCTGCAATCGCTGGGGCACGCGCCGACGCGTGCAGCGATTCTTCGCCGCCATCAGCCGCCTCGGCGACGGCGTGTTCTGGTACGTACTGATGGTCGCGGTCGCGGCGGCGGGGCATCCCCTGGCCGCGCTGCACATGGGCTTGACCGGTCTGGTCGCGCTGCTTCTCTATCGCCAACTCAAGCGCTGGACACGACGCCCCAGACCCTGCGCCGGCTGCCGCGGAGTGGTAGCACTGACCGCGCCGCTCGACGAGTTCAGCTTTCCGTCCGGCCATACGCTGCACGCCGTGTCGTTCAGCGTGGTGGCGCTCGCCTACTTTCCGACCCTCGCTTTGCTGTTGGTTCCGTTCACCTTGCTGGTGGGTCTGTCGCGCGTCGTGCTCGGGCTTCACTATCCAAGCGACGTGCTGGCGGCAAGCCTGATCGGGGCGCTGCTGGCCACGGCCTCGCTGGGAGTGGCGGCATCCCTGGCGACCGCGATCGGCTGAAGCGCCAACCCGGGCACCGGCTGGATCACAGCTCGCGCATCCAGAAGGTCAGCGACTGCTCGCTCTCGCGTTCTTCACCCATCTGCTTCCATGCCAGACGCATGCTCATGCCCGGCTGCCGCACGTAGCCGCGCTTGATCCAGAAGGCATCGTTGTTGCGATGCCCGGCGGGGCGGCGTCGGTCGTCGTCACTGCGATCAACCGCGGCGAAGGCAATCAGCCGGAATCCTCCCAGGCGGCGCGCGTGCGCCTCGCGCTCGTCGAAAAAGCGATGCCCGATGCCGAAACCGCGATAGTTCTTCTGCAGCACCGACTCGCCGCAGTAGAACACCTGCTCGACCGGAATGCCGCGCTCGATGAAAGGTTTCTGGAAGGCTTCGGAATCGTCGGCGAGCGGTATGCCGGTCGACGCGCCGACCACAGTGTCTCCATTGACCGCGAGTACGAAGACGCTGCCGGACGAACGCGCATAGGCGGCCAGATATTTCGCCTCGTAGTCGAGGTCGCCGTCGTACAGATAGGGATAGTCACGGAACACGGCAATGCGCAGTGCGGCCACCTGAGGCAACCACGGAGCCACGTCGTGCCCTTGAAAAATGCGGATCGCGGGTGATTCCATGACGGCGACATTGTGCCGCCGTGATGCCGAGCGCGCAGCCCCCGGGAGCCCTCCGCACCCCTGCGGGAGCGGCGAAAGCCGCGAAATGCGCTCCGCATGAACCCCTGATCGCGGCTTTCGCTGCTCCTGCAAGGGCACCGAAGGTCTAGGCGGACCGCTGCCGCAGCGCCTCGTAGAGCGCCACCCCGGTCGCCACCGACACGTTGAGACTCTCCACGCTGCCGCGCATGGGCAACTTGGCCAGATGATCGCAGTGCTCGCGGGTGAGGCGGCGCAGACCCTCGCCCTCACTGCCCATGACGATCGCGATGGGTCCGCGCAGATCCACCTCGAACAGCGTCTTTTCGGCTTCGCCGTCCAGCCCCACGGTCCACACCCCGGCCTGCTGCAGGGCGTTCAGCGTGCGCGACAGGTTGGTCACCCGCACCAGCGGCACGGTTTCCGCACCGCCGGCGGCCACCTTGCGCGCCGCCGGGGTCAGCGCTGCAGAACGGTCGCGCGGCAGAACCACCGCGGTCACGCCGGCGGCGTCGGCGCTGCGCAGGCAGGCGCCGAGATTGTGCGGATCGGTGACGCCGTCAAGCACCAGCAGCAGCGCCGCCTTTCCGGCCTGCTCGACCAACCCTTCCAGATCGTTCTCGTCGAGCGCCTCGGGCAAGCGTACGCGCGCTGCCACGCCCTGGTGACGGCCGCCCTCGGCCAGTCGGTCCATCGCCTGGGCAGGCTGCTGCTGCGGTTTCAGTCCGTGTTTGCGCGCCTGCTCGGCGAGCGACTGCACGCGCGGATTGCGGCTGTCGCGCGCCACGACCATTTCCACGATCGCACTCGGGTCGCGCGACAGCGCGCCTTCGACGGCGTGGATACCGAACAGCCAGCTGTCACGCATGGAGCGCTGAACCTGCTTGTGAACAGCGCAGCTTGCTGCGCCCACAGGCGTCAGGGACCACCAACGAGTTGCCCGGCAAGCGCGGCGCCTCAAAGGCAAGAGCTTCGCGGTTCATCGCCGCCTGCGTCGCTTGCCGGTTCTCGCCTCTTCCTGCTTCGGCTGAGCGGCCTTGGTGGTTTTCGACGCCGGTCCCCCTTTCGCTCCGCGCTTCCGAGGCGCGGGCTTCTCCCCATCCTCGTGGCCGTCATCGTCAACCACCAGCCGGAAATCGATCTTGCGGTCCTCCATGCTGGCGCGCAGCACCTGCACGCGTACCTGATCGCCTAGGCGAAACGTCAGCCCGCGGCGCTCGCCCGACATCATGTGGCGCACCGGCTCGAAGTGGTAATAGTCGTTGGGAAGCTGGGTCACATGCACCAGGCCGGTGACGCCGGATTCAATCAGGTCCACGAACAATCCGAACGAGGTCACGCCGGTCACCAGACCGTCGAACTCGGATCCGATGTGCTCCTCCATCCACGCACAGCGGTAGCGCTCGTCGACTTCGCGCTCGGCCTCCTCGGCCACCCGCTCCTGCCGCGAGCACTGCGCCGACAGCCGTCCCATCGCCTCGTCGCTGTAGGGTGCATCGGACGGCTTGCCGCCGGCCAGCGCGTGGGCGATGGCGCGATGCACCAGCAGATCAGGATAGCGGCGGATCGGCGAGGTGAAATGCGCATAGGCGTCCAGCGCCAGCCCGAAGTGGCCGAGATTCTCGGTCTGGTATACGGCGAGCGCCTGCGAGCGCAGCAGCACCGACTCGATCAGCGTGGAATCGCCCTGCTTGCGCACCTTGCGCAACAGATCTGAGAAGTCGCCCGGCGTGACTTCCGGCTGCGGCGGCATGTGCAGCTTGAACTCCTTCAGGAATTCCAGCAGCGCCTCGTACTTCGACGCCGGCGGGCGATCATGCACTCGATAGGGCGCGGGAATGCGTTTGCGCGAAAGGAACTTGGCCGCCTCGACGTTGGCGGCGATCATGCATTCCTCGATCAGCTTGTGCGCATCGTTGCGCTCATAGCCGCCGAGCGACAGCACGCGGCCATCCGGCCCAAGACGGAACAGGGTCTCGCGACTCTCGAACTCGATCGCACCGCGCGCGCGACGGCGCTTGGCGAACACCCGGTAAAGCCTGAAGAGGTTCTCCAGATGCGGCAGCAGCGTCTCGCCGACGGTCTCGCGCGCCTCGGCCTGCTTCTCGCCGCAGGCGGCCCACACCTGGTCGTAGGTGAGCCGCGCGTGGGAGCGCATCACCGCCTGGTAGAAGCGCGAGCGGGTCACTTCGCCGCCATGGTCGACGCGCATGTCGCAGACAAAGCACAGGCGGTCGACCTTGGGTTTCAG
>CAZGKE010000102.1:0-12898 GCA_964526035.1 uncultured Gammaproteobacteria bacterium | reverse complement strand
CCCATCGAACGCCGGGTGCAGTTCGCCCAGGCCACCATCGAGAGCAGCCTGTTTGACGCGGGCCTGCAGGCCGGGATGTCCGATCCGCTGATCATGCGCATGGCGCAGGTGCTTGGCTTCGATATCGACTTCGCGCTCGACCTGCGCCGCGGAGATACCTTTGCTGTGGTCTATGACGAGATCTATCGCGAGGGTGAGCGCCTCCGAGGCGGCGACATCATCGCGGTGACATTCATCAACCGCGGCAAGCGCTACGACGCCATCCGCCACACGCTTGAGGACGGTCGTACCGACTACTATGCAGCCGACGGGCGCCCGCTGCGCCGCGCCTTCATTCGCACGCCGGTCGACTTCACCCGGATTTCATCGCGCTTTTCGCTTGGCCGTCAGCATCCGATTCTCGGTCGCATGCGCGCCCACCGCGGCGTCGACTATGCGGCGCCCACCGGAACCCCGATCAAGGCCGCCGGCAACGGCCGCGTTGTCGAACGTGGGTCCAAGGGGGGCTACGGAAACACCGTAGTGGTGGAGCACGGCAACCGCATCACCACCCTGTACGCACACCTGTCGCGCTTTGCGTCCAGCGTGCGCGTCGGCAGCCGCGTGCAGCAGGGGCAGACCATCGGCTATGTAGGCATGACGGGTCTCGCCACCGGCCCCCATCTGCACTACGAGTTCCGCGTCAACGGCGCGCATCGCGACCCGTTGTCCATCGACCTGCCTGCGGCCGACCCGCTCAACCCGCGCGAGCTGTCCCGTTTCCGGCAGAGCGCGATGCCCCTGCTGGCGCGACTGGAAATGTTGAGCGGCCCGCAGGTTGCCGTGGGGCCCTGAAGGACCGTGGCCACGCCCCTCTATCTGGGGCTGATCTCAGGAACCAGCGCTGACGGCATCGACGCGGCTCTGGTGTCCTTCGAGCCAGCGCTCGAGCTGCATGCAGCGCTCACCGTTCCCTATCCACCGGCTCTGCGCGCCGACATCCTTGCGCTTGCGCGCAGCGAAGCGCAGGTCAGCCTCGACTCCCTGGGGCGCCTCGACAGCCGCGTGGGCGAAGCCTTTGCGCAGGCGGCACGGGCGCTGATGCAGGAAGCGGGTGTGACGGCGGAGTCGGTGCGGGCGATCGGCTCCCACGGACAGACGGTGTGCCATCGTCCTGATGGCGCTCACGGTTTCACCATGCAGCTTGGCGATCCAACGCGCATCGCCGAGGCGACAGGGATCACGGTGGTGGCGGACTTCCGCCGCCGCGATATCGCCGCGGGTGGTCAGGGAGCGCCGCTGGCCTGTGCCTTCCACGCCGCCATGCTGGACCATGCGGCTGAGAAACGCGCCGTGTTGAACCTGGGTGGCATCGCCAACCTGACGCTGCTATCCGACACTGCACCCGTCCGCGGCTTCGATACCGGTCCCGCAAGCGCGCTGATGGATGCCTGGTGCTACGAACAAGGACGCGGCGACTTCGATAAGGACGGGCGGTTTTCCGCGCGTGGCACGGTCCAGCCCGACCTGCTCGCGGCGCTGCTCGACGACGACTACTTCGGGATCGCGGCCCCGAAGAGCACCGGCCGCGAATACTTCAATCTCGACTGGCTGCGACAGCGCGCGCCGACCGTGGATCTGCTGGCACCGGTTGACGTGCAGGCCACGCTGCTCGAACTCAGCGCACGCAGCGTGGCGGAGGCGCTGCTGGCCGAACAGCCGGATACCACCCGACTGCTGGTGGCAGGCGGCGGTGTGCACAACTCTGTCCTGATGTCGCGACTTGCTGCGCTGCTGGCGCCCATCGAGGTCGATTCAACGCTTGCCTGCGGCATCGATCCGGATCACGTCGAGTCAATGTGCTTCGCGTGGCTGGCCCGCGAAACGCTGGCCGGCAGGTCGGGAAACCTTCCCTCGGTCACCGGTGCCCGAGGCGCCCGGATTCTGGGCTGCATCGTCCCTGCCTAGGGAGCCTGGACGCATCTCTCGTCAAGCGGTTTCTGCGGGCCTTTGCGCGCCAGCAGCACACATAGAATGACGACCGGGATGCCCATCACCGCTGTCCCGGCGAAGAACAAGGCGTAGGCGTCGATCAGGCTGCGCCCGACCTCAAGGGACTCCACTGCCACGCCGGAGACGCCCTTCAAGACTTTGCCGGGGATTGCATAAAAGGAGCTCAACAGCGCGTATTGCGTCGCGGTATAGCCGACATTGGTCAGACTCGACATGTAGCCGATCAACGCCACTCCGGCAAAGCCGGTGGAGAAATTGTCGATGATCATGGCCCCCGCGAACACCGTGGGCGAAGGCCCGGTCCAGGCCAGCACGGCGAAAGCGAGGTTCGACCCCGGTCCCAGGATTGCGCCCATGATCAGGGTGGCCACCAGTCCGAAGCGCAACGCAAACAGCCCGGCCGCGGCGATGCCGAAGATGGTCGCCACCAGCCCGAAGGTTCCGCGTACCGCACCGACGGTTTCCTTGTCGATGCCGAGGTCTGCGTAGAACGGGTTGGCCATCGGCCCCATCATGAAATCCGGGAGGCGATACACGCTGATGGTGAGCAGCATCAGCACAGCCCAGGATCCATGCGCCTTGAAAAAGGCAAGGAACGGACCGACGACTGCATCCCACAGACCACGCGAAGTCATCAGTGACGCAGGCAAGGCGCCAACCTGAAGCGCTCTGGCCGGCTCGCGAGCCATTACCGTGGCGATCAGCCCCACGCCCATGGCCACCGCCATCGCCTGATAGGACAGAGCCCAGCCGATCCACGCCGCTACGATCAGGATCAGCGCATCGGTAATCAACAGAGCTGCTCGGTAGCCGAGCTGGTAGCCGGCACTGAGCAAGGCCAGCTCCTCCCCGGAATCCGCGCTTTCGATGCGCCAGGCATCAATGACGATGTCTTGCGTAGCGGACGCGAACGCCGCCACCAGGGCCAGGGCCCCAAAGGCCACCAGACCACCTTCCGGCTGCCACACAGCCATGCCGGTCAGCGCAGCGGCGACGGCAAGCTGCGACAGTGCCATCCAGCCGCGGCGGCGACCGAGCAGGCGCCCCAGCAGCGGCGCGTCGGTGCGGTCGATGATCGGCGCCCAAAGGAACTTCGCCGAATAGGCCAGTCCGACCCAGGAAAGGAAGCCGATTGCCGAAAGTTCGACGCCACCCTCGCGCAACCAGAATCCCATGGTGTTGCCGACCAGCATGAACGGCAGCCCGGACGCGAAGCCGAGCAGCACCATGACCGCCACCTTGGGTCGGCGCAGTCGAGCCATGACCTGGCGCCATCCCGGCGACGAGAGCGTCACCGGTCGTAGTCCACGGTAAACGGGGCATGATCGGAGAAGCGCGGCTCGGAATCGATCGCGCAAGTGCGCAGTCGGGCACGCAAGGAGGGCGAGGCCAGCTGGTAGTCGATGCGCCAGCCGACGTTGTTGGCGCGCGCGGCACCGCGCTGGCTCCACCAGGTGTAATCCTCGCCATCGGGTCGCTGCTCACGGTACGTATCGACCCAGCCGCGCTCGATCAGCGCGTTCATCCAGGCGCGCTCCTCCGGCAGGCAGCCGGAATTCTTCTGGTTGGAGCGCCAGTTGCGGATGTCCTTCTCGCTGCGCACGATGTTCCAGTCGCCGCAGACCACATAGTCGCGGCCGCTGGCGAGCCACTGGTCGAGAATGGGGGAAAACCAGTCCATGCAGCGGAACTTGAACTGCTGACGGGCCTCTGCCGAGGAGCCGGAGGGGAAATACAGCGACACCACGCTCAGATTGCCAAAGCGCGCCTCGATGTAGCGACCTTCTTCGTCGAAGTCCTCCCAGCCCAGCCCGGTCAGCACCGTATCGGGCTCGATGCGCGTGTAGATACCGACGCCGCTGTAGCCCTTCCTGGTGGTGGCGTCACGAAACCAGGCCTGGTAGCCATCCGCACGCAGTGAATCGGCGGCGAGTTGGTGAGCCTGCGCCTTGGTTTCCTGCACGCAGAGGATGTCGACGTCGCGGGCAGCGAACCAGTCAAAGAATCCCTTGCTCGCGGCAGAGCGCAGGCCGTTGGCGTTGAAGGAGGTGATTCTCATCGGGAGCAGGGAGCAGGGAGCAAGGGCGCGATGATACCGGCCCCTGGGGAACCTCTGAACAAGTCCTCGCACGTCGCGTTGCCCCTGTGCGCACCCGCAGCCGCGTTGGACGCCTTGCCCATGGAACCACCATGCGCTGCGATGCGCGCCTCGCGGGCCAGCCCTGCAGCCGCGGGCGCGGCGCGCGCGGACTTGTTCAGAGGTTCCCTGGCCGCAGGCGTGCAGCGACCACTGCGCCGATCACAGCCATGTAACCGCTCGTTCGCGGACATGGGTGCTGTCCGACATGCTTGTGCGACCCTGGCGACCCGAATCGGCTACGCTTGCCCCGACGACCGGCCCCCTGCTCCCCGCTCCCTGCACCTGCCCCATGCACGCCTACCAACGCGAATTCCTCGACCTTGCCGTGCAACACGAAGCCCTTCGCTTCGGCGAGTTCACCCTGAAATCCGGCCGCGTCAGCCCCTACTTCTTCAACGCCGGGCGCTTCGACTCCGGGACGGCATTGCTGGCGTTGGCGCGTGCCTACCGAGCTGCCGCAGAGCATGCCGGCCTGAGCTTCGACATGCTTTTCGGCCCGGCCTACAAGGGCATCCCGCTGGCGACCGCGTTGGCGCTCAGCTATGCCGTGGACTGCGGCCGCGACCTGCCGGTGAGCTTCAATCGCAAGGAAGCCAAGGACCACGGCGAAGGTGGAACCCTGATCGGCGCGGCCCTGCAGGGGCGGGTACTGATTGTCGACGATGTGATCACCGCCGGCACCGCGATCCGCGAGGCGCTGGGCATCATCCGCGCCGCAGGTGCGCACGTGGCCGGCATTCTTCTGGCTCTCGATCGCCAGGAGCGCGGCCACGGCCCCCTGTCGGCGATCCAGGAGATCGAGCAGCAGTTCGGGGTGCCGGTCGTCGCCGTGGCGAAGCTTCACGATCTTTTGCAATTCACGGGCGAAGACGGGCGTTTCGTTCACGAGCGAGCCAGCCTGATCCGGTATCGTGACGAGCATGGTTGCCAGTACTGAATGCGCCCTTCCAGAAGGCCGCGAGGATTTCCGCATGAATACCCGACTTTTGATCGCATTCGCCCTGCTGTTCGCCTTCCTCTGCGTCAGCATGGATGCGCTCGCGCAGAAGAAGCGCCTGTACCGATGGGTGGACGAGAGCGGAAACGTGTTCTACAGCGATCAGGTGCCTCCCGCCGAGGTGGACCGCGCGCGCGAGGAGTTCAGCGAGAGGGGTACGCGAGCGGCCCAGATCGACCGCGCGCCTACCGCCGAGGAGCGCCGGGCGGCGGCCGAGGCAGCGGCGGCGGCGGCCGAGGCACAGCTGCTTGCGGCGGAAGAAGAGCGCACCAAGCGCAACCTGGTCCTCACCTTTCCCGATGAGGAAGACCTGATCCGCACCCAACAGCAGCGGGTCGACATGATCGAGGGCGCGATTACCGCTTCACGCGCCAGCCTGTCCAGCCAGGAGCGTTCACTGGCCAGCATGCTCAGCCATGCCGCGGATGCCGAGCGCGCCGGGCAGCGCGTTCCCGCCAACATCGCAGACTCCATTGCCACGCTGCGCCAGCAGGTGGAGCAACAGATGGCGCAGATTGCGGAAAAGGAGGCGGAGAAGGAAGCGGCGCTGCGCGAACACGAAGTGGAGCTGGAGCGCTACCGCTCCGTCAAGGAAGACCTCGCCGGATCAAGGCGCTGACGGCCGCGCTTGGCTTGCTCAGAACGGCAATGTGAGGTCGGGTCCCAGTCGGTTTAGCTCGCCGCGAAACGCCGCCTGGATCCGCGCCAGCGCCTCGGCGCTGTCAGCATCGAATCGCAGCACCAGGATCGGCGTCGTGTTGGAGGCACGAACCAGCCCCCAGCCATCCGACCAGTCGGCGCGAATCCCGTCGATCTGGCTGATGCGGGCGCCCTCGAACTGCGCCTCCTTCTGGAACTTCTCGACGAACGCGTAGTGTTCGCCCTCGGTCATCGGCACCTTCAACTCCGGGGTGCTGACGCCCTTGGGCAGTTCGTCGAACACTTCTGACGGCTCGCGCGAATCGGCGGCGAGGATTTCCAGCAGGCGCGCCGCGGAGTAGATACCGTCATCGAATCCGAACCAGCGCTCGCGGAAGAAGAAGTGTCCGCTCATCTCCCCGGCCAGCTCGGAATCGGCTTCCTTCATTTTCGCCTTGATCAGCGAATGCCCGGTTTTCCACATCACCGGGCTGCCGCCGTACTTCAGGATCTCACCTGCCAGGTGGCCGGTGCACTTGACGTCATAGATCACCACCGCACCCGGATTGCGGGTGAGCATGTCGCGCGCAAAGAGCATCAGCAGGCGGTCTGAATACACCACCTCGCCAAGCCGCGTCACCACACCGAGGCGGTCGCCGTCGCCATCGAGCGCGAGTCCGATGTCGGCACCGAGGCGCTGTACCGTGGTGATCAGATCTCGCAGGTTCTCCGGGTCGCTGGGATCGGGATGGTGGTTCGGAAAGGTGCCGTCGACGTCGCAGTACAGCGGCAGGACTTCGCAGCCGATCCCCTCCAGAACCTGCGGAGCAGTCTCTCCGGCGATGCCGTTGCCGCAGTCGATCACGACCTTGAGGCGTCGCTCCATCTGCACATCGCCGGTGATCCGCTCGATGTAGTCCTCGCGCACGTCCATCACCTGCAGACCGCCTTCGCCGTGCTCGAACTTGCCTTCGGAGATGCGGCGGTAGAGGCCTTGGATGGCATCCTCGGCGAGCGTATCGCCGCCGATCATGACCTTGAATCCGTTGTACTCGGGCGGATTGTGGCTGCCGGTGACCATCACGCCGGATCCGGTATTGAGCATGAAGGTGGCGAAATACAGCACCGGCGTGGGTACTGCTCCGATGTCGACGACGTCGCAGCCGGCTCGACGCAACCCGGCAATCAGCGCTGCCGACAGACGCGGCCCCGACAGGCGCCCATCGCGGGCCACCACCACTTCGCGCAGACCGCGCTCGATGACGGCGCTGCCGATGGCCTGGCCAATCAGTCGCGCCGTACCTTCGGTCAGCGATTGTCCGACCACGCCGCGAATATCGTAGGCGCGGAAAATGCTGCGCTCGACTGCGTCCCCGGTGGGCTGCGCCACCGGTGCCGGCTTCTCCGGCTTGGACGGCATCATCTCCGCGCGCTCTTTTTCCTTGCGCGCCGCTTTCTCAGCTTCCAGCCGCTCGGACTCCGCACGGGCAATGGCGGCCGCTTCCGCCACCGTGATGTCGGGCCCGTCCCACACCACCCTCCGGAAGCGCAGTCGATCGAACGCGGCCAGGAACGAAAGAATCGCAAGCACCACGAGCAGCATTGCCAGCACCAGCGACAGGGTCGGGCGCGGGAACACGACGCCCGTTGCGCGCACCGCTGCGGCGAGGCGCAGACTGGACTGGCGAATGTTGACCAGTTCGCCAAAAGCATCTCCGATCAGACCGGTATCGCCCAGTTCCACGAGGATTCCCGTCGCTCCCTCACCCTGACGGAGCACAATGTAGCCGCGGTTACGGTAGGCCTCGCGGACCGGCAGACTGACCGATTCAAAAGGAAATTCGGCCAGCAGATAGCCAAGGGATGGATCTTCGGCATGGGCCGGCATTGCCAGCGCCAGGCGCCGTTCGCCCGGCTGCCCCAGTACCTGGGCGATGAAGCGGCCATTGCGCGCCTCGAGCAGGAGGTTGGCCCGCGAGTAGCCGAACTCGGCGAAATCACGGGCGTAGACTTCGGCCAGATCGGCGCGGTAGAACTCGACGTGGCTCGCCTCGGGCAGGTGACGGCGAACTGCAACGGCAATGGTCTCAGACGCCACGCCCGGCTGTTGCAGCAGGGCAACCACGTCTTCGTTGGCACTTGCTGCCCGCATCTTGGCGCGCAGGTTGTCGAAGTTGCGCACCAGGGTCGCGGCCAGCGTGTCGCGCGCGTTTCTCATCTCCTCCTGTTCCCGGGCTTCTGCTCCCAGCAGATACCACTGGGAGGCGAAGAACAGCGCCAGAAGCAGCGCCAGGAAACCGGCAAGCACCAGCAGCACGCGCCGCATGGAGATCAACAGGGGCCTGATTTTCGAGAGCTTGAGATCCACCAGGTCACCTGACGCCGGAATGGCCGAAGCCGCCTTCACCACGGACGCTGGTGGCGAATTCCTCCACCACACGAAAGTCCACGCGCTCGACCGGCAGCACCACCAGCTGGGCAATCCGGTCCCCGGGCTGGATGGTATAGGGCGCTCCGCCGCGGTTCCAGCACGAAACCATCAACGGGCCCTGGTAGTCGGCGTCGATCAGCCCCACCAGATTGCCCAGCACCAGTCCATGCCGATGTCCGAGACCCGAGCGCGGCAGGATGACGGCCGCGAGTCCCGGATCGCCGATGTGGATGGCGAATCCGGTCGGTACCAGCTCGCTGTCGCCAGGCTGGAGGACCAGCGGGGCATCGATGCACGCGCGCAGGTCCATGCCTGCCGATCCCGGGGTTGCATAGGCGGGAAGCTCGAAGGTGTCGCCAATTCGCGCATCGAGGATCTTGAGCTCGATCCGCCGACTCATGCGCTACGCGCTCCATCAATACGCGCGGCGACCAGCTCCAGCAGCTGCCGCGCCGCCGAGCGTTTGTCGGTGCGGGGGATTTCCGCCTCGCCACCCGGCCACAGCACCAGCAGCGCATTGTCGGCACAGTCGAAACCTGTCCCTTCGTCCCCCACGTGGTTGGCGGCGATCATGTCGAGCTTCTTGCGCGCCAGCTTGCCGAGCGCGTTGTCGCGAACCTGATCGGTCTCGGCGGCGAATCCGACCAGGAACGGGCGATCGGGGCGCTCGGCGACCGTGGCCAGCACGTCCGGGTTGGCGGCCAGCTCGAGCACCGTGCGCTGCGCACCCTTCTTGATCTTGTGCGCCGAAACCGTTTGCGGTGCGTAATCGGCAACTGCCGCCGCGCTGACGAAAACGTCGTGGTCCGACACCTCACCGAGCACGGCGGCCAGCATGTCACGCGCGCTGCGCACGTCGACGCGTCGAACGCCCGGCGGCGTGGCGAGCGCCACCGGGCCGGCCACCAGGGTCACGCTCGCCCCCATGGCGAACGCGGCCTCGGCAATGGCGAAGCCCATGCGCCCGGAGCTGCGGTTGCCCACGAAGCGCACCGGATCGATGTCTTCATAGGTGGGTCCGGCGCTGACCAGCATGCGAAGTCCCGAAAGCGGCTGCGGCGCATCGAGCGCCGCGACGATATCGGCGACTTCCAGCATGCGCCCCGGCCCGATCTCGCCGCAGGCCTGGTCACCTTCTGCCGGACCCAGTACGCGCACGCCGCGGCCGTGCAGCAGACTGACATTGGCCTGGGTGGCCGGGTGTGCCCACATCACCCGGTTCATGGCGGGCGCCAGATACAGGGGCGCCTCGCTGGCCAGGCACAACGTCGCCAGCAGGTCGTCGGCGAAGCCATGCGCCAAGCGGGCCATCAGGTCAGCGGTGGCGGGGGCGACCAGGATCAGATCGGCCCAGCGAGCCAGCTCGATGTGCCCCATCGCTGCTTCCGCACCTTCGTCCCAGAGACTGCTGCGCACCGGCTGCCCGGTGACCGCCTGAAAACTGGATGCGCCCACGAAATGGCGCGCGCCTTCGGTCAGCACCACGCGGACTTCGCAACCGCGCTCGCGCAGCCGTCGGCACAGTTCCACCGACTTGTAGGCGGCGATGCCGGCGCTGACGCCGAGCAGCACCCGGGCGGGAAGGCTCATGTAGGAAAAACCTTACGTGGCAACGGGGCGATAGCTTACAGGAAGGGTCGGTCAAACCCGATGTCAGCGGATGGCCATCCGCGCCACACTGGCGTCCGTCCTGCAGGAATGGAGTCCGCCATGAGTCCTCTCGAAATGCCCGTCCACGAACGGCCGCGCGAGCGCCTGTTGCAGCGCGGCCCAGCCGCGCTTGCCGACGCCGAAATCCTCGCCATCATGCTCGGCACCGGTATGCCTGGCCGTCCGGTGCTGGACTGTGCGCGCGATCTGCTCGTACGGTTCGGCGGCGTGCGCGGCCTGCTCGACGCGGAGCCCAAGGCCCTGCTCGACGGCGCCGGTCTGGGCCCGGCCAAGGCCTGTCAACTTCTGGCCAGCATGGAACTCGCCCGCCGCTACCTGGCCGAAGGGCTGCGCCGCGACGGCGTGGTGGCCAGACCCGAGGATGCACAGCATTTTCTTGCTGCACGTTTGCGCGGTCGCCCAAGCGAAGTCTTCTGTGGCCTGTTTCTGGACACCCGCCATCGCGTGATCGCCTGCGAGGACCTGTTTCACGGCACCATCGACGGCGCCTCGGTTCATCCGCGGGAAGTGGTGCGCGCCTGCCTGCGGCACAACGCCGCCGCCCTGATCGTGGCGCACAATCATCCGTCCGGCGTCGCCGAGCCCAGCGCCGCCGACCGCAGCATCACGCGTCGCCTGGTCGAAGCGCTGTCGCTGGTCGACGTGCGCCTGCTCGATCACTTCGTGATCGGCGACGGGCCACCGGTCTCGCTGGCAAGTCGCGGCTGGATCTGAGCTGCGACTTTCAGCCAGCGTCGCAGTTGCGCCGCAGGCCTACGGCGTCGGCGATCGCCCTCCAGTCGATCGCCGCCACCGCCTGGTCGTCGTGCAGCACGTAGAGCACGCCCTCGGGAAAGCCTTCGATGGCCTGCTGATGCAGCCAGATGCCGTCGGTGTTGGATACCTGCGGGCTGTGGAAGGAACCGGAGAGTTCGAGGCTCCGACGGTCGAACACAAGGAAGCGGGTCGCCGCCCGACTCTGGTCGGCAGCCAGCCAGTAGCCGCTGCCGTCGTCGCAGGCCCATAGCGCGATGCCTTCCGGCTGCCCGCGAAAATCGTCGACGCCGACGACGCGGTCCTTGAAGATTCCGTCCATGGTGAACAACTTGAGCCCGGTTTCGCTGCCGCGCCGGGTCTCGTCTTCTTCGGCAATCAGCAGATTGAGGTTGGTTCGATCTCCATGGATCGATTCGACCGCGCGCAGCGCGCCGGGCGGTTCGGTGGGCCCGAGGGCGCGCGCGTAGCGCGCCCGCAGGTCGCCTTCGGCGCGTCTGCGCACCTGCCAGACCTGGACCCGTTTGCCGAGCTCGGCGTCCGGCGGCACCACCTTGCCCGAAAGTCGGTAATCATCGGTCACATAGACGCGATACCAGCCGACCGGCACGGTGTCGATCCACAGCCCGTAAGGCCGCCGCAGCGTCGGCGACCCGAACTCGCCGACCGGCTCGAAGGCAGGCAGCGTCAGCACCTGCACGCGTGCGTTGTCGCGCTCGACCACGAACAGCAGCTCGTCGATGGCAAACACGCCGATGGGACGACGGAACTGTCCAAGGCCATTGCCGCTGCCGCCCACCTCGCGCAACAGACGGCCGCTGCTCGCGTCATAGACGAGCAGGGTGTCGCTCGACTTGCCGCTGGCGATCAGCCAGCGTTCGCCGTCAATCCCTGACCACAGGGTCGCCGAGTCGATATGGTCTTCCGGCCTGGGCTCGGTGAGGAAGGCAATGTCCACTCGGGCATCGGCAGGAGGCGGGGCCGGCGGCGCGCTGGCACAGGCGACGCCAAGCACGGCAAGGGCTGCGATCGTCAATCGGCAAAGCACGTTGAGCGTCCCTCGATGAGTCGAGTGATTGCGCACATGGCGCGGTGGGTCAGGACGCCAATATGCCAGCTCGGTGTCGGTTCTTCGTATACTGCAATCAGATGACGCAGGGGAAAGGAGATCGGGTGATCTTTCCGTTCGACGAGTTTCAGCCCGACGCCAGCGAAACCGCGGTGCCGGGGGCGCAAAAGGCGCGCGCCATGATGGCCGGTGCCGCGCCGGGTTTCCTGCGTTCGGTGGAATCGGCTGTCGCGCGCCTGGTACAGCCCATCGCCAACGCCCAGCGCGCCGCCTCCTTCACCAACGCGATCCTGCTTGGCATCGCCAGGATCGGCCATCGCCACGGCCGCTTCGGTGACGACTTCCATGCCTACCACAATGAGGAACATGCACTGGAGATTCTCGGCCGGCGCATTGCCCGGCTGCAGGAAGTGGCATTCGGAGATGAGCTCGATATCGAAGCCTGGCCCACGCTCGGCCTGTTCGCGGCCTGTCACGACCTGAGACAGCGCGAGTCGATGGACTCGGCGAGTCGCGTCGGACGGAACGAAATGGCCAGCATCGCCGAGTGCTTTCGTATCCTCGATGCCAGCGGCTTCGACGCCAGCCGCGACAGCGCGCTGTATGCCGCGCTGGAGCTGATGATCGCCGGCAGTACTTTCGAAGCCACCCCGACTGCGCGCAGTCCGGCTGACGCCGCCGCCGAGGCTGGGCCGCTTGCCCCTCAGCTTGCCCCGCTCCTTGACAGCTTGCGCCCCGCGTGGCGGGACGATGCAGACCTGCGCCGTGCCCATGCGCTTGCCCAGATCGCCTCCGACCTCGACACCGCCAACGTCGGCGAGGATTTCGCCCATCTCTGTGCCAGCGGCGCCCGGCTGTGCATTGAACGCGAGATGCGCGAGGGACGAAGCCTCGACGCCGCCAATTCCTTCTCCCCAGTGTTCGGCTTCCTCACCACGGGTCAGGAGCACTACTTCTTCGATCTGCATCGTTTCTGTGATCCGCTCGGCAAGCGCGCGTTCGCCGAGGGCAAGACCCTGAACGAGCCGCGACTGCGTCAGCAGGTGGCGACACTGCGACAGCGCTATGCAGGCGACGAGGGTCATGTCGGCCGTGATGTCATCGCCGCTCATCTCGAACTCTCTGGTGCCGGGAACCTGGTCACCCTGCCCCCCTAGTGTGGTGTTCCGCAATTACCTTACCGAACTCGCTTGGTCTTCAGCCCCG
>CAZGKE010000101.1:0-12954 GCA_964526035.1 uncultured Gammaproteobacteria bacterium | reverse complement strand
GCGCCGAAGAAGCGCTTGGGGCGCTGCAGCGCGTTGGCGTCCACACCGCCGGTCAGCACCTTGCCCGAGCTTGGCACCACGGTGTTGTAGGCGCGACCCAGGCGAGTGATGGAATCGAGCAGGATGACCACATCGCGCTTGTGTTCGACCAGGCGCTTGGCGCGTTCGATCACCATTTCGGCGACCTGAACGTGGCGCGCCGCCGGCTCGTCGAAGGTGGAGCTGATCACTTCGGCGCGCACCCCGCGCTGCATCTCGGTGACCTCTTCGGGCCGCTCGTCGATCAGCAGGATGATCATGTGTACGTCGGGGTGGTTGCCGAGAATGGCCTGCGCCACGCTCTGCATCATCATCGTCTTGCCGGCCTTGGGCGGCGAGACGATGAGACCGCGCTGGCCCTTGCCGATGGGGGCGACGAGATCGAGGATGCGTCCGGTGATGTCTTCGGTGGACCCGTTGCCGCGCTCCAGCACGAAGCGTTTGCGCGGAAACAGTGGCGTCAGGTTCTCGAACAGGACCTTGTTCTTCGAGGCCTCAGGCGGCTCCTCGTTGATGTGGTCGACCTTGAGCAGGGCGAAGTAGCGCTCGCCATCCTTGGGCGGACGGATGGTGCCGGTGATGTAGTCGCCGGTACGCAGATTGAAGCGGCGGATCTGGCTGGGGCTGATGTAGACGTCGTCGGGTCCGGCCAGGTACGACGCCTCGGCGCCGCGCAGGAAGCCGAAGCCGTCCTGCAGGATCTCCAGCACGCCTTCTCCGTAGATGGCGCCGCCCGCCTTGGCGTGGCCCTTGAGGATGGCGAACACCACGTCCTGGCGGCGAGATCGTGCCACGCCCTCGGTCACGCCAAGTTCTTCGGCCGCCTTCAGCAGCTCGTGCGCAGGCATGCGCTTGAGCTCGGTCAGGTGGACGGTCTTTCGATTGGGATCGTGCGCTACGCTCTCCTCCGCCTCGTAGTCGGCGGAGTCGGGCGGCACGGCCGAAGGGTCACGGCGTCGCCTGGACATAGATCGGGAAAACCTTTGGGGGGTGGGGGCGGATACGCCCCGGCAGACTTGCCAGCGCTAGGCTAGCACTGGCTGCGGCGCGGAGTAAAGCCGCGCCGCAAGGCGGAATGCTGTCCGGAACCCGGCCTCAGCCGACGTGGCGCTCGATCAGCTGGGTGAGCTGTCCCTTGTTGACGGCACCCACCTGGGTGTCCTGGACCTTGCCATCCTTGAAGATCATCAGCGTGGGAATGCCGCGGATGCCGTAGCTGCGCGGCGTCTGCTGGTTGTGGTCGATGTTGACCTTGGCCACTTTAAGCTTGCCTGCGTAGGACGATGCAGCCTCGTCGATCAGCGGTGCGATCATCTTGCATGGGCCGCACCACTCGGCCCAGAAGTCGACCAGCACCGGGCCGTCGGCGTTCAGCACCTGGGTCTCGAATTCCGCGTCGCTGACTTCGTGGATGTGTTCGTTCACTGGATTCTCCGGGGAGGGGACAGCCGCAGGACCTGCGGCGGTGAGGGTGCCGATCCGCTACACTGAGCGGATTGCGCGTTGCACCGGTCCTCGATGCATGGTGCGCATATGCTTTCCATTTCAGCCCATCGGATGCGCCATTGCAAGGCATCTGACCGGGCCAGCCAGCGCACGCGTTCATGAGCCAGCAAGTTCTTACCGACGTCTTCTTCGAAAACTTCGACCTCCACCCCAGTCTGCAGGCAGGGCTTGCCGACACCGGCTTCACCCGCTGCACACCGATCCAGGCGCTGACCCTGCCCATCGCGCTGCAGGACCGTGACGTGGCCGGCCAGGCGCAGACCGGCACCGGCAAGACGGCGGCGTTCCTGGTGGCCGTGATGCAGCGCCTGCTGACCCGCGCAGCGCTGGCCGATCGCAAGGACCACAACCCGCGTGCGGTGATCATGGCGCCGACGCGCGAACTGGCAATCCAGATCATGAAGGACGCCGACGCCATCGGCCGCCACACCGGCCTGCGTTTTGCGCTGATCTACGGCGGTGTCGACTACGACAAGCAGCGTGACATGCTGCGCGCCGGCTGCGACGTGATCATTGCCACGCCGGGCCGTTTGATCGATTACGTGAAGCAGCGCGCCGTCAGCCTGCATGCCGCCGAGATTGCGGTCATCGACGAAGCCGACCGCATGTTCGACCTCGGCTTCATCAAGGACATCCGCTTCCTGCTCAGACGCATGGCCCCGCGCGAAACGCGCCAGTCGATGCTTTATTCCGCCACCCTGAGCTACCGGGTCATGGAGCTTGCCTACGAGCACATGAACAATCCGGAAAAGCTGGTGGTGGAGACCGATTCGATCACCGCTGACCGCGTTCGCCAGGTGGTCTACTTCCCGTCCAAGGAAGAGAAGATGCGCCTTTTGCTCGGCGTGCTGGCGCGCATGGACCCGACGCGCAGCATGCTGTTCATCAACACCAAGGCCACCGCCGAGCGCGTGGCGCGCAGCCTGGAACGCGCCGGCTACGCGGTCGCGGTGTTGTCCGGTGATGTGCCGCAGCGCAAACGCCAGAGCCTGCTCGCTCGCTTCCACCGCGGCGACATCGAGCTGTTGGTGGCGACCGATGTTGCCGCCCGCGGCCTGCACGTGGCCGACGTCAGTCACGTCTTCAACTATGACCTGCCGCAGGACGGCGAGGACTACGTGCACCGCATCGGCCGTACCGCGCGCCTCGGCGCCGAGGGCGACGCGATCAGCTTTGCCTGTGACCTGTATGCCATGAGCCTGCCCGACATCGAGTCCTACATCGGCATGAAGATTCCGGTGCAGCACATCGACCCCGAACTGCTGCTGCCGCCACCACAAAGGGTGCGGCCCGGCAATGCGCCGCGCCTTGGCGAAGTGGACGAGGACGAGGAGAAGCAGGGCATTCCGACCCAGGGCGCGCCGACCGAGCCGCGACCGCCGCGGACACGCCACCGCCGCCGCGAAGTGGAGCGTGCGATCGGGGCGCCGGCCGCGGCACCGAAACCGACCACCGCACCGCAGGCGGAGTCCGCTGCCGGCGGAGACGCGACGGAGCGCAAACGTCGTCGCCGGCGTCGACGCAGTACCGGGGGCAGTCCCGCCGGACCCTCGGGTGGCGCAGCCGGGCCGGCCGAGTAGTAGCCCGCCGATCCTGGCGCCTTTCCCCGCCTGCCCGAAACCTGACGCCTTCCCCGCCAGCCAAATCCTGACTCCTTCCCCCGCCCGCCGAATCCTGGCTCCTTCCTCGGCGTGCGGGGGAAGGTTGGGATGGGGGCGCTCCGTCAAACGCGAACCTCGTCCAGATAGGTATAGCCGGTCAACCCCGCTTCCAGCGCCGCGCGCAGTCGCTGCGCTTCGGCCTCGGGCAGTCCGGCGGACTGGATGCGCTTGGCGTAGGCCAGCCTGAGCTGCTGCACGTCGTAGCCGACATAGCCGAGCATGCGATCAGTGGTGTCGCCGCGGCGCGGGTGTTCGAGCTTCCAGGCGCCGTCGACCAGGCGGACGTCCACCGCGTCGGTGTCGCCGAACAGGTTGTGGATGTCGCCCAGGGTTTCCTGGTAGGCGCCGACCATGAAGATGCCCAGGCGATACGGCTTGCCGGGCTGCAGTGCGTGCAGCGGCAGGCTGGTGTCGACGCCTTCGGAATCGACGTAGTGGTCGATGCGGCCGTCGGAGTCGCAGGTGAGGTCGGCGATGACGCCGTGCCTTTCAGGCCTGCGGTCGAGGCCGTTGATCGGCACGATCGGAAACACCTGGTCGATGGCCCAGATGTCGGGCACCGACTGGAACACCGAGAAGTTGACGAAGTACTTGTCGACCAGCTTGTCGTTGAGCTCGTCCAGTGCCTGCCGGTGGGCCCGTTCGTCGGGCTTGAGCCGCGTGCGCACCTGGTTGAGGATGCGGTAGTAGATGTCGTCCAGTGCGGCGCGTTCGGTCAGGCTGAGCGCGCCCAGAGCGAACAGGCTCTGGCCCTCGGAAAGGAAGTGCTGGGCCTCGTGGTAGAGCTCCAGCGGCGGGCGCTGGCCAACCTGCTCCAGAATCTCGCGCAGGTGGCGCAGCGCGGCGTTCTCCTCGGGCAATGGCGCCACGTCGGCGCCCTCGGGCGCGCTTTCGACCTCACTGACGTTGGCCACCAGCACCGCATGGTGTGCGGTCATGGCGCGGCCGGCCTCGGTGACCACGCGTGGTTCCGGCAGGCCGTGCTCGGCGCAGGCCTCGGCGATCGGCTGGACGATGGTGGCGGCGTACTGGTCGAGGCCGTAGTTGATCGAGCAGAAGCTGCGCGAGCGGGTGCCTTCGTAGTCGACGCCCAGGCCGCCGCCGACGTCCATCACGCCGATCTCGACGCCCATGCGGCTCAGCTCGATGAAAAAGCGCACCGCCTCGCGCACGCCGCCGGCGATGTCGCGCACGTTGGAGATCTGCGAGCCCATGTGGAAGTGCAGCAGCTTCAGCGCGGGCTTCAGGCCCGCCTTGTCGAGGCCGTCGATGAGGTTGAGAAGCTGCCGCGGGTTGAGGCCGAACTTCGCCTTGTCGCCGCCGGTGTTCTGCCATTTGCCGGCGCCGATGGAGGTCAGGCGCATGCGCACGCCGAGCAGCGGCTCGACGCCGATCTCGCGCGCCTCCTCCACCACCAGCGCCAGCTCGCTGGGCTTCTCGATGACGATATAGGTATCGAGGCCGAGCTTGCGACCGATCAGCGCCAGGCGGATGTACTCGCGGTCCTTGTAGCCGTTGCAGACGATGGTGCCGCCGCGCGACAGCGCCAGTGCAGCCATGAGCTCCGGCTTGGAGCCGGCCTCGAGGCCGAATCCGGAGTCGCCGCGCGCCACCAGCTCACCGGTGACGCTGCGGTGCTGGTTGACCTTGATCGGGTACACCGCGGTGTATCCGCCGCGGTAGCCGAGATCGTCCATGGTGCGCCCAAAGGCGGCCTGCATCCGCTGCAGGCGGTCGGCGAGAATGTCGACGAAGCGCACCAGGATGGGCAGTTTCAGGCCCTCGTCGGTCGCCTGGTCGATCACTTCCTCAAGCGCGATGGCGGGGCCGCCGGCAGCGCGCGGGCGCACGGTCAGACGGCCTGTGGCATCCACGTCGACATAGCCCTCGCTCCAGTGCGGAAGGGAGAAGGTGCGGCGTGCGTGCTCGATGGACCAGTCGGACATGGGGGACGGCGACGGATGGGTGAGCGCCGCATTGTACGGTGCTGTCGTGATGTCGTCGCGGCATCGCCGGTACAATCGCGGCCTTTCCGCACACCCTGAGGAATGCGCCGATGACCCATCTCGACCCCGACCGCTGGTTCTCCGAGCCCGACGAGCGCTCCGGATCGGCCATCAGCTACCGCATCAAGGGCAAGCTGCACGAGGAGCAGACGCCGTTCCAGCGCATCGAGATCTACGATACCCGCGACTGGGGCCGGCTGATGGTGATCGACGGCTGCGTGATGCTGACCAGCCGCGACAACTTCCTCTACCACGAGATGATGGCGCACCTGGCGCTGTTCACCCACCCCGACCCGAAGGACGTGGTGGTGATCGGCGGCGGCGACTGCGGCACTCTGCGCGAAGTCCTGCGCCACCCCGGCGTCGAGCGCGCCGTGCAGGTGGAGATCGACGAGCGCGTGACGCGCCTGTCCGAGGAGCATTTCCCGGAGCTGTGCGAAGCCAACGACGACCGCCGCGCCACCCTTTTGTTCGACGACGGGATCCGTTTCATGGCCGAGGCCGAGCCGGCGAGCATCGACGTCGTCATCGTCGATTCCACCGACCCGGTGGGCCCGGCCGAGGGCCTGTTCAACGAGCCCTTCTACCGCACCTGCCTGAAGGCGCTGCGTCCGGGCGGCATCCTGGTGCAGCAGTCGGAATCGCCGCTGGCGCACTTCGGCCTGATCAAGTCAATCCGTCACCACCTGAGCAATGCCGGCTTCGACAGCCTGCACACGGCGCCATTTCCGCAGCCCTGCTACCCCACCGGCTGGTGGAGCTGCACCCTGGCCGGCAAGGGTGCCAATCTCGGCCGCTTTCGGGAAGGCGACGCCGAGCACAAGGCGTTTGCCACGCGCTACTACAACGCCGGTATCCACCGCGGCGCGTTGGCGCAGCCGGAGTTCATGCGCGAGGCGCTATAGGGGGCGGGGAGCAGGGAGCAGGGAGTAGGGCCGGCGTAGACGCGAAGGGCCCTGACCCACCCGTGGGCGACCGGGGTGTGGCAACGATACGATGGGACGGTCGCCCACGGGTGGGCTCCTACAGGGCACGGCTTTGCAGGAGAGGCCTCAGCCCCGACATGGGTGCTCACGTAATCCTGATCTGGAGCGGCGCGAACGCCGGTGCTGACTCGGCGTGGTGCTGATCCTCGCAGCGCGCAAGGCGCACGCGAAGGTCGAACCAGGCGGCCTGGCCGGTGATCGGGTCGGCGTTGGCGAAGCGATCACCGGGCGCCAGATCCGCGATCAGGTGGTTCAGCAGGAATCCCTTGCGACTTTCCGGGGCGTCGGCATCGAGCGCCCAGGTGCCGCCGCGCTTGCCAATGGCATTCCAGGTCCACACCGTGCCCGGTGCCGTGCCGTGGTGATGTGCGACCTGCGCCCGAATGCTGCCGAGACGCGACGACAGCTCGGCCCAGTCGCCGTCATCTATCCCCAGCGCGCCGGCGGTATCGGGATGCACGTAGAGCACGTTGCGCGCGGCGATCTGCCTGAGCCAGGCGTTCTGCGAGCCCCAGGCGTGGTACATGAACATCGGCCGCTGGGTGATCGCCGACAAGGGGTAGCCCTCCGCGGCGGCATCCTCGAACGGCGCATACCAGGTCGGCAGCGGATCGAAGTACTCGACAAGCCGCGCGCGCAGATGCTCCGGCGGCTGGTGCCTGCCGTGACCGGCGGCCGCCAGGCGGAAACGCTGCAGGGTCTCGCTGTAGAGCTGGAACACGATGGCCGCGCCGCCGCCGAGAAAGCCCATGCCCTGGGCCCAGTCGAGGTAGTCGCGGTTGGCCATCTTGAAGTAACGCCCGGCGGCCGGCACCTCGCCGCGCCAGAAGCAGCCGTTGGCGATGTAATGGTCGAGTTGATCGGGATTGGGCGGTCCTTTGCCGTTCGATGAACCATCGCCGCGCCACCCGGCGAGCATGCCGACGCCCGGCGCGCGCTCGTGGCGCACCATGAAATCGGGGAAATCGCGGTACACCGCGCTGCCGTCCTCGGCGACCATGCCCGGCAGACCAAGGCGTGCGCCAAGATCGAGCAACACCGACTGGAACGGCCGCACATCGCGGTCTGGTTCCACCACCGGCTGGCGGATCGCGTCGGCGGCGCCGTCAGCGTCGGATATCGGACGGTCGAGCAGGCTGATGCAGTCGTGCCGTTCGAGGAAGGTGGTGTCGGGCAGCACCAGGTCGGCAAAGGCCACCATCTCGCTCATGTAGGCATCGGCGTAGATGATGTGCGGGATGCGATACGTGTCGCTGTTGCCGACGCGGTCGGTGAGCCAGCCGATGGTCTCGGTGGTGTTCATCGCCGAGTTCCAGCTCATGTTGGCCATGAACATGAGCAGGGTGTCGATGCGGTAGGGATCGCCGGCCCACGCGTTGCGGATGACGGTATGCATCATGCCGTGCGCAGCCAGCGGATAGGCCCAGGAGTAGGCGTGGTCGATGCGCCGCGGTCTGCCCTGCTCATCGACCAGGAGATCCTCGGGGCCGTGCACGAAGCCCAGCGGCGGCGCATCCAGGCGTCCGGCGTCGTCGCGGCTGCGGCCGGGCCGGTTGGGCGGCGGGACGGGCTTGGGGAACGGCGGCTGGAAGCGGAACGACCCGGGCGTCTCGACGGCGCCCAGCAGCAGTTGCAGCAGGTGCAGGGCGCGGCAGGTCTGGAAGCCGTTGGCATGCGCTGAAATGCCGCGCATGGCGTGCATCGACACCGGCCGGCCGATCATTTCCTCGTGGCGCCGTCCCCAGGCATCAGTCCACGGCTGCTCGATCAGCACCGGGTCGTTGAACGCCGCGTGCGACAGCTCCCGTGCCAGTCGACGGATGGTCTCCGCGGGCACCCCGCAGCGCTCGGCGACCGCATCCGGCGCGTACTGCGGGTCCATGTAGCGCTCCACGATCAGCGCGAACACCGGGACCGCCGTGCGGCCGTCAGGGAGGGTGATCTCGCCGACGATGGCGGGACTGATGTCGACGGCGTCGGCGGGCGTGAGGTGCCAGGCGCGTGGCTGTGACGCTGTGGTGCTCGGCTCGGACTGTGCCGCTGCATCGGCGTGCGCGTGCGGCGCGATTTCGCGTGCCCAGCACAGCGCGCGGCCTTGGTCGTCGCGCAGGAACAGCCCGTCCTGCGGTCCGATCGGGTCGCGGATCACCAGCCAGTGCGCGTTCGTATAGCGCACCAGGTAGTCGAGGTCGACGCGGTCCATGCGCAGCAGTTCGTGCACCAGGGCGAAGGCCAACAGCCCGTCGGTGCCAGGGCGGATGCCGATCCACTCGTCGGCGATCGCGCCGTAGCCGGAGCGCACCGGATTGATGGCGACGACCTTGGCGCCGCGCGCCTTGAGCTGGGCGAGGCCGAGCTTGAGGGGGTTCGAGTCGTGGTCCTCTGCCACGCCCCACAGCATCAGGTAGCGGCTGTGCTCCCAGTCGGGTTCGCCGAACTCCCAGAACGAACTGCCCAGGGTGTAGAGCCCGCCGGCCGCCATGTTGACCGAGCAGAACCCCCCGTGCGCGGCGTAGTTCACCGTGCCGAACTGCTGCGCCCACCAGCCGGTCAGTGCCTGCGACTGGTCGCGGCCGGTGAAGAAGGCCAGCTCATCTGGATTGCGCCGACGGATATCCCCCAGCCACTGCGTGGCCAGCGCCAGCGCCTCGTCCCAGGAAATCTCGCGAAACTCGCCGGATCCGCGCGGCCCCACCCTGAGCAGCGGCGCACTCAAGCGTGCCGGCGACTCATGCTGCCGGATGCCGGCGTTGCCCTTGGCGCAGAGCACGCCGCGGTTCACCGGGTGATCCGGATTCCCCTGGATGTAGCGCACGCGCCCATCCTTCAAATGAACCTTGATGCCGCAGCGGCAGGCGCACATGTAGCAGGTGGTGGTCTTGACGGTATCGCCGGGCGCGCGGTGCAGGGGAAGGTCGGGGTCGGCCATGGGGCGCATCCTAGCGCGTTGCACCGCGGCTGCGGGGCGAGGTGGGGGCACGCATGGAGACTGGGGCGAAGTGCGGCACAAACCTGCATGTTTCCCTGCCTACCGCAACCTGGCTCTGTCTCTACCGTTCGAAAACCGGGCTCCTTCCTCCGTGTACCCAAACCTTGCTCCTTCCCCCGCGAGCGGGGGAAGGTCGGGATGGAGGTGCTCCGGGCGTCACAACAGCTCCGGGCTTCACCGCGTTCCGACGCAGCAGGCGACTCGGTCGCCCAATCCGGAAAACCCCGTTGAGCATTGCGCACCGCGCCCCCCACCCGCTACCGTGATCATCTTTTCCAATGATTCGGCGCCCCGCTTGGCGCCACCGCGGAGGGATGCACATGAACTGGCTCACCGACATTCTCGACCAGGACCTCGATCCGGGCGAGTCACAGGAATGGATCGAATCGCTGAAGGCAGTAATCGACGCCGATGGCTCCGAGCGCGCGCACTATCTGCTTGAGCGCATGGTGGAAGTGACGCGGCGTGCCGGTGCCTTCCTGCCGTTCCAGCCGACCACCGAATACATCAACACCATCCCGATCCATCTTGAAGCGCGCCCGGGCAGCGACACCGATC
This sequence comes from uncultured Gammaproteobacteria bacterium, assembly GCA_964526035.1. Classification (GTDB taxonomy): domain Bacteria; phylum Pseudomonadota; class Gammaproteobacteria; order Xanthomonadales; family BPKI01; genus DAOMOD01. The sequence goes on along the minus strand of CAZGKE010000101.1, from coordinate 3,209 downwards.
CGGCCATGGAATGGCGCATCCGCTGCATCATCCGCTGGAACGCGATGGCGATGGTGGTGCGCGCCAATCGCAAGCCGGGCGATCTCGGCGGGCATATCGCCAGTTTCGCCAGTTCGGCCACCCTCTACGATGTCGGCTTCAACCATTTCTGGCGTGCGCCGAGCGACGGCCACCCCGGCGATCTGATCGCCGTGCAGGGTCATTCAAGTCCTGGCGTCTATGCGCGCGCCTTCCTCGAAGGGCGCATCTCCGAGGACCAGATGGACCACTTCCGCATGGAAGTCGACGGCCGCGGCATTCCCAGCTACCCGCACCCGTGGCTGATGCCGGATTTCTGGCAGGTACCGACGGTGTCGATGGGCCTCGGACCGATCATGTCGATTTACCAGGCACGCTTCTGGAAATACCTGGAGCACCGCGGCCTGATGCCGCAGTCCGACCGCAAGGTGTGGTGCTTCATGGGCGACGGCGAATGCGACGAGCCCGAATCGCTCGGCGCCATCTCGCTGGGTGGTCGCGAGCAGCTCGACAATCTGGTGTTCGTCATCAACTGCAATCTGCAGCGGCTGGACGGACCGGTGCGTGGCAACGGCAAGATCATCCAGGAACTTGAGGGTGTGTTCCGTGGCGCCGGCTGGAACGTGATCAAGGTGGTCTGGGGCGGCTATTGGGATCCGCTTCTGGCGCACGACACCAAGGGCGTGCTGAAAAAACTGATGATGGAAACTGTCGACGGCGAGTACCAGAACTGCAAGGCATTCGGCGGCGCCTACACCCGCGAACACTTCTTCGGCAAGTACCCGGAGACCCGCGACATGGTGGCCAACCTCTCCGATGAGGACATCTGGCGGCTCAACCGCGGTGGCCACGACCCGCACAAGATGATCGCGGCATACGCTGCCGCGACGGCGCACAAGGGCCAACCCACCGTGATCCTCGCCAAGACGGTCAAGGGCTACGGCATGGGCAAGTCCGGCGAGTCGCTCAATCCGACGCACCAGACCAAGAAGCTCGACGACGAGGCGGTGCGCCATTTCCGCGACCGCTTCAAGATTCCGATTGCCGACGAGAAACTCCCCGAGGTGCCGTTCTACCATCCCGGGCCGGATTCGCCGGAGGTGAAGTACATGCAGGCGCGTCGCGAGAAGCTCGGTGGCTTCCTGCCGCGGCGCCGGCGCAAGGCGGATGAATCCTTCGAGGTCCCCGGTATCGACAAGTTCGAGCGCCTTCTGAAGGACTCCGGCGAGCGCGAGATCTCCACCACCATGGCCTTCGTGCAGGCACTCAACATCATCCTGCGCGACAAGGCGGTCGGCCCGCGCGTGGTGCCCATCGTCGCCGACGAGGCACGCACCTTCGGCATGGAGGGTCTGTTCCGACAGATCGGCATTTACGCGCCGTTCGGGCAGAAGTACAAGCCGGTGGATGCCGACCAGCTCATGTACTACCGCGAGGACGTGGCCGGACAGGTGCTGCAGGAGGGCATCACCGAGGCCGGTGCGATGTCGAGCTGGATCGCCGCGGCCACCAGCTACAGCACCAACAACCTGCCGATGCTGCCGTTCTTCATTTTCTATTCGATGTTCGGCATGCAGCGCATCGGCGACCTGTGCTGGGCCGCCGGCGACATGCGCGCGCGCGGCTTCCTGCTCGGGGCGACGGCCGGCCGCACCACGCTGAACGGTGAGGGCCTGCAGCACGAGGACGGCCACAGCCACCTGCTGGCCGGCTCGATACCCAACTGTCGCGCCTACGACCCGAGCTTCGCCGGCGAAGTGGCGGTGATCCTGCAGGACGGCATGCGCCGCATGCTCACCGAGCAGGAGGACTGCTTCTACTACATCACCCTGATGAACGAGAACTACCCGCACCCGGCGCTGCCGGAAGGTGCGGTGGAAGGCGTGATCAAGGGGATGTATCTGCTGCGGGACTCGGGCGTCGGCGCCCGGGACTCTGGCAAGGGGCGCGGCAAGAAGAACGGACCGCACGTCCAGCTGCTCGGATCGGGCACGATCCTGCGCGAAGTGATGGCCGCGGCCGAACTGCTGGACAAGGAGTTCGGGGTGTCGTCGGACATCTGGTCGTGCCCGAGTTTCACCGAACTCAGGCGCGACGGGCATGACGTGGAGCGCTTCAACCGTCTGAACCCGGAGGCGAAGAAGCCGCGCGTGGCCTACGTCACCGAGTGCCTCCAGGATCGCCAGGGTCCGGCGATCGCGGCAACCGACTACGTGCGCCAGTACGCCGACCAGATCCGCGCCTTCGTGCCGATGCGCTACCACGTGCTCGGCACCGACGGCTTCGGCCGCTCCGACACCCGCGCCAACCTGCGCCGCTTTTTCGAGGTCGACCGCCACTACATCGCCCACGCCGCCATTGCCGCGCTTGCTGCCGAAGGCGAGATGACGGCGAAGGACGTGAGCCGCGCCATCAAGACCTTCGGCATCGATCCGGACAAGGCGAATCCGGTGGGGGTCTGAGCCGCAGAATCACGAGCGAATCAGGAGGCGGACATGTCGGCGAACGTGGTCGAACGATGGTGGCTGCGCTCGGCGCGCGTTCACGCCCTCGTGCTCGGAATGCTGGCGACACCGGTACTCTTTGCGTACGCCCTGGAATGGCCCTTCCTGGACGGCGTCGTCGGTGGCTGGTCGATTTTCTTCCAGCTTGTCGGCTGGGTGATTTTCGAGCCGCTCAGCTACGCATACGGCATCATCATGCTGATGCTGTTGGGTTGGCGGGTCGCCGTGGGCCTGTTCAATCCGCCCGATTCGCCTGCTTCGCCAACTCGTCGGCTCAGCGTCGTGATCCTCTCTCTCGCCCTGGCGGCAGCAACAGCCATGCTGTACACCGCGCCCTGGTTGCCCGAGGCTCCGCAACGCAGGGTGCTTACCTGGTCGCAGACGCTCGGCTGCCTGGCCGCGATGCACGGCTGTGGCGGAGGCAAGTCCGACCCTCACGCACGCCAGCGACGTGTCTGGCAAGCTGCAGGCGTCGGTTGCGGGGCGTTCGCCCTGGCCTTCCTTGGTGGCGGCCTGTGGCGAAAGCCGGGGGCAAACAGCGCTGCCGCACCGTAGCTTCTGTCTCGCGACGACGAAGGAACCGCGTCAACCCTTCGTTCCGATCCCGCGCGCGTGTCGGGGCTGAGTGCTCTGCTAGTGTGGTGTTCCGCAATTACCTTACCGAACTCGCTTGGTCTTCAGCCCCGA
>CAZGKE010000100.1:0-13347 GCA_964526035.1 uncultured Gammaproteobacteria bacterium | reverse complement strand
TCGGCATGCATCAGGCGATTTCGATATCCCCGTCGAAGCCGATCGCCCCCGGGTCGTACGATGTCGCCGACAGGGATCAGTATGCGGGTGGCGGGCGGGATTTCATAGCGAAGGTGCGTCGGGTGTTGGCGGCGGTTCAGGTGAATTCTTGCCTCGGTCAGGGCCAGACTCCCGGCCGCAACTACGATTGCCGGTTGCTGACACCCCGCGGACCGTCGCGGCTGCGAGGCTTGGTCGTTGTGGATTCCCTTCGAGGCCGCGGGTATCCTTTGCAGTCTCTTCACGCACCCTTCGACCCAGGAAAAATCATGAGCGCGAACGCTGCGGTGGCCGGCCATTCGGCGACCCTCGATTCGGTTTTGCTTGCCGTTGGCAAGCGCGTCAACGGACCGCGTCTGAAGGAGGCCGAAACCCTGGCCCGCCTGTTCCTTCAGCGGGTCCCCGACGACGAACTGGCTGCCCGCGCCGCCGACGACTGGGCGGCCATGATCTGCGAGATGCTGTCCTTCCTACGCGAGCGTCGCGCCAACACGCCCAAGGTGCGGGTGTTCAATCCCGATCCGGAAGTCCACGGCTGGGATTCCACCCATACCGTGGTGCAGATCGTCAACGACGACATGCCCTTCCTGGTGGACTCGGTGGGCATGGTCATTGCTCTCACCGACGCCGTGGTGCACAGCATCATCCATCCGGTGGTGGGCGTGGATCGCGATCCCGGCGGACACATCCTGTCCATCCATCCGGCCGGAACGGCGAAGCGCGAATCGCTGATCCACCTTGAAATCGACCGCCACGCCGAGCCGCAGGAACTGACTGCGCTGGCGCAGGCGATCGACGCAGCCCTGGCCGATGTGCGTCTGTGCGTGGTCGACTGGAAGCGCATGCGCGAGAAGATGCACGACATCGCCGTCGAGCTTCCGCAACGCGGACTGCCGGTGGACGCGGACGGTATCGCTGAGGCGAAGGCGTTCCTCGACTGGCTTTCCGACGACCACTTCACGTTTCTCGGCTATCGCGAGTACGAGGTGGCCCACGTCGACGGCGAGGATGTGTTGCGCGCGGTCGAGGGTTCCGGCCTCGGCATTCTGCGCTCCGAGGACCGCAGGTCGGCGCCGCGCAGCCTCAGTACGCTGGCTGCTCACGGCATGGAACGATCCGGGGCCTTCGAAGCGCTGATCCTGACCAAGACCAACGCGCGCGCCACGGTGCATCGTCCGGGTTACATGGACTATGTCGGCGTGCTGCAGTTCGACGCCAACGGCAAGCCCATCGGCGAGCAGCGTTTCATAGGCCTCTATTCCTCGGCCGCCTACAACCGGCGTCCCTGGGACATTCCGCTGGTGCGCAAGCGGTTCGCCGCGGTCATGGAGCGTTCGGGGTTGACGTCGGACGGACACGGCGGCAAGGCGCTCAAGCATATTCTGGAGACGCTGCCGCGCGAGGAGCTTTTCCAGGCGACGACCGATGAATTGTTCGAAATCAGCGTCGGCATCCTCAATCTGCAGGAGCGCCACCGCACCCGGCTGTTCGTGCGTCGTGATCGCTACGGGCGTTTCTTCTCGTGCCTGGTGTTCATTCCACGCGATCGTTTCAACACCACCGTGCGTGGCCGCATCGAAGCGCTGTTCATGGAGGTTTTCGCCGGGGAGCGCCTCGATACCCAGGTGCAGATTTCCGAATCCTCGCTGGCCCGGGTGCATGTCATCGTGCGCCCGCGGACCGACGCCAAGGTCGCATACGATCTCGCCGATCTGGAGGCGCAGATTTCGCAGATCGTGCGCAACTGGCACGATGAACTGCGTGACCGCCTGGTCGAACGCAATGGCGAGGATCGCGGACTCAAGCTTGCCAACCGCTACGGCAAGGCCCTGCCGGCGGGCTATGTCGAGCACGCGACCCCGGAGATCGCTGCCGCTGACGTGGAATGCGCAGCCGCGCTGCGCGATGCGGAGGATCTGAAGATCCTGCTCTACAACCCGGCGCGTGCCGATGACGAACTGGTGCGCCTGAAGCTGTTCCGCTTCGGCGGCATCATTCCGCTTTCCGATGCGCTCCCGCTGCTGGAAAGCATGGGATTGCGGGTGGTCAGCGAACACCCGTTCCAGATGGACATACAGACCGCGTCGATCTACATCCAGGAGTTCGAGGTGGCGTCGGCGAAGGGCGACTCGCTTGATCCGGATTCGGTGCGCGAGCGGTTCGTTGCGGCGTTCGAACGCCTGTGGCGCGGTCAGCTGGAAACCGACGGCTTCAACCGCTTGATCGTGGCGGCGGGACTTGACTGGCGCCAGGTATCGATGCTTCGCGCCTATTGCAAGTATCTCCTGCAGGCCAACGTGCCGTTTTCGCAGGCGTACATGGAGGAGACCCTGTTCAGCTATCCGACGCTGGCGCGCCTGCTGGTCGAGCTGTTCGAAGCCAAGTTCGATCCGGATCGTGAAATCGATGCGGCGCAGACGGGTGCGGCCGGAGCAGCCCTGGTCGAAGGCTATCGTCGCATCGCGCCTGCCGGTGTGATGGAAAGGTATGGTGCCGCCATCGAATCCGTGGCGGCGGCGCGCGGCGCGGCGCGGCAGACTCAGATCGAAGTCGTCTGGGATGCGTTGGCCGCCGTGCTTGACCGCGTTGCCAGCCTCGATCAGGACCGCATCATCCGCAGCTTCATGGCCTGCATTCGCTCCAGTCTGCGCACCAACTACTATCAGCTGAAGGACGGCCAGCCCCACGACTACATCAGCGTCAAGTTTGATCCATCGCTGTTGCCGGACCTGCCCCGGCCAAGGCCCTACCGCGAAATCTTCGTGTGCTCACCTCGGGTAGAGGGTACCCACCTGCGCTTTGGTGCGGTGGCGCGCGGTGGGCTGCGCTGGTCGGATCGTCGTGAGGATTTCCGCACCGAAGTGCTCGGCCTGGTCAAGGCGCAGATGGTGAAGAACACCGTCATTGTCCCGGTGGGCGCCAAGGGTGGGTTCTTCGTCAAGCGGCCGCCGCCGGGCGGTGACCGCGACGCGAATCTGGCCGAGGGTGTGGCGTGCTACCGGATGTTCATCAATGGACTGCTCGACATCACCGACAATCTGGTCGATGGCGAAGTTGTTCATCCGAGCCGCGTGGTGCGGCATGACAACGATGACCCCTACCTGGTGGTGGCGGCCGACAAGGGCACCGCCACCTTCTCCGATATTGCCAATGCGGTCAGTGCCGAGCACGGCTTCTGGATGGGTGACGCCTTTGCGTCGGGTGGTTCACAGGGCTATGACCACAAGGGCATGGGCATTACGGCCAAGGGCGCTTGGGAGTCGGTGCGACGGCACTTCCGCGCGCTGGGCGTCGACAGTCAGGGGCAGGACTTCAGCTGTGTCGGCATCGGAGACATGTCAGGTGACGTGTTCGGCAACGGCATGCTGCTGTCGAGACACATCCGCCTGCTTGCCGCCTTCGATCACCGCCATATCTTCATCGACCCGGATCCCGATGCCGCGCGCAGCTACGTCGAGCGCGAGCGCGTCTTCGGCCTGCAGCGCTCCAGCTGGGAGGACTACGACAAGGCGCTGATTTCCAGGGGTGGCGCAGTCTATCCGCGCAGCGCCAAGACCATCGATCTTTCCGCCGAGGCGCGCGCGGCACTGGGCATCGAGACCGCGGGCGCGCTTTCGCCCAGCGAGGTCATGCGCGCCATCCTGATGGCGCCTGTCGATCTGCTGTGGAACGGCGGTATCGGTACCTACGTCAAGGCGCAGTCCGAAACCCACGGCGATGTCGGTGACCGCGCCAACAATGCGATTCGTGTCGACGGCCGCGAGCTGCGCTGTCGCGTGGTGGGCGAGGGCGGCAATCTTGGCCTGACCCAGAAAGGGCGCATCGAAGCGGCCATGGCCGGCGTGCTGTTGAACACCGATTTCATCGACAACTCGGCCGGCGTCGACACCTCGGATCACGAGGTCAACATCAAGATCCTTCTGAATGACGCCGTGCAGCGAGGCGAGCTGGGCGTCGACGATCGCAATGCACTGCTCGCCGAGATGACCGACGAGGTGGAACGTCTGGTGCTGTGGGACAACTACCGGCAGAACCAGGCGATCAGCATGATGGAACGCATGAGTGTGCCGCGCCTCGGTGCGAAGCAGCACTTCATCCGGGTGCTCGAATCGCAGGGGCTGCTTGACCGGCAGATGGAGTTTCTGCCGACGGACATCGAACTCACCGAACGCAAGTCAAGGGGGATCGGCCTGACCCGGCCCGAGCTCAGCATCCTGCTGTCGTATTCAAAGATCGTCGCCTTCCAGCAGCTGCTGGCGTCCGATGTGCCCGAGGATCCGTACCTGAGCAAGGAGCTCGCACGCTATTTCCCGCTACCGTTGCAGGAACGCTTCGTCGAGCACATGGAGCGCCATCGCCTGCGCCGCGAGATCATTGCCAGCGCGGTGACCAATTCGCTCGTGAATCGAATGGGGGCCACCTTCATGCTGCGCATGCAGGAGGATACCGGCGAGTCCCCAGGTCAGGTGGCCAAGGCCTTTACTGTGGCGCGCGAGATTCTGGATGCGCGCGGCCTGTGGGAAGAAATCGATGCCCTCGACCTCAAGGTTTCCGATCCGGCGCAGATCGACGCGCTGCTGCAGGTATGGACGTTGCTGCGCCACGCCACGCGCTGGCTGCTCAATCAACCGGGGCAAAGACTGGACATAGCCGGCTCCGTCGAACGCTACGGCCAAGGCGTGAGCGAAGTCTGGAGCTGCCTCGACGAAGTGGTGTCCGATCCGGAAAGCCACCAGCTGCTGGCCGATCGCGAGCGTTGGCACGCGGCAGGCTTTCCGCAGCCGCTGGCAGCAAGGCTGGCCGGATTGCAGGCGCTGACTTCCGTTCTCGATATCGTGGAAACGGCCACCGAGCAGCAGGTTCCGGTTCGGCAAACCGCGGAAGTGCATTTCGCGCTCGGTGAAGTGCTGCATCTCAAGTGGCTGATGGACCGGATCGAAGGGCTCGAGGTCGAAGGACGCTGGCATGCCAATGCGCGCGGCTCGCTTCGAGACGAGCTGCTCTCGCAGCAGCGGGCGCTTACCGGTCACCTGCTGAAGCAGGGCGGGGCTGCCGATCCGCGGGAATGCGTGGAAAGCTGGGCGAACCAGGACGATCCTGCCCTGCGCTTCACGCTGCAGATGTTTGCCGACATGCGCAGCCAGGTGCGCATGGACTACGCCACCGTGCTGGTGGCCGTGCGCCGGCTGGCGCAGCTGGTGCAGTCGGTCGGCAGGGTGTGATCGACAATCAGGGCCTGCGCCCTGGCTTTGTCAGAGACCGACCTGATAGAAGGAGTGATCGCCGATCACGCGCACCGGCTCGCCCTTGGCCCAGTAGGGGCTGGCGAGGTTCTGCGCGACGAAGTGATCGGCGTCGGGCACCACGTGTATGCGATTGTTCGGACCCTTCTGCCAATTGGACATGGCGTCCAGAGCCACTTTCCAGGAGCGTTCCCAGGCGCGCTGGTTTTTCAGCCTGTAGTTGTGGCTGACCAGGGTCGGCGCGAACTGGCGAGGCTTGAGCAGCACTTCGCAAAGCGAGTCGCCCCAGCGGCCGCTGTCGAGACGACGCAGGGCAACTTCGGCAACCGCCTGCTGGCCGAGCGCCGACTGATTCCTGGCCTCCAGGTAGATGGTGGCGGCCAGGCACAGCTGGTCATCAACGGGCTGCGGGAGCACGGACGCCAACCACAGGATCCATCCTAATTTCATGTTTCGCTTCTCCTTGGTTACGTCAGTCGGTCGGCTCCGTTTTTCCCCGCGCAGCCGGGCATCCCGGAAGATTCCGGTGCCCTGGCCATCTTGGCGGGGAAAGTCACCCTTGGCCGGGGGGGAAACCCCTGACCTCGGGTACGGCGCCGATCCGCCCTTCTTGGCTTCGGATCGGTGGCCACAGCGCGCCATCTCGGCGCCTGCAGGCCTCCCCCGGTCAACGGCGCGGCTCCTCCGCGTCGCGTCCCCCGGGGAACGCTTGTGGGGCGAAACCCGCCTTGGCGGGGCCCCTGCCGCCTGCGCCATGGCGCGGCGGCGAATGTTGTGCTTGCATTCAAGAACGCAGCCCGGCGCAAGAACCGGACAGCCGTTGCAGCGCAATGTATCCGAAATTGCTTAGAGCAGACACTCCAGAGCGAACCCGGTTCAGCTCCAATTCAAGAGTGTCGACACGCGCAGACATTGCGATCCAGTTTTCAAGCATGCCCATCCGGGCTACGCTAGCGTGCTTTTTCCCAATCTTCGCGCTCCCAGACGATGTCCTTGACCAAGCCCCGCACCATGCCCGGCGTGCTGGAACTGCTGCCGCCCGAGCAGATCGCGTTCCAGGACATGCTGGACACCATTCGCCGCAACTACGAGCGCTATGGTTTCCTGCCGGTGGAAACTCCAGTGATGGAGCTGTCCGAGATCCTGCTCACCAAGAGCGGCGGTGAGACCGAGCGGCAGGTCTACTTCGTGCAGTCGACCGGCGCGCTCGAACAGGGCTCGGCGCCCGAGCTTGCACTGCGCTTCGATCTCACCGTACCGCTGGCGCGCTATGTGGCCGAGCATGAGGGGCAGCTGACCTTCCCGTTCCGCCGCTACCAGATCCAGCGGGTCTATCGCGGTGAGCGCGCCCAGCGTGGGCGCTTCCGCGAGTTCTACCAGTGCGATATTGACGTGATCGGCAAGGATGCGCTGTCGGTGCGCTTCGATGCCGAGATGCCGGCGGTGATCCATGCCGTATTCGAGGAGCTGGCCATCGGGCCGTTCACCATCGGGTTGAACAGCCGCAAGATCATGCGCGGGTTCTTCCAGTCGCTCGGTATTGGAGAGGGCGAACAGCAGAACCTGGTGCTGCGCGAGGTCGACAAGCTCGACAAGCGCGGCGCCGACCAGGTGCATGCGACGCTGACGGGTCAGGGTTTCGCTTTGCCGGATGCGACCGTGCGGCGCATCCTCGATTTCGTCAGCGTGCGCAGCGGCAGTCATGATGAGGCCATGGCGCGGCTCGCCGAGCTGCCGACCGACCAGCCGCTGCTGGCCGAGGGCGTGGCCGACATGCGCGAGGTGCTGGCGCGGGTGCGCGATTTCGGCGTTCCCGAGCATCGCTATGCGCTCAATTTCTCGATAGCGCGTGGCCTCGACTACTACACCGGCACGGTCTACGAGACCACGTTGGATGAACACCCGGGCATCGGCAGCATCTGTTCCGGCGGCCGCTACGACAACCTGGCCGGTCACTACACCCGCTCGCACCTGCCCGGCGTCGGCATCTCGATCGGCGCCACCCGGCTGTTCTGGCAGCTGCGCGAGGCGGGGCTGATCGGTGCGGCCGAGAGCACGGTGCAGGCGCTGGTGAGCCAGATGGACGAAGCGCACATGGCTGAGTACCTTGCGCTGGCGACGCAGCTGCGGCTGGGCGGCATCAATACCGAGGTGCAGCTGGAGCCACGCAAGCTCGCCAAGCAGTTTCACTACGCCGACCGTGCCGGGATCCGCTTCGTGGTGGTGCTGGGTCCCGACGAGATCGCTGCCGGTACCGCCACGGTCAAGGATCTGCGCAAGGGCGACCAGTTCCAGGTCGCCCGCAGCGAGCTGGTGCAGGCGCTGCGCGTGGAGATCGAGCAGGCGCGCGCGCTGGAGGGTCGCTAGATGCAGGTGCTGCTGAACGGCCGTTCGCTGACCCGAACCCAGGTGCTGCAGCTGGCGCGCGGCGGGGCGAAAATCTCGCTCGACGAGGCGCAGCTCACTGTGGTGCAGCGCACTGCCGATTTCCTCGCCGCACAGGTCGAGGCCGGCGAGCCAATCTACGGCGTCACTACCGGATTCGGCAGCAATGCCGACCGCCTGCTCGGGCGGCGTCATATCCGTGCCGCTCTGGATCCGACAGTCACCGAAGGCCGACCGGCGCCGGCCGAGGAACTGCAGCGCAATCTGATCATCAGTCATGCCGTGTGCGTCGGCGAGCCGCTGGCCGAGGATCTGGTGCGGGCGATGATGGCGATCCGCATCAATACCCTGATGCGCGGCCATTCCGGCATCCGTGCCGGCACCCTGTCGCGCTTTGCCGACGTCTTCAACGCCGGCCTGGTGCCGTTGGTGCCGGCCAAGGGTTCAGTCGGTGCCAGCGGCGATCTTGCGCCGCTGTCGCATCTGGCGCTGCTGCTGCTGGGTGAGGGCGAAGCGTTCCTGCAGGGCAGGCGCGTCTCCGGTGCACAGGCGCTGGCGGCGGTGGGTCTGGAGCCGGTGCAGCTTGCCGTGAAGGAGGGCCTGGCGCTCAACAACGGCACCACCCAGATGCTGGCTTCGGGCTGCCTCGCAATAGCGGATCTGGAGTCGCTTCTCGACGCTGCCGACCTTGCCGCTGCACTCACCATCGAGGCCTTCGCAGGGCGTCGTTCGGCTTTCGATGCGCGCGTCCATGAGCTGCGACCGCATCCCGGTCAGGTCGCTTCCGCCGCCAGGCTGCGCAAGCTGCTCGAAGGCTCGACGCTGGCCGATGTCGACTATCACCGGGTGCCGCGCTTCGCCTCATGGACGCCCGACGCCTGGTGGACGCCCGAACTGCAGGCGCTCACCTTCGATATTCGCTGGTCGTGGGTGCGTCCGGCCGAACGCGAAGGTCGCGAAGCCTTTTACGATCGGCATCTGCCGTTCCGCGGCGGCAAGAAGCATCAGCCGCAGGACAGCTATTCGCTGCGCTGTGCGCCGCAGGTGCACGGTGCCGTGCGCGATGCCTGCCGACGCGCGGCGGAGGCGATCGACATCGAGCTGAACTCGGTCACCGACAATCCGATCATCTTCCCCGACGCCGAAGGGGTGGACGCACAGGTGGTTTCAGCAGGCAACTTCCACGGCATGCCCCTGGCGCTGGCGATGGCCCAGCTCAAGGCGGCCATCCCGGTGCTGGCCGGGATCTCCGAGCGGCGCCTCAACAAACTGGTCGACCCAGCCACGTCGGATGGATTGCCGCCGTTTCTGGTCGGCAACGAGGATGCCACCGATTCCGGACTGATGATCGTGCAGTACACCGCGGCCGCCCTGGTCAATGATCTGGCCAGCCGAGCGCATCCAGCGAGCGTGTTCTCCATTCCAACCAGCGCCAATGCCGAGGACCACGTGTCCATGGGCACAAACGAGGCGCGCCACGTGCTGGAGATGCTCGGAGACCTGCAGACGGCGCTTGCGCTGGAACTCCTGACAGCGTGTCAGGGCATCGAGCTGCGCCAGGCAATGATCAACGCGGCATGCGCTGCGGGGCAGGCTGGTCCGCTGCGCCTGGCGCCCAAGATCGACGGGGCACCCGAGCCTGACGCTGCATTGCGCCCGGAGTTCGAAGCCGACGTGGCGCGACTCGCCGCCGATCTGGCCGCGCTGCCGCCGATCGGCCCCGGGCCGGTGGCGGCGGCCGTGCTGGAATCGCTGCGCCAGGCTGGCGTCGCTTTCCTTGAACGCGACCGCGCCCTGGACGGCGACATCCGAGCGGTGTGTGCGTGGATGGCGGATGGCGGGCCACTGCGGGCTGCAGACGGAATCTGATCGCCGAATCGCGGTCAGCGGTTGGCCATCTGATCGCTGCCCACGTCACTGTCGGTGACCGCCGGTCTCGACAGCACCGCTTCGCGGTGGGCGATGTAGGCGGTGGCGGCGAAGATGATCGCGGCGCCGATGATGGTCCAGCGATCGATGGTTTCTCCGAACAGGATCCACGCCACCACGGCGACCACGGGAAGCTGAAGGAAGTTGTAGGGCGTGAGCGCGGAGGCGTCGCCAAGCTTGTAGGCGCCGGTCATGGCGAGATGGCCGGTGGTCCCGAGGAAGCCGGTCAGCAGCAGCCACACCCACACCGTCGGCGACGGCCAGCTCCACACGAACAGTGCGGGCACCAGCGACATGGGCGTCATGATCAGCACCATCCAGATCACGATGGCGCCGGTGGGCTCGGTGCGCGACAGAAACTTGATGCTGATGGCCGCGCTCGCGGCAAGCGCTGCGGACAGAATCGCGATCAGCGCGGCGTCGGACATTTCGACTGCGCCCGGCCTCACGATGATCAGTGCGCCGAGGAAGCCGATGGCGACGGCAGTCCAGCGCCGCAGGCGAACAACTTCGCGGAGGATGAACACGGCGAGGATGGTGACGAACAGCGGTGTGGTGTAGGACAGCGCCACCGCCTGCGCCAGCGGCAGGTGCACCAGCGCCCAGAACCCGCAGAGCATGGCCGACAGGCCGATGATGCAGCGCACGAAGTAGAGACCCATGCGGTTGGTGCGCAGGCTGAGCGTGCTGCCAAGAAGCAGCGGCAGGGCGAAGGCCAGGCCGAACAGGTTGCGGAAGAAGGCGATGGCGAAGGGGTGCATTTCGTCAGCCGCCAGGCGGATGGTGATGGCCATGAGCGCGAACAGGATGGCGCTGGCGGTCATCAGCAGCGCGCCGCGGACGCCATCGGACAGGCTCGACGTTAGCGCCACGATGCGCCCACGATGCGCGGCTCCGGCTCAAGCTCGACGGCAAACATCTGGCGCACGCGATCACGTACCTCAAGCGCCACGGCCAGCAGTTCCGCGCCGCTGGCGCTGCCGTGATTGACCAGCACCAGCGCGTGTCGGTCGGAAATGCCGGCGTCACCGCGGCGCAGGCCCTTGAGGCCGGCGGCCTCGATCAGGAAGGCGGCAGCCAGCTTGGTCAGGCCGTTGCCTGCCGGATAGCAGGGCAGGGCGGGCATGCTTTCCGTCAGCTCGGCGGCCTGCTGCGTCGGCACCAGCGGATTCTTGAAGAAGCTGCCGGCATTGCCGATCCGGGCCGGATCAGGAAGCTTGCTGCGACGCAGCCGACGCACCGCCTCGGCGACATCGGCCGCCAACGGGTTGCATATCCCCATGGACGCGAGCATGTCTGCGATACCGGGATAGTCGAGGCGCAGGTCGGGACGTCGCGACAGACGCAGGCGGACGCCAAGGATGATCCAGCGATCCGGCGCCTCGTCGCGGAAGCGGCTGCCGCGATAGCGGAAACCGCACGCGGCGGCGTCCATGCGGATGGTTTCACCACGCTCGCGATCAAAGGCGTCGAGGCTGTCGAACAGGGTGTCCAGCTCGCGTCCGTAGGCGCCGATGTTCTGCACCGGCGCGGCGCCCACGCTGCCCGGAATCAGGGCGAGGTTTTCCAGGCCGCACAGGCCGCGCGACAGCGTCCAGTCGACCAGGCCGTTCCAGGACTCGGCCGCTGCGGCATGAACCACCACGCTGCCGCCAACGTCATCCTCGATGGCGATGCCGCGCATCTCGGGTCGCAGCACCACGCCTTCAGGGTCACCAGCGAACAGCACATTGCTGCCCTCGCCGAGCACCAGCAGCGGGCGATCGCGCACGGCGTGGTGCGCGAACAGCGCCGGCAGGGCGGCTGCGTCGCTTAGCCGGGCGAGAAGCGGTGCCGTGGCAGCCACCTGGAAACTGTTGCAGGTGCGAAGTTCGGCATCGGCTTCCAGGCTGAAGCCCGCCTGGCTCACGCCGTAGCCTCCATCCGGCGCAGAGCCTCCACGCACTCACCGATCAGCGCAGGGCCGCGGTAGATCATGCCGGTGTAGAACTGCACCAGCGTGGCGCCGGCGGCAAACTTGTCGCAGGCGTCGGCACCCTTGAGGATGCCGCCGACCCCGATCAGCGGGATTCGGCCGTCGAGGCGCTCGGCCATGCAGCGCAGCACCGCAGTGGAGGGAGCCTTGAGCGGTGCGCCGGAGAGTCCGCCGTCCTGTGCACCGTGGCGGTGTCCGGTCACCGCGCTGCGGTCGGTGGTGGTGTTGGTGCAGATCAGGCCATCGATGCCGGCTTCGAGAAGCACGTCGGCGATGGCGTCCATTCCGGGTTCGTCCAGATCGGGCGCAATCTTGAGCAGCATCGGCTTGCGCGCGCCGCTCTGCGCGCCGAGCTGCTCCTGTCGTTCACGCAGTCGACCGATGAACGTGTGCAACGTGTCCTTCTCCTGCAGATCGCGCAGACCCTGCGTGTTGGGCGAGGAGATGTTGACGGTGATGTAGCTGGCCAGCGCATAGACGCGCTCCAGGCAGGCGAGATAGTCATCGACCGCAGATTCGTTCGGCGTGTCCTTGTTCTTGCCGATATTGATGCCAAGCACGCCTTCGAATTTCGCGCGCTTTACATTGCGCACCAGTGCGTCGACGCCGAGGTTGTTGAAACCCAGCCGGTTGATCACGGCATGGTGCTCGGGCAGGCGGTACATGCGCGGCTTCGGGTTGCCCGGCTGTGGGCGCGGTGTCACCGTCCCGATCTCGATGAAGCCGAATCCGAGCGCCGCCAGCGCGCGGATGTGGGCGCCGTTCTTGTCCAGGCCCGCCGCCAGGCCCACCGGGTTCGGAAAGCGGATACCGAACGCTTCGACCGGGAGGAGCGGCTTGGGCGCGGCCAGGAGCGGGTTGAGACCAAGCCGCCAGGCCGCCTCGATGGCCTTCAGGCCCAGGTCGTGGGCGCGCTCGGGCTCGAGAGCGAACAGGAAGGGCTTGGCCAGGTTGTACACGTGCTGCGTTCGATACAAAGGGGGCGGCGCATGGTACCCCGTTCGGGATGGCGGATGGGGGCGCAGCTGGGGCGGTTGCGGTCAGCGGCAGGGATCTCGCCCGGTGGCGCGCTGATAGACGCTGTAGCGTTCGTCGTGTTCGGATCCATCGCGTCGCGAAGCGCCGCGATCGTAAATTGCGCTGCACGCGCTTTCGCGCGGAATCGGCTGCGCCTGCACCGGGACAAACACCGGGAGGGTGATCTGGGTCTCGCCGACCCAGAGGTAGGGTTGGCGCACCGACAGTTGCGCGGGGCAGCCACCGTGACGATAGAACACCGTGCCGTCGGCCGTGGCGCAGCGGAACGATTGCGGCGGCGGCTCAGGCGGGCGCAACGGCGTCGGAGGTTCCTGCGGCGGGTCCTGCGGCGGCACGAACATGGGCTGCTCAGGTGCCGGACGCACGTCCTCCGGGCGAACCGCGATTTCCCGGGTGTCCACCGAGCCGGTAGGGCAGGGCGTTTGCTGATAGCTGATTTCGCCGTCGGCGCTCACACAGCGGTGGATTACGGGTTTGGCCACGGCATTCGCCGAGAGCAAGAAAAACAGAAGGAACGGGACGCGGCGCATGCCGAAAGCATAGCGCGCGCCCGGGGCAGGCAACCTGAACGATCAAGGGCCCCGAAAAACCAAGGGCCCGAATTGATCGGGCCCTTGCTGGAATCGGATGGTCGGGGTGAGAGGATTCGAACCTCCGACTTCTACCTCCCGAAGGTAGCGCTCTACCAAGCTGAGCTACACCCCGATAGCCAGCCGCGCATGATAGCGGTGAAGCCTG
>CAZGKE010000099.1:0-13443 GCA_964526035.1 uncultured Gammaproteobacteria bacterium | reverse complement strand
TGGTGGCCGCATTCCTTATCGATGCATCCATCACCCAGGAACCTGGTCGCTAGTGTGGTGTTCCGCAATTACCTTACCGAACTACGGAACACCCCACTAGCGCGACAGCCCTCGCCGCTCAGCGCGAAGGCAGATGGTCTGCAGGATTGACCGGGCGTCCACCGCGGCGTATCTCGAAATGCAGTTTTTCACGGTCGGTACCGGTGCGGCCCATTTCGGCAATCTGCTGCCCGGCCTTCACCGTCTGGCCTTCGCTGACCAGGCGCGAGCGGTTGTGTCCGTATGCCGAAAGGAACTGCGCGGAGTGTTTGATGATCACCAGCTCTCCGTAACCGACCAGACCCGCTCCCGAGTACACGACTTCGCCGTCTGCGGCCGCGTATACCGGGTCTCCCGCGCTGCCGGCAATGTCCACTCCCTGGCGCAACGGATCGGCGGCGGCAAAAGTACGCAACAGCGCACCACTGGCCGGCCAGCGCCACGCAATGCCACCGACGACACGAGTCGCGGCGGCTGGTCCAAGCGGCGTGGTTGCGCTCGGCGTGGGAGGGGGATCGATGGATGGCGTGCGGACCAAGACGGGCGGCTCCGTCGTGGTTCCGCCAGGCTGCGCTGGTGCCACCTCGGGGATTGTCTGCACAGTTGCGGGTGCCGTCGAAGGACCCAGGGACTCCACACGCGCCGGTTGGTCCTCCTCCACAACCGGACGCGTTCGCACTGACGAATCCGGAGGTTGGGAAATCGAAGCGGTCTGATCTACCGCAGCTTCGCGGCGCCATCCTGCCGGCGGGCTCAGCCGAAGCCGCTGGCCGACGTAGATCGTGTACGGCGTGACCAGACCGTTCCAGGACGCGAATTCGCGCCAATCGATGCTGTTGCGAAATGCAATGGCGAAGACGGTGTCGCCACGCTGCACGATGTGTTCATCATCTGCAGTGCGATCGCTGCGCAATTCTCCCGGTGAGCGATCGATGACGGGTGCCGGCGTGGTCGCGCAGCCAGCCAGCGCGAGAAGCGCCAGCGCCATGCAAGGCAGAAGCAGTCGGCTCAGCGCAGCCATAACCACAGCCCTGCGGCGACCACCAGAGCCACTCCCAACCAGCCCAGCCACTCCACGTGTCGCCGGATCTGCGCCTCCATGCGTTCACCGCCAAGCCGGATCAGGCCGGCGACCAGAAAGAACCGACCACCGCGCCCCACCAGCGAACCCAGCACGAACGGCAGAAACGGCATGCCGAAAGTGCCCGAGGCGATGGTGAACACCTTGTAGGGGATCGGCGTGAACCCGGCGGCGAGAATGATCCAGAAACCATACGTGGCGAACAGCTCCTGGACCCTCTGAAACCTCTCCCAATAGCCCGCCCGGTGCAGAAGAGGCTCGATCATTTCGAAGGCGAACATGCCCAGCAGATAGCCCACCAGACCACCGAGCACCGAAGCAAGGGTGCACAGCAGGGCAAAACGCAGCGCACGCTTCGGCTGCGCCAGCGACATCGGAATAAGCATCACGTCGGGAGGTACGGGAAAGAAGATGCTCTCCGACGCGCTCACTGCAACGAGATAGCGCGGCGCGTGCCGGTGTTCCGACAGCGCCAGCGTATAGCGGTAGATCGGCTCGAACAGGGCCACCTTCAGGTCCCTTGCCCGTTGGCGGTCGCGGACCGTCGCATCGTGGTGCCGATCCAGGAAACGGGGCAGAAGCGGGCGCCAAAGCTGTGCATCGTCGCTACAGCACGCCACCCAGCAGAGGGACGAAGGTCACCGGGTCGAATGCCTCCTCGACGGGACATTCGGCGCCGCGGGTGATACGCAGCAGGCGTTGCGCGCCTGGCAGTCCCACCGGCGCCACCAGGACGCCACCCGGCGCCAGCTGATCGATCAACGCCGGCTCCACGACAGGGCCTGCCGCGGTGACCACAATGGCGTCGAACGGCGCCTGGTCCGGCCACCCGAGTCGGCCGTCATCGTGGCGCGAACGGATATTGGTCAAACCCAGCTTGCGGAAACGACGCCGCGCCAGACGCAGCAGTTCGTCGATGCGCTCGACGGTAAAGACCTGGTCGACCAGGGTCGCCAGGATGGCTGCCTGATAACCCGATCCGGTGCCGATCTCCAGCACCCGCGCCGGGCGTCGATGGCCGAGCAACAGTTCGGTCATGCGCGCCACCACGAAGGGTTGCGAGATGGTCTGCCCCTGGCCGATCGGCAGCGCCGTGTCTTCATAGGCGCGACTGGCCAACGCCTCCTCGATGAACAGATGGCGCGGCACCGTGCGGATCGCCTCCAGTACAGCGGCATCTGCAATCCCGGTCGCGCGCAGACGCTCGATGAGGCGGTCGCGGGCGCGCTGCGAGGTCATGCCCAGGCCGCGCGCTTCCACGCCGATTCGCTGCTGCAACCTCATGGCGTGGCAGCCATCGATTCGCTCAGCGCGACGACCCAGCCGGAGACCTTGTCGAGTGCCTGGTAGCGGGTCAGATCGACATGGATGGGAGTGATCGAGACGTATCCCTGGCGCACCGCATGAAAATCGGTTCCGGGTCCGGCGTCCTGCTCCTGCCCGGCGGGCCCGATCCACCAGATCGGCCGCCCGCGCGGGTCGGTCTGCGGCACGCAGGGTTCGGCACGGTGGCGATGCCCAAGCCGCGTCACCTCGAAGCCGCGGATCCGCTCCCAGGGCAGATCCGGTACGTTCAGATTGAGGATGGTATCGGCCGGCAGCGGATCATGGGCGAGACGTTCGACGATCAAGCGTGCCGCCTTCGCCGCGCTGTCGTAGTGCTGCGGCTTGTGATCGAGACTGGCCAGTGACACGGCGATCGCGGGAAGGCCCAGAAAGCGCCCCTCCATGGCCGCCGCCACGGTTCCCGAATAGATGACGTCGTCACCCAGGTTGGCCGAATTGTTGATCCCGGAAACCACGATGTCCGGCTCGTCTTCAAGCATGCCGCAGAGGGCGAGGTGCACACAGTCCGTGGGCGTGCCGGCCACGCGGAAGTAGCCGCTGTCCAGCCGGGTCACGCGGATCGGTTGATCAAGGGTAAGCGAGTTGCTGGCGCCGGAGCGGTCGCGATCGGGCGCCACCACGGTGACCCTGCCAAGTCCGGCAAGGCTTTCGGCCAACACGCGTATGCCTGGCGCCTCGACGCCATCGTCGTTGCTGATGAGTAGATGCATGGGGAATGGATCGGAAGACCCGTGAAATATACCCGAACGCGCGCCGAAACCCTGCATCCGGTGCGACGTCGCAATCAGGCCGCGTGCGTCAACACCTGGCTTTCGCCGACGCCAACAGCGCGCAGCGCAGGGTGCGAAAGTGCTGCCGCCACGGCATTTTCGCCGAAGGGTCGCTACCATGCCGGCATGAGCAAGCGCCCGCCACGCAAAGTGCCCAGCGAAGCCGACAGCGCGCTTTTCGAGGCCGCCGTCGGCCCGGTGCGGCGACTGCCGGTCAAGACGGCCGTGCCTTCTCGACCACGGCCCAAACCGCGCGCGCTTCAATCAGAGGCCGACGAAGCGCGGGTCATGGATGAATTGCTGCGCATGGAATTCGATCCCGCCAGCATCGAAATCGGAGAGGAACTCGTCTACCTCAGGGAGGGACATTCCCCAAGGCTGCTCAGGAGACTGCGCCGCGGCCAGTTCTCCGTGGCCGACGAGATCGATCTGCACCAGATGAATGCGGCTGCCGCGGAACTCACCCTGAAGCGCTTTCTAGACGAAAGCCGCCAGACCCGGCGACTTTGCGTCAAGGTGATCCACGGCAAGGGGCTGCGCTCGCGGGCCGGCGGCCCGGTCCTCAAGAAACTCGCCGACCGAATGCTCAGGCGGCGTGGCGACGTGGTGGCATTCGCTTCGGCGCGCCCGGCCCAGGGCGGAACGGGCGCCACGCTCGTGCTTCTCACGGCGCCGCGCTGAAGCAACGCGGCGCCGCGGCAGCCGTCAGTCCTTCTGCTTGCGCGGTGGATTGACCCAGACCACCTTGGTGCCCGACTGGCGTGCCGCGCTCTCGACGCGGGCAATGCGTTCGCTGTCGAGCCGCTTCGAGGCGAGATCCGAAGCAGGCAGCGCGGTGCGACCGCTCGGTGCACTGGCGCAGCCGACGAGCGCCAGACTGGCGATCAACGCGCCGACCTTGAGTGAATTGAAAGCAACAGTACGAAACATGACCTTACCTCCCATGCGTGGAGAGAAGTGACCGAGTCGTCTGTGCCGGGGAGCAATCGCGAATCGGCCGTAGCTGGAATATGCCTGCTAATTCACGCCGATTCCAGTGCCAAAACGAGTTCCAACAAATATTGCATTTTTTTGCGATCCCGCCGCGACGATTCAGCCCCGGTGCCCGTCTGGAAAGGTTCATTGCGGTGTCGTGATCTCTGAAATCCGCTTGCCAGCCAATCCAGCGATCAATCCGACAGCGGATGCCGCTCCGCAATTGGCTCCTCCACATCACCAAGCGCGCCGAGCAGACTGGTCATGTAGACGCCTGCATCGAGCCGACAGCGAAGCGCGAGTCTGGAAGGCTCCAGCCAGTCCCATTCGAGGTCCTCGGCCCGCGCTCGCAAGGCGCGCCGGTCCTGTTTCAGCCCAGCCTTCTCAAGCCCCGGACCCAGGACGCCATGGGCAAGCACCACGCGTCTTTCCAGCTCCGCCACGTGACCAACGCTGGGCAACACCCCGCGGCCCCACAGTGGGCCTGAGGGATGCAGATCGCCCTGCGCAGACCGTTCCGTGAGATCTGCTGGCACTGGATCACCTACTGGAAACCAGCTGCGGCTGCCTGCCAGCACGGCGACATCGCCCGGCTGCAGATGCTGCCAGCTTCCCGCTTCGACACGCTCGGCAAGGACGGCATTGAACAGCGCGCTGCGCGCGCTCGACAGCAGCATGGAGCGCCGCGTGCGGGTCAGGCGCCCCCCTCGACTGAACCACCGCTCCGCGGCAGCAATGTTGTCGCCATCGCGACCGAAGCGTTGCGCCCCGAAGAAGTTGGGGAACCCCGACTCGGCGATCCGCTGCAGGCGTTCTTCGATCGCCGCATGATCGCCGACCACTTCGCGCAGCACGATCGCGAAGCAGTTGCCGCGCAGCGCGCCGCGCGGCAGCTTGCGACGGTGTCGCGCGCTCTCCAGCACCGACACGCCCTCTTCATTCAAGCTCGACCAGTCGGGATCGGCGCGACCGGGAAGATGCAGGCTGAACGACTGCGTGGTCACCGCATGCCGATCCTTGAGTCCCGCGAAGCCGACCGACGCCGGCGTGATACCAGCGAAGTCGGCGAGCTTTCGTGCCACCCATTCGGTGTTGGCGCCGATCTTTCGCACCCTCACCAGAACATGCTCACCCTCGCCGTCGGCTTCAAAACCCAGCTCCTCGTCGACGACGAAGTCTTCGGGCAGCACTCGAAAGCGCGCACTCAGAACAGCAGGCGGGAACCCACTCACCCCGGGGTCTGCGAGTCGACGATCAGGACCACCACCTGCGCGGCAATGCCCTCACCGCGCCCGGTGAAACCAAGTCGCTCGCTGGTCGTTGCCTTGACGCTGACCGATTCCACGGTGACTGCGAGATCCGCAGCGATGCGCTCGCGCATGGCCGCGACGTGGGGACCGACCCTCGGGGTCTCGCAGATCACCGTGGAATCGATGTTGGCCACCCGCCAGCCCCGCGCAGCCAGCATCGACACCACCTGACGAAGCAGCACCCGACTGTCGGCGTCCTTCCAGCGATTGTCCGAGGGCGGGAAATGGTGACCGATGTCACCCAGCGCCAGGGCGCCCAGCATCGCATCGCACAGCGCGTGTATCAGCACGTCACCATCGGAGTGGGCGACGATGCCGCGGCCGTGCGGGATGGACACACCCCCCAGCATCACGTGATCGCCGTCGCCAAACGCGTGAACATCGAAGCCCTGGCCGATGCGGATCACAGCAAGGTGCCCTGGCAACTGAGAATCCACTCGGCCATCAGCAGGTCGGACTCGGTGGTGACCTTGATGTTGTCTTCGCTGCCCGGCACCAGCAGCGGCCGCAGTCCGAGCGCCTCGATCGCCGAGGCTTCATCGGTCACCTCGGTGCCGCGCGCACCTGCCAGCGCCGAGCGCAGCAAACCGAGCGGGAACACCTGGGGAGTCTGCGCACGCCAGATCTGATGCCGAGGAAGGGTCGCTGACACCTGACCATCGCCGTCCGCGCGCTTGAGGGTATCGCGGACCGGCACGGCAAGCAGCGCACCGGCCGGATGCGCGCAGCCGCGATCGAGAAGCCGCTCGACATCGGCAACGCGCACACAGGGGCGGGCGCCGTCGTGCACCAGCACATGAATCGCATCTTCAAGGTCGGCCGGCAGGGCGGAAAGACCATTGCGCACCGAGTCCACGCGTTCCGCGCCACCCGCGGCCCGGCGCACAGGCTTGCCGCGAATCTCCTGCGGCAGCGGCGCCGTCACTTCCCCGGGCAGCACCACCACCAGCCCCTCGACCGAGGTGCAGGCCGCGATGCGTTCGATGGCGTGCTGCAGCAAGGGCTTGCCGAGCACCGGGACGAACTGCTTGGGAATCTGTCCACCGAAGCGCACACCGCGTCCTGCGGCCACCACGACCGCCCAGGTCACGGCTGCTGCTCCTCTTCGTCGCGCGGCGCCTGTTGCGGCGCCTCATCGACCACGTGGTAGAACACCTCGCCCGGCTTGATCATGCCGAGCTCCGAGCGGGCACGCTCCTCCACCGCTTCCTCGCCCTCGCGCAGATCCTGTACTTCGGCGGCCAGCGCCTGATTGCGCCGATGGTGCCCCTCGTTCTCCTTCTGCTGCTGCTCCACTGCGGCCTCGAGACGCCAGACCTCACGCATGCCGCCACCGCCTACCCAGAGACGCACCTGCAGCACCAGCAGCAGCGCGAGCAGGCCGAGCACCACGTAGCGGCCCATCGCAGCAGACCTCCGGATCAGCCGCTCGCCGAGGCGAGTTGTGCGAACGCGGCGCGACCGGCATAGCGGGCATCGCCGCCCAACGCCTCCTCGATGCGCAGCAGCTGGTTGTACTTGGCCACGCGATCGGAGCGACACAGTGAACCGGTCTTGATCTGTGTCGCCGTGGAGGCTACGGCCAGGTCGGCAATGGTGGTGTCCTCGGTTTCGCCGGAACGGTGCGAGATCACCTGCGAGTATCCGGCGGCTTCTGCCATGGCAATGGCTTCAAGAGTCTCGCTGAGCGTACCGATCTGGTTGACTTTGATCAGGATCGAGTTGGCAACGCCCTTGTCGATGCCTTCGCGAAGAATCGCCGGATTGGTCACGAACAGATCGTCACCGACCAGCTGCACGCGATGACCCAGGCGCTCGCTGAGCTGCTTCCAGCCAGCCCAGTCGTCTTCGGCCATGCCATCCTCGATGCTGATGATCGGGTAACGGTCGCACCAGTCCGCCAGAAGGTCGGCGAACTGACCGGCGTCGAGCGACTTGCCTTCGGCGTCAAGATCATACAGACCGTCGCGATGGAACTCCGAGCTGGCCACGTCCAGCCCAAGGAATACATCGCTGCCGGCCACGTATCCGGTCTTGCCGATGGCCTCGAGGATCACTTCGACCGCCTCTTCGTTGGAGCGCAGGTCGGGCGCGAATCCGCCCTCGTCGCCCACCGCGGTGGACAGACCCAGCTTCTTCAGCACCGACTTGAGCGAGTGGAAGATTTCCACGCCGGCGCGCAGCGCCTCGGAGAAGCTTGCGGCGCCCACCGGGAGGATCATGAACTCCTGCATGTCGACGTTGTTGTCGGCATGCGCGCCGCCGTTGATGATGTTCATCATCGGCACCGGCAGCAACAGCACACCGTCGCCGCCGAGGTGGCGCCACAGCGGCATCTTGCGACTCGCCGCGACCGCGTGCGCAGCGGCCAGCGACACGCCGAGCAGCGCGTTGGCGCCGAGTCGACCCTTGTTGTCGCTGCCGTCGAGCGCGATCAGCTTCGCGTCGAGGCCCTTCTGGTCGGCCGCATCAAAGCCTCTGAGCGCTTCGGCAATGGCGCCGTTGACGTTCGCCACGGCGCTTCTCACTCCCTTGCCACCGTAACGGTTCTTGTCGCCATCGCGCAGCTCGACGGCCTCACGCGCGCCGGTCGAAGCGCCGGAGGGCACCAGGGCGCGACCGGTGGGACCGGATGCCAGCGTCACCTCGGCCTCAAGCGTGGGATTGCCGCGCGAATCGAGGATTTCGCGAGCATGGATATGGGTGATCTGCGTCATGTCGGGCGGGATCCTTCGGGGCGGAAATGCTTGTGCTGCAAGCGCTTGGCGGACTACTCCGCTTCCAGAAACTTCTGCTGCTTGACCACGCGATCCAGTGCCAGAAGCGTCTCCAGCAGCGCCTCCATCTTGCCCAGCGGCCAGGCATTCGGACCATCGGACAGCGCCTTGTCGGGATCGGGGTGGGTTTCGGCAAACAGGCCGGCGATACCCACCGCCACGGCGGCGCGTGCCAGCACCGGCACGAACTCGCGCTGACCTCCGGAACTTGCCCCCTGCCCACCCGGCAGCTGCACCGAATGAGTGGCGTCGAACACCACCGGACAGCCGGTCTCGCGCATCACCGCCAGCGAACGCATGTCCGAGACCAAGTTGTTGTAGCCGAAACTGGCGCCGCGCTCGCAGACTATGATCTGCTCGTTGCCAACTGCCCGCGCCTTGGCTACCACGTGCTTCATGTCCCAGGGCGCGAGAAACTGACCCTTCTTGATGTTCACCGGCTTGCCGGCGCGCGCCACGTTCTGGATGAAGTCAGTCTGCCGACACAGGAAGGCCGGCGTCTGCAGCACGTCAACCACGGAGGCGACTTCGTCCATCGGCGTGTACTCGTGCACGTCGGTCAGGACCGGAACGCCGATCTGGCGCTTCACCTCGCCCAGCACCTTGAGGCCTTCCTCAAGACCGGGTCCGCGGAAGCTCTGGTCGGAGCTGCGGTTGGCCTTGTCGAAGCTGGACTTGAAGATGAACGGGATGCCGAGCCGACCGGTGATCTCCTTGAGCGTACCGGCGGTATCGAGCTGCAGCTGCATGGACTCCACCACGCAGGGGCCGGCGATCAGGAAGAACGGCTGGTCGAGGCCGATCTTGAAGCCACACAGATTCACGAAGCCTCCGACGATACGGTCTGCTGGAACGTAGAGGCGGGCCCTTCGAGACGCGCGCTGCGCGCGCTCCTCAGGACAGGCTCTCGAACCACCTCGAAAGCCTGCGCGTTTCCGTGCGCCATCACGCCGCGGCCTCGCCGATCTTGCGCACCTTGTCGCGCTGCTCGATGGCGGCGCGGATGAAGCCGGCAAACAGCGGGTGGCCATCGCGCGGGGTCGAGGTGAACTCGGGATGGAACTGGCAGGCGAGGAACCAGGGATGATCCTTCAGCTCCACCATCTCCACCAGCAGGTCGTCCATCGACTTGCCGGCGATCACCAGCCCCTGGTCCTCGAAACTCTGGCGGTAGCGATTGTTGAACTCGTAGCGATGACGGTGGCGCTCGCTGACCACGTCCTGACCGTAAAGCTCGCGCGCCATGGTGCCCGGCTTGAGCCGGCACTCCTGCGCACCCAGACGCATGGTGCCGCCGAGGTCGGAAGTCTCGTCGCGCTTCTCGACATCGCCCGAGGAGGTGCGCCATTCGGTGATCAGGCCGATCACCGGGTGCTCGCAGTGGCGGTCGTTCTCGGTGCTGTTGGCACCCTTCAAGCCGGCTACGCTGCGGGCGAAATCCACCACTGCCGCATGCAGCCCGTAGCAGATGCCGAAATACGGGATGCGGTGCTTGCGGGCAAACGCCGCGGCAGCAACCTTGCCCTCAAAGCCACGCTTGCCAAACCCGCCGGGCACCAGGATGGCGTCGACGTCCTCAAGGATGCCAGTGCCGTGCTTCTCGATGTCTTCCGATTCCAGCCAGTGCAGTTCCACTTGGGTGCGGTGGCGGATGCCGCCGTGCTTGAGCGCCTCGCCGAGGCTCTTGTAGGCGTCCTTGTGCTCGACGTACTTGCCGATGATGGCGACCTTGACCTTGCCGCGCGGGTTCTCCACCGCATCCACCGTGGCCACCCACTCCGACAGGTCAGCGTCGCCGACCTTGAGCCCGAGTTGTTCGACGATGATGTCGTCCAGTCCCTGCTCGTGCAGCCACAGGGGAATCTGGTAGATGTCGGGAAGATCGACGGCGGAAATCACCGCCCGCTCGGCGACGTTGGTGAACAGGGCGATCTTGCGCCGTTCGGATTCCGGCACCTCCTGCTCGGACCGGCACAGCAGCACGTCGGGCTGGATGCCGATCGAGCGCAGCTCCTTGACCGAGTGCTGGGTGGGTTTCGTCTTGATCTCGCCGGCGGCCTTGATGTAAGGCACCAGCGTCAGGTGCACGAACGCCACCTGTTTCGGACCGCGCTCGCTGCGCAGCTGGCGGATCGCCTCAAGGAAGGGCAGCGACTCGATGTCGCCGACCGTTCCGCCGATTTCCACCAGCGCCACGTCGTAGCCGGCCGTGGCCTCATCCACCGCACGCTTGATCTCGTCGGTGATGTGCGGAATCACCTGCACGGTGGCGCCCAGATAGTCGCCGCGACGCTCCTTGCGGATCACGTTTTCGTAGATGCGCCCGGTGGTGACGGCATTCTTGCGCGACAGGCGCGTACGCACGAATCGCTCGTAGTGACCGAGGTCAAGGTCGGTCTCGGAGCCATCGTCGAGCACGTACACCTCGCCGTGCTGGAACGGGCTCATCGTGCCGGGGTCGACATTGATGTAGGGATCGAGCTTCATCAGCGTGACCTTGAGGCCACGCGACTCGAGGATGGCAGCCAGCGACGCCGACGCGATGCCCTTGCCGAGAGAGGACACCACGCCGCCGGTGACGAAAATCAGGGGGGTCATGCGGTTTCAGGGCGTTGGAAAACTGGATTGTACCGGCAAGGCCGCCCCGGTTACAGGCCACGAGCCGTCATGCGCCCTTCAGGCGTCGGTGCTAAGGTTCTGAAATCCATCGGCTTCGACTCCGGTCCCATCCTCGGCATGAGCGCCTGCCCCCCTGCATTTGACCCGGCCACCGCCGCCTCCGCGCTGGCGGCACGCTTTCGCGCCGTACGCGAACGCACCCTGGCCCTGGTCGAAAATCTCAGCGCCGAAGACCTCACCCCGCAATCCATGCCCGACGCCAGCCCCGGCAAGTGGCACCTCGGCCACACCACCTGGTTCTTCGAAGTGATGCTGCTGCAGCCGGAACTGCAGATCCCCGCGCTGCGGCCCGGCTGGCACACCCTGCTCAACTCCTACTACCAGGCCCTTGGCGAACGCCACCCGCGCCCGCAGCGCGGCCTGCTGACCCGGCCGTCGCTGGCGCAGGTGCTCGACTACCGACACGAAGTGGAAACCCGCGTGCTGGACCTGCTCGCCTCCGGCAGCGCCTCGCCGCGTGCCCTGACCATGCTGGAACTGGGCCTGCACCACGAGCAGCAGCATCAGGAGCTGCTGGTCACCGACATCAAGCACCTGCTGTTCCAGAACCCGCTGCGGCCCGCCTGGCGCAACCTGCCGGCGCCGCGATGCGAAGCGGCGGCGGCGATGGGCTGGATCGAATGGGCCGCCGCCGGCGCGGTGGAGATCGGCCATGACGGCCGCGGGTTCGCCTTCGACAACGAAGGTCCGCGCCATCGCGTCTGGCTGGAACCCTTCGCCATGGCGACGCGCCCGGTGAGCAACGGCGAATACCTCGCCTTCATCGACGACGGCGGCTACCGCGAGCCGCGCCTGTGGCTGTCCGACGGCTGGGATGCGCTGCAGCGCGAAGGCTGGCAGGCGCCGCTGTACTGGGAACAGGACGACGGCCACTGGCGACAGTTCACCGTGGCCGGCATGCGCGACATCGACCCCGCCGAGCCGGTCTGCCACATCAGCCACTACGAAGCCGACGCCTACGCGCGCTGGGCCGACGCGCGGCTGCCGGGCGAGGCCGAGTGGGAAACCCTGGCATCGGCACAGCCCCTCGGCGCAGCCGATCCCGAGCGCCTGCATCCGGCAGCCGGCAGCGACTTCGGCGAAGTCTGGGAGTGGAGCGCATCGGCCTATGCCGCCTACCCCGGCTTCCGCCCACCGCCCGGCGCCGAGGGCGAATACAACGGCAAGTTCATGTCCGGCCAGATGGTGCTGCGCGGCGCCTCCTGCGCCACCGCGCCGGGACACGCACGCCCCACCTACCGCAACTTCTTTCACCCTCAGGCACGCTGGCAGTTCTCCGGCCTGCGCCTGGCAAGGAACGCCTGAATGCCCACCATCATCGATCTCTCCCCGGAACTGGCCGACCTGCGCCAGGTGGTGCTGGACGGACTCTCGACGTCGCCCAAATGGCTGCCCGCCTGGCTGTTCTACGACGCCGAGGGCTCACGCCTGTTCGAGTTGATCTGCGACCAGCCCGAGTACTACCCCACGCGTACCGAGCTCGCGATCCTGCGCGAGCACGGCCGCGCCATTGCCGAATCGCTGGGCGAGGGCTGTCGGCTGGTCGAGCTGGGTTCCGGCTCGCACCGCAAGGCGCGCACCCTGCTGCGCATCCTGCGCGAACCGGAAGGCTACGTGGCCATCGACATCTCCGGCGAACAGCTGCGTGCCGCCACCCGCGCACTGGCACGCGAGTTTCCGCACATCCCGATGACCGGCATCGTCGCCGACTACGGCGAGGACGCAGCGCTGCCGCTGGAGGACAGCCCCGGCGACGGCCCCCTGGTCGGCTTCTTCCCCGGTTCCACCATCGGCAACATGACGCCGGCCGACGCCGAAACCTTCCTCGCCGCATGGGCGGAACGCCTTCGCGGCGGCGGCATGCTGGTGGGCGTCGACCTGGTCAAGGACGAGGCCGTGCTCAACGCCGCCTACAACGACGCCGCCGGCGTCACCGCCGCCTTCAACCGCAACATGCTGGTGCACATCAATCGCGAACTGGACGGCGACTTCGACCCGACCCGCTTCCGCCACCACGCCTTCTTCAACGCCGCCGCCTCGCGCATCGAGATGCACCTGGTGAGCGAGGTCAGGCAGAGCGTCGAGGTGGCCGGCCGGCGCTTCGAGTTCCAGCAAGACGAATCGATCCACAGCGAAAGCTCATACAAGTTCAGCGTGCCCCGCTTCCAGGCGCTGGCCAGGGCGGCGGGCTTCGAACCGCAGCGCGTGTGGACCGATGAGCGCGAGTGGTTCTCGGTGCACTACCTCGCGGCGCCCGGGTAGGCGCGACACAGAACCCGATCGAAGCCCACACGCCCTCGTGCGCGCCCCGAAAGCGGCACGGCACCGCGCACAGCCCGAACCCCGCAAACAGCGCTGGAGCGGCGAAACCCGCGATAGACGTTTCATCCCCACCGCCCATTCGCAGCTTGCGCAGCTCCTACCCCAGGTGGCGGGCGTCTTGTAGGAGCGGCGAAAGCCGCGAT
>CAZGKE010000098.1:0-13544 GCA_964526035.1 uncultured Gammaproteobacteria bacterium | reverse complement strand
ACGAATGCCATCCGGAATTTCTTCGCGTTACTTGCGGGACAGGACACTAGCTCGATGGGCGCCAGAGCGTCGGCATGGGGATGCCGACCTACGAGAGCGAGCGTCGCCTGCCTGTTGACCTGTTATGCGACCGCCGCTTGCGGCGCTTCCTCGGCCATGCGGCTCAGCGTTGACTCGATGCGGCGAAACACTTCGGTGAGCACCGGCGCCTCCGGCAGCAGGGTGATGCGGAAATGGTCGCGACGACCGAAGTTGAAGCTCGAACCGGGCACGATCAGCACGCTCTGCTCTTCGAGCAGGCGCAATGCAAAGCGGTGATCGTCGAAGTCAGGCAAAGCCGCGGTGTCGACGCCTGGAAACGCGTAGAGCGCACCCATCGGCGTGCGCAGATGCAGGAATGCGCTGGCGGCGACCGCTTCGAGGACCGCCTGGCGCGAGGCGTGCAGTCTGCCGCCCGGCGCGGTCAGGGCCGCAGCGCTGTCGGGGCCGTGGATGGCGGCCGCCACCGCCCACTGGCCGGGCACATTGCTGCACAGGCGCAGGGCGGCCAGCAGATCGAGTCCGCGCTGGTACGACTCGGTGCGTTTCGCATCGCCGCCCACCACCATCCAGCCGATGCGGTAGCCGCAGGCGCGATGCACCTTGGACAGGCCGCCGAAACTCAGGGTGGCGAGGTCCGGCGCCAGCGGCGCCAGCGCCTGGAAGCCGGCGCCGTCGAAGGTGAGGCCGTCGTAGATCTCGTCGCTCATCAGCACCAGCTGATGCCGGCGGGCCAGCGCCACCATGTCTTCGAGCAGCGCGCGCGGATACACCGCACCGGTGGGATTGTTCGGGTTGATCACCACCAGTGCGCGGGTGCGCGGCGTGATCAGCGCCTCCATCGCCGCAACCTCCGGCAGGAAGCCGCGTTCGGGAAGACACGGGTAGTGCACCGGGCGGCCGCCGTTCAGCGCCACCGCAGCCGTCCACAGAGGATAGTCGGGGCTGGGTACCAGCACTTCGTCGCCGCGATCGAGCAGCGCGCGCAGGCTGAGGTCGATCAGCTCGCTGACGCCATTGCCGAGAAACACGCGGTCGGCGTGGGCATCGGCGCTGCCGCGCGCGCGCGCCTGACTGGCGATGGCTTCGCGCGCTTCGGTCAGGCCCTGCTCGTGGCAATAGGCTTCGCTGTCGCCGAGGTGAGCCGCGACCGCATCGCGCAGGTGCGCCGGCGTGCGGAATCCGTAAAGGCCGGGGTTGCCGATATTGAGACGGATGATGTCGCGACCCTCGGCGTCGAGCTCGCGGGCGCGTCGGGCGAGCTCTCCGCGGATCTCGTAGCGGATGCCGTCGAGACAGGGGCTGGGGACGAGTTCGGCCTTCATCGGGTTTGCTGCGCTGCAGTAACAATGCACCGCATGCTAACTGAAGTCGTGGATTTCACAAGAGGCCGGTCACGCTGCCATGCAGCGGCCTTGAAGCTGCCCTGGATATGGCAGCTACCCGCCTTCAGGCTGACCGCCCCCTGAACGATTCTTTCACGCCATGACTGATGGGAGGGTCGGGTTCACCGGCGCCCGTGTCCAATACGCCCTGCGCAAGACCCTCCTCTTGCCAACCTTCTGAACTAGTGTTATGGTTCACTACAACACTAATCAACATAAACACGAGGCTCCCCCATGTACCGCCGTCTGCTCCCCCTGCTGATCGCCACGCCGGCCCTGATCGCCCTGGCCGGCTGCGGCGCGTCCGCTCAGAACCCCATGGCCCGCACGGTCGAGGGTCCGGCGGCGGTGACCGTGCAGACGGCGACAGTGCACAGCGGGACCATCCAGTCCCGACACGTGGCCACCACCACTCTGGAAGCCGAGCGCGAAGCGCGCGTCGTCGCCGAAGTGGGTGGCATCGTGCTGGAAATGCTGGTGGAGGAGGGCGACCACGTGCGCCGCGGACAGGTGCTGGCGCGCCTCGATGCCGACCGGGCGCGCCTCGAAGTGCTGCGCGCCGAAGCCACCGTGGGCCGGCTGGAGAACGAGTTCCGTCGCAACCAGACGCTGCTTGAACGGAACCTGGTCAGCCGCGAGATGTACGAGCGCAGCCGCTTCGATTTCGAGACCCAGCGCGCCGCGCTGGAACTTGAGCGCCTGCGCCTGCGCAAGACCGACATCGTGGCACCCTTTGACGGCGTGATCACCGAGCGCCTGGTCAAGCAGGGCCAGCTGCTGGAAACCCATCGGGCAGCCTTCGTGATCGTCGACTTCAGCCGCCTGCAGGCCGTGCTGCACGTCCCCGAGCGCCTCAGTCCGCGACTTCGCGAGGGTCAGGCGGCGCGCCTGAGCTTCGATGCCCTCGACGGATTGAGCATCGTCGCCGAAGTGGCCAGGGTCAGCCCGCGCGTTGATCGCAGCAGCGGCACCGTGCCGGTGACGATCCTGGTCGACAACCGCGATGGGCGTCTGCGCCCCGGGCTGTTCAGCCGTGCCGAGGTGCTGGTCGACAGCGTCGATCTCGCCACCCTGCTGCCGCGCCAGGCGCTGCTCCCGGAAGAGGGCCGCATGGCCATCTTCGTGGTGGCCGATGGTCGCGCCGAGCTTCGCCAAATTGAAGTCGGACACAGCGAGGGCGATCTGGTGCAGGTGCTCTCCGGCGTCGAGCCTGGTGCCGAGGTGGTGGTGCTGGGACAGACCAGTCTGACCGACGGCATGCGCGTCGAGCCCCTCCTGCCCAGCGTGATTCCGACCAGCTGATCCGCTCCCTTGTCCGAGCGGGATCCGGAGCCCTCCCCCGACCCCCGTTGCTCCGGGTCCCGTTTCGGGCTTATGCCCGAAACCCGGTTGCGGTCGGCGCTCAGCTCGGGCCAGACCGCTCCAGATCAGGCTCCGGCACCCGCATCATTCCGAGCAGTGCGACCAGCGCTGCGCCGGCCAGCGCCAGCTCGACGAGCAGGGCAAAGATCAGGAACAAGCTGAATACGCCCTCCACCATCATGCCGAACAGCCGCGCCAGGCCGATGCCGGAGAACACCAGCACGGTGAGGCCGAGGCCGTCCTTCCAGCGCGTCCTGCGCAGCGCACACCAGGCGACGGCAAGCCCCAGGGCTACTTCAAGCCCGCCGTAGAACGCGCGGATCTCCACCGCCGCCAGGGGTCCTTCGATGACGATGCCGGTCAGCGACAGTGTGCCGAGCGGAAAGAACAGAAAGGCGCCGCCGAACCCGAGCAGGAAAAGAGCCGACAGCCACAGCACCAGGCGTTGATACGAATTCATGCGCATAGTCTGCCGATCACCCTGTGGTCGCTGCGTGCAGCGCTGTCGCCGAGAGTACAATCTCTTCGATGTCGATGCCAAAAGCGCGCCTGAGCAACATCGGCTGGAAGCCTGCCGACGGCGACGACGCCGCAGCGGTCGATGTGGCGCGCGTCGTCGAACAGCACCGGGCAAGCTACCGGGTGCACGACGGTGAACACCTGTTCGCCGCGCGCCTGCCGGCGTCCAGCGGCCGCATGCATTCCGAGGACCGGCCCGCGGTCGGTGACTGGGTGCGCCTCGACCACGCCACGTCACCACCCCTGATCATCGATATCCTGCCGCGCCGCAGCGTGCTGAAGCGCAGCGCGGCCGGCGAGCGCTTCGACACCCAGCTGATCGCCACCAACATCGATACCGCGCTGGTGGTCTGCGGTCTGGACGGAGACTTCAATCCGCGTCGCATCGAGCGCTACCTGCTGCTCATCGAAGGCAGCGGCGTGCGCCCGGTGGTGGTGCTCACCAAGGCCGATACCTGCGAGGATCTGGACGCCAGGATCGGCCAGGTCCGCGCGGTCGCCGGCGAGACCCCGGTGGTAGCGATCAACGCACGCCACACCGACAGTACCGCGGCGCTGGCGCCCTGGCTTGGACGCGGCGAAAGCGCAGTGCTGGTGGGTTCCTCCGGGGCCGGCAAGTCGACCCTCACCAACACCCTGCTCGGGCACCAGTACCAGGCGATCGGCGAAGTGCGCGAAAGCGATTCGCGCGGGCGCCACACCACCACCAGCCGCTCGCTGATGCCGCTGCCGGGCGGCGCCTGCCTGATCGACACGCCGGGCATGCGTGAACTCAAGCTCACCGGGGACGAAGAGCTCGGCGACATCCAGGCCTTCGCCGACATCGAACTGCTCACTGGCGGCTGTCGCTTCCGCGACTGCAGCCACGCTCGCGAGCCCGGCTGTGCCGTGCAGGCGGCCATCGCCGACGGGACCCTCGATGAAAACCGCTGGCGCAGCTACCTCAAGCTCGCCGCGGAAATTGACGAAGCCCGCGAGGCGCGCGCACTGGATCTGGCGCGCAAGGCCGAGGCGCGTGTCCTCACCAAGGCGCTGCGCACCCGCGTCCGCGACAAGTACGGCGACGACGGATGACCGACGCCCACCATGCCGAGCTGGATCGTCGCATGGTCCAGGCGGTGAAGGGACTGCGCCTGCTGTCGCTGGTGAGCTGGCCGGCCAGCGTTCGGGAGACTTTCCTGGCTGCCTGGCATCGCGGCGATGCGCGGATGCCGGACGTGGTGTACCCGGAGAACGACTTCAGCGGGACCCGCCGCGAGCTGGCCGCGATCGTCACGGCCTGCGATGGCGACGACCCCGTCGGGCAGTACCTGCTGCGCTCGGCGGCCAGTTGGGACCTGTGCGCGGCGCTGCTCGAGAATCTCGGCCGGACGGAAGCAAGTGGCTACTCGGTGCAGCTGTTCGGCAAGCCCGGAGACATGCTGCCGGGAAGCGAGGTCCACAATCTGGACGCCGCTGAACACTTCATCGCGCTCGCCGGAGAACTCTCCGCCGAAACCGCGCTGTCCGACAGCGACTACTGCATCCCCGCCGAAACGCTGCGCGCCGAGCTGCAGGAGGAGATCGACCGCACTTTCAGCCACCACCGGGTCAGCGTCGAAATCGACCCGCAGCTGGTGGCCAAGGCCGCGGCGGGTCCCACCCGCATCCGACTGCGCGGCGCCACCTGCTTCACCGAGTACGATCGTCAGCAGCTGCTCGAGCATGAGGCCTTCGTGCATACGTTGACCGCGATCAATGGTCGCGAGCAGCCCCATCTGACCAGCCTCGGCCTCAGCTCGCCGCGCACCACCGCCACCCAGGAAGGTCTGGCCACTTTCGCCGAACTGATCACCGGCGCCATCGACATCCAGCGCATGAAGCGCATCAGTCTGCGCATCGTCGCCATCGATTGCGCACTGGGTGGCGCAGACTTCATGGAAGTCTTTCGCATGTTTCTCGAAGCCGGGCAGAACGAGGCTGAAAGCTTCACCTCGGCGATGCGCGTGTTTCGCGGCGTGCCGCTGACCGGCGGCAGCGCCTTCACCAAGGACACCGTGTACCTGCACGGTCTGCTCAGCGTGCACACCTTCTTCCGCTGGGCGCTGAAGCAGCGCCGCCTCAAACTCTGCCAGCACCTGTTCGCCGGCAAGATGACCCTGCATGACGCGCTGACGCTGGAACCCTGCTTCGACTCGGGCTTCGTCGCGGGACCGGTATACCTGCCGCACTGGATCCGTCGCGGCAACGGCCTCGCCGGCATCCTCGCCTTTTCCCTGTTCGCCAACCGTATCCGCCTTGACCAGGTGGTCGCCGAGGACCTGATTCTCGCCGTGTAACCACTGGACTCGAGAGGCCTATGCGCCCGCTGCCGGATCGCCTGCTGCGCAGCGGCGCCACTGCACCCGCCTCCCCTCGCAGTGCATGCGATGCTTGCAGGTACACTTGCCCCTCCAACGCACACTTCCAGTCTGATGCCATGCCCGACCAGGATCTCAAACTAGCCGCCATCGAGTATCACCGCCAGTACCCGCCGGGGAAGATCAAGGTCACCGCCACCAAGGCCATGGTCACCCAGCGCGACCTGTCGCTGGCCTACTCGCCCGGCGTGGCGGCGGCCTGCGAACTGATCGTCGAGGACCCTACCGAAGCCTCCTCGATGACCGCGCGCGGCAACCTGGTGGCGGTCATCACCAACGGCACGGCCGTCCTCGGCTTGGGCGACATCGGTCCGCTGGCCTCGAAGCCGGTCATGGAAGGCAAGGGTGTGCTGTTCCAGAAGTTCGCCGGCATCGACGTCTTCGATATCGAGATCGACGAGAAGGACCCGGACAAGCTGGTCGATATCATCGCCAGCCTCGAGCCCACCTTCGGCGGCATCAACCTCGAAGACATCAAGGCGCCGGAGTGCTTCATCGTCGAGCGCAAGCTGCGCGAGCGCATGAAGATCCCGGTGTTCCACGACGACCAGCACGGCACCGCCATCATAGTAGGCGCCGCCGTGATCAATGCGCTGGAGATCGTCGGCAAGGACATCGGCCAGGTCAAGGTGGTTACCACCGGTGCCGGCGCAGCCGGCATTGCCTGCCTCGACATGCTGGTGGCGCTCGGGCTGAGCCCCGCCCACGTCGTCGCCCTTGATCGCTCCGGCGTCATCCACAGCGGTCGCGATGACCTCGATGACGCCAAGGCACGCTACGCGCGCGAACTCAGCGGCCGCACCCTCGATGACGTCATCGATGGTGCCGACATCTTCCTCGGTCTGTCCGCAGGCGGCGTGCTGAAGCCCGACATGGTCAAGCGCATGGCGACACGCCCGATCATCCTGGCGCTGGCCAATCCCAATCCGGAAATCCTGCCCGAGGACGCGCTGGCGGTGCGCCCTGACTGCATCATCGCTACCGGCCGTTCCGACTACCCGAATCAGGTCAACAACGCCCTGTGCTTCCCGTACCTGTTCCGCGGTGCGCTCGACGTCGGCGCCAGCACCATCAACGAGGCGATGAAGCTGGCCTGCGTCCACGCCATTGCCGCGCTGGCTCGGATGGAGGCCAGCGACCTCGGCGCGGCCTACGGCGGCGACACGCCGAGCTTCGGGCCCGAATACCTGATTCCGCGCCCCTTCGACCCGCGCCTGTTCGTGCATCTGTCATCGGCGGTGGCCGAGGCTGCGATGGCTTCGGGCGTGGCCACCCGGCCGCTCGCGGACATGCGCGCCTACCGCGAGAAGCTCACCCAGTTCGTGTTCCGTACCGGGTTGATGATGAAGCCGGTGTTCGAGGCGGCGCGCAATGACCCCAAGCGCGTGGTGTTCGCCGAAGGCGAAGAGGACATCGTCCTGCGCGCGGTGCAGACCATCATCGACGAGGGCCTGGCGCGTCCGATCCTGATCGGACGACCCGCCATCATCGAAATGCGCATCGAACGCGCCGGCCTGCGCCTGAAGGCCGGCGAGCATTTCGACCTGGTGAACCAGGACGACGACCCGCGCTTCAACGACTACTGGCAGCTCTACCACGAACTGATGCAGCGCCGCGGCGTCACGCCGGCCGCCGCCAAGGCGGTGGTGCGCACCCGCGGCACGGTGATTGCCGCGCTGATGGTGCAGCGCGGCGAGGCCGATGCGCTGATCTGTGGCGTGGTGGGCCGCTACCATCACAAACTGCGCTACGTGCGCGACATCCTCGGGCTCGACGCCGGCGCGCAGACGCTGGCGGCCATGAGTGCGGTCGCGAACGACCGTGGCGTGTTCTTCTTCTGCGATACCCACGTCAACCCCGAGCCCAGCGCCGAGCAGATCGCCGAATGCACGCTGCAGGCATCATTGCGTCTGAAGCTGTTCGGCATCGAGCCCAAAGTGGCTTTGCTGAGCCATTCCAACTTCGGCAGCCACGAGACGCCGTCGGCCTGCAAGATGCGCAAGGCGCGCGAGCTGATCCTGGAACAGGTTCCGAATCTGGAAGTGGAGGGCGAAATGCAGGGCGACTGCGCGCTCAACGAAGCCGTACGCGACCGCCTGTTCCCCAACTCGCGCCTGAAAGGTGCCGCCAACCTGTTCGTGATGCCCAATCTGGATGCCGCCAACATCACCCTGAACATGGTGCGCGGCCTGACCAACGGCGTGGTACTGGGCCCGATCCTGATGGGCATCGCCAAGCCGGCGCACGTGCTGACGCCAGCGGCGACGGTGCGCCGCGTGGTCAACATGACCGCGCTCGCGGTGGTCGAGGCGCAGATCCGCGAGCAGGCGCCCGGGGCATAGCCTCCCCGGCGGCGCGTCCGCTAGCGCAACAGTCGCCCCGCCACCGGTGCGATCGCCGCGGTCCAGCGCGCGTACTGCGCCGCCGACGGATGCAGTCCGTCGTCGGCCAGCATCCCGTTTGCGTCGCCGGCCAAACGGCTGATACCAGTGATGTCGACGAAGGCCACGTTTTGCGCGTCAGCCTCCTGGCGCTTCACGTCGTTGAAGGCGTCGATCTCGCGGGCGATGGATTCCAGGTCGCGCCCGGAGCGCTCAGCGAAGGTGGTGGTGCCCCAGTCGGGAATGGACACCACGATGACCCGATCCGGACGGTCCCCGGCAAGCCGGATGGCGTGGTCCAGCAGCGCCCGGAACTCGTCGCGGAAATTGTCGAGGTCGCGACCGCGGTACTGGTTGTTGACGCCGATCAGCAGCGTGACCAGACCATACGGCGGGACGAAGCGGTATCTCTGCGTGGCGGCGGCAAGCTCGTCGGTGGTCCAGCCGGTAGTGGCGAGGATCTCCGGATCGCCAAGCGACACGCCCTGCTCGCGAAGCGTCGCAGCAAGCTGCACCGGCCAGCGTCCATCCACCGCGACGCCTTCGCCGATGGTGTAGGAATCGCCGAGAGCGAGGAAGCGCGGCTCCCCGCTATCGGCCATGGGCGAGAGCGACATCAGGATGGCCAGCAGCAGCGGCTTCACGCTCCCGCCTGCCGGGGACTCTGTTCGGCGTCGCGCTGCGAGAAACCGGCCGCTGCCTTGTCCTTCAGTTCGCGGAACTTGCCCGATACCTTCTCCAGCTTGGCGCTCCATTCCGGGTTCGGCTGCTGGCCAGCGGTGACCTTGAAGTACACCTGCATCAGCGCAGTCATGGCGATCGGCTCGATCACCGCGGCCTTGATGCTGAGCGCGGCAACCAGCGCCAGCGCAAAGGTCCAGAAGCCGGCCATGCCGGGGAACAGCGACATCACCAGGCCTACCGGGAAGAAGATCACGATGAAGATCAGCAGGGTCAGACCCCAGACGATGAAGGTCAGGAACACTGCGTTCTTGAGCATGGTCTTGTAGTTCTGGGCGTACAGGACCAGGGCATCACGGGCACTGGCCCAGGCGTTGGTGCTGCGCGTGCGGATGATCTGGGCGAGGATGATCTCGTCCACATAGGTGAGCGACATCTGGATGACGGCGCCGACGATCTTCATCACGCTCTGCACCGCCGGAATCGGCAGAAATGCCGTGAACGCCATCATCACCCGGTTGAAGGCCTTGAGAATGCCCTTGATCAGCTGGTCGATGCCGAACAGCACGCTGGACTCGACGAAGCGCTCCTTGACCACGCCGCTGGCGTACTCGATCTGGCCTTTGCCGCCGGGCACCTCTTTGCCGTCCATGTACTCCACCAGCACCGCGATGTGGCCCGCCTTGACAAGATAGAGCAGGTATTCGCGCAGGAAGTAGGCGATGCCGCTGACCACACCGAAGCCGGTCAAGGCACCCCAGAACATGCCAGCTTCGCGCTCGCCGCCGGCGGCGCCGAACATCCAGCCGATGCCGGCGCCGGTACCGGTCGCGACAATGAAGGCCAGGGTGACGCCGAAATAGACCATCAGCCGAAACACCAGGAACGGCATGGTGCGGCCCATCAGCGCGAACACTTCGCCCATCCGGAAATCGATCATCTTCTCTCCCCGCAAAGTTCTGGATACTGCCTCGCTATACGATAGCGCGAACCGAAACAGGACAAGACACGATGGGAAAGACGATTTCACTGGTGCTGGGCTCCGGCGGCGCCCGCGGGCTGGCGCATATCGGGGCGATCGAAGTACTGGAAGCGCGCGGCTACGAGATCGCGTCGATCGCCGGCTCCTCCATGGGCGCGCTGGTCGGCGGAATCCACGCCAGCGGCAAGCTCGCGCAGTACCGCGACTGGGTGGTGGAGCTGGAGCGCATGGACGTGCTGCGCCTGCTTGATTTCACCTTCGGTGGCAACGGAATGATCAAGGGCGACAAGATCATCGAGGTGCTGAAGGCGATGATCGGCGACTCGAAAATCGAGGACCTGCCGATGGCCTATACCGCAGTCGCGACCGACCTCGATCGCCAGCGCGAGATCTGGCTGTCGCACGGGTCGCTGTTCGATGCGATCCGCGCTTCCATCGCCATACCGATGGTGTTTACGCCGGTCAAGCTCAAGGGGCGCCTGCTGGTCGACGGCGGGCTGGTCAACCCGATTCCGGTGGCACCGACCCTGCGCGACATGACCGACCTCACCGTGGTGGTCAACGTCAACGCCAGCCGGGCGTCCGCGCCTGCAGGACCGGCTGCCGGGGACAAGCCCGTCGCGGAGGGTGCCGGCAGCGACATCAGGACAAAGATTTCCGCCTTCCTGCAGAACCTGGGCGTCAACCGCGACAGCGAACCCACCACGCAGGCCCCGGGTCTGGTCGAACTGATGTCGCGTTCACTCGACACCATGCAGTACATCATCGGCCGCCACCGCCTGGCTGGCTATGAACCCCACGCGGTGATCGACGTACCGCGCAGCAGCAGCTTCTTCTACGAGTTCTGGCGCGCCCGCGAACTGATCGAGATCGGCCGCCGCTGCGCCGAGGAGGCGCTCGATGAGTTCGAGAAGTCCGAAACGGGCGCGCGCCGCAAGAAATGAAAAGACCCCGAGGGCCAGGGGAAGCCCTCGGGGTCCGGGTTTGCGGAGACCTCCTGGGGAGGGGTGATCTCCACGGGTGTCACTCAGGGGGAGAGTGAACCTGGAAGGTATTGCGCCTTCCGGAAGATAAGACCGGCGAAACGGCAAAAAAGTTGCAGGATCCGCGAGTTTTTTTGCGCCTGGATGCAAGCCCCTGATTTGCGGGTGAAGATTGCGTTAACCAAGGATCTTCGGAACGCGCCTTGACGCTGCAAGGCGCAGCGACCAGGCCGCGCGCAATCGACCGGCAAGTTTCAGTGTGCCGCGTCCCAGTGCGGCCCGATGCCTGCGTCGACCACCAGCGGCACCTTCAGCTCGGCGGCTGCGGCCATGGTCTCGACCACGGTCGCGCGCACTCGTTCGATGACGTCGGCGTCCACTTCGAACACCAGTTCGTCGTGCACCTGCATGATCATGGTCGCCCCCGTGTCGAGCACGCCGGGCGTCGCGATCGCGATCATGGCGCGTTTGATGATGTCGGCGGCGGTGCCCTGCATGGGTGCGTTGATGGCGGCGCGCTCGGCGCCCTGGCGCAGGTTGGGATTGCGCGCCTTGAGATCGGGCAGATACAGCCGGCGCCCGAACAGGGTTTCGACATAGCCGTCTCTGTGCGCGCGCCTGCGCGTGTCCTCCATATAGGCCTGCACGCCGGGGTAACGCTCGAAGTAGCGGTCCATGTACGACTGCGCTTCGCGTCGTTCGATGCCGAGCTGGCGCGCCAGGCCGAAGGCGCTCATGCCGTAGATCAGACCGAAATTGATGGCCTTGGCCGCGCGGCGCTGCTCGGCGCCGACCGCGTCGAGCGCCAGTCCGAACACTTCGGCGGCGGTGGCGCGGTGAATGTCCTGGCCTTCGCGAAACGCCTTCAGCAGACCTTCGTCGCCGGAGATGTGCGCCATGATGCGCAGCTCGATCTGCGAGTAGTCGGCGGCCAGGATCAGCTTGCCCTCAGGCGCGACGAAGGCGCGACGGATGCGCCGGCCCTCCTCGGTGCGGATCGGGATGTTCTGCAGGTTGGGGTCGGAGCTCGACAGCCGACCGGTCCCTGCCACCGCCTGGTGGTAGCTGGTGTGCACGCGGCCGGTATCGGGGTGGATCTGGTCGGCCAGCTTCTCGGTGTAGGTGCTGCGCAGCTTGGCCAGCGAGCGATAGTCGAGCACCAGGCGCGGCAGCGCGTGCTGGTCGGCCAGCGCATCGAGCGCCTCCTCGTTGGTTGACGGCGCTCCTGAGGGCGTTTTCACTGTCACCGGCAAGCCGAGCTCATCGAACAGGATGGCGCCGAGCTGCTTCGGCGAATCGAGGTTGAAGCGGCGCCCGATCAGGCTGAACGCCTCTTCGCTGAGATCATGCATGCGCTTGCCGAGCTCCAGGCTCTGCTGGCGCAGCTGGGCGCGGTCGATCAGCACTCCGTGGCGCTCCATGTCCGCCAGGATCGGCACCAGCGGCATCTCGATGTTGCGGTAGACCGTCGCAAGTGCCGGCTCGGCCTCCAGCCGCGGCCACAGCGCGCGGTGCAGGCGCAGGGTGATGTCGGCATCCTCGGCGGCGTAGTCGCGCGCGGTTTCAATCCCCACCGCGGCGAACGGGATCTGCTTGGCGCCCTTGCCGGCCACTTCCTCGTAGCGGATGGTGCGGTAGCCGAGATGCACTTCGGCCAGGGTGTCCATGTCGTGGCGGTTTGCGGTGGGGTTGAGCACGTAGGACTCGAGCATGGTGTCGTGCTGGATGCCGCGCAGCGTGATGCCGTGGCGGGCGAACACGTTCATGTCGTACTTGATGTGCTGGCCGAGCTTGGGGCGTTCGCTGTCTTCGAGAATCGGCTTCAGCGCCTGCAGGACGTGGTCGCGATCAAGCTGTGGCGGCGCGCCCGGGTACTCGTGCGCGACCGGCACATAGCAGGCCTTGCCGGGCTCGACGGCAAAGGACAGGCCGACGATGTCGGCGCGCATCGGATCGATGCTGGACGTTTCCAGGTCGACGCAGATCAGCTCGGCCTTGCCCAGCGCGGCGATCAGATCGTCCAGGGCCGTCTGATCCATGATCAGTCGGTACTCGCCCTTGCCTGCGGCGATCACGGCTTCGGGTGCGTCCCCACTCGCTTCGGCTGCGGCCTCAAGATCGCGCAGCGCGCTCTTGAACTCATAGCGAAGGTAAAGCGCGCGCAGCGCCTCGACGTCGGGCGCGCCGGCCTTGAGATCGGTCGGCGCACGGTCCAGTTCGCAGTCGGTGCGGATGGTGACCAGATCGCGGGACAGCGGAAGGTAATCGAGTGCACGACGCAGGTTCTCGCCGACCTTGCCGCCGACTTCATCGGCGCGCTCCATCAGCGACTCGAGCGAGCCGAATTCCTTCAGCCATTTCACCGCGGTCTTCGGCCCGCATTTGTCCACGCCCGGCACGTTGTCGACGCTGTCGCCGACCAGGGTCAGGTAGTCGACGATGCGTTCCGGTGGCACCCCGAACTTGGCCTCGACGCCGCGCGGGTCCATCGTCGTGCTGGTCATCGTGTTCACCAGCGTGACGTGCGGACCCACCAGCTGGGCAAGGTCCTTGTCGCCGGTGGAAATCACCACCTCCATGCCGGCGTCAACCGCGCGCTGCGCCAGCGTGCCGATGACGTCGTCGGCCTCGACACCGGGCACGCGCAGAAGCGGCAGGCCCTGCTTCTCGACGATCTCGATCAAAGGGTCGATCTGCGCGCGCAGATCGTCCGGCATCGGCGGACGGGTGGCCTTGTACTCGGGGTACATCTCGTTGCGGAAGGTCGGGCCCGACGCATCCATGACGAAGGCGATGTAGTCGGGCTTCTCGCG
>CAZGKE010000097.1:7337-13552 GCA_964526035.1 uncultured Gammaproteobacteria bacterium | reverse complement strand
GGTGATCAACCGTCGAAATCCGGGTAGGAGCGGCGAAAGCTGCGAATGGGCGGTGGGTATGGAACGTCTATCGCGGCTTTCGCCGCTCCTACACAAACGCCGGCCACCTGGGGAAGGCGCTGCGAAAGCTGCGAGGCTACAGGCCCAACGCCTCACGCAGGAACGGAACGGTGATGCGGCGCTTGGCGGCGAGGCTTTCTCGGTCGAGGCGCTCGATGAGGGCCATCAGGGCGACCAGGTCGCGCGGGTAGCGGCGAAACAGGAACTCGATCGCCGCCTCGTCCACGCTCAGGCCGAGCTGGTCGGCGCGCAGTCGCAAGGCGAGGCGGCGCGCGCGTTCGGGCAGCGGAGCGAGCTTGAGGCGCAGGCCCTGCGCGAGGCGCGAGCGCAGATCGGGCAGTCCATCGGGCAGCTCAGGCAGCGCGGCGCGCGCAGCGATCAGCAGCGGAACCTTTGCGTCGCGACAGGCATTGGCAAGAGCGAACAGGCCCGCTTCGGCGTCTGCCTTGCCGATCACCGCATCGAGATCATCGATGCATACGAGATCGAGCGCTGCGAGCGCGGCGACTGCTTCGCCGTCGAGCGCCGACCATGACGCCAGCGACAGGTACTGCGCACTCCGTCCGAGCCGCTCCGCCTCCGCGCAGGCGGCGAGCAGCAGATGGGTCTTGCCGACGCCCTCGGGCCCGGACAGGTACAGCACGTCGCTGCGGCCGCCCATCGCGGCGAG
The DNA here is from genome assembly GCA_964526035.1 of uncultured Gammaproteobacteria bacterium. Lineage (GTDB taxonomy): Bacteria > Pseudomonadota > Gammaproteobacteria > Xanthomonadales > BPKI01 > DAOMOD01. The sequence goes on along the minus strand of CAZGKE010000097.1, from coordinate 12,822 downwards.
CCGGATCTCCGCCAGCGCGGCTTCGTTGCCCTCACCGACGAACGTATCGAAGCGCCGCGCCACGGGCAGGCGCAGCGCGAGCGGCAACTGCGGGTGGCTCATGCCGATGCGCTGTCGTCGTCGCCCTGCACAGGCGCCAGCTCGCTGCCGGCATACAGTTCGCTCTGCTCGTAGCGCTCATGCAGGTAGCGAAGCACCACCATCACCACCGCGGCCACCGGCAGCGCCAGCAGCACGCCGAGAAAACCGAACAGTTGTCCGCCAGCAAGTACCGCGAAGATCACCGCCACTGGATGCAGTCCGATGCGGTCGCCGACCAGGGTCGGCGTCAGCCACACGCTTTCAAACGTCTGCACCACGCCGAACACCAGCAGCACCCAGAGCAGCGGCAGCCAGTCCTGGAACTGCACGAAGGACGCAATCAGGCTGGCGCCGAGACCGATGATGAGCCCGAGGTAAGGCACGAAGCTCAGCAGTCCCGACAGCATGCCGATCAGGATCGCCAGGTCGAGGCCGATGATCCACAGGCCGGCGCTGTAGAGCACGCCGAGCACCAGCATGACCAGCAACTGCCCGCGCAGAAATCCGCCGAGCACCTGATCGGATTCGCGCACCAGCCGTATCACGGTGCCTTCGACCGGGCGCGGCAGCAGCGCCTGCGCACGCTCCATCAGGCCTTTCCAGTCGCGCATCAGGTAGAACACCACCACCGGAATCAGCACCAGGTTGGCGATCCAGCCAAGCACCGCCAGTCCCGATTTGGAGATCCCGGCGACGACGCCCGCGGCGATGCCCCCGGCCTGCTGCCAGTGCTCCCTGAGCATGCCGACCAGCTCACCGCTGTCGAAAAGGTCCGGAGTGACGCCGAACTGCGCCTCGATCCACGGCTGCACCCGCTCACGGATGTACTCGATGTAGCTCGGCAGGTTTTCCACGAGGCGACTGATCTGCTTCTCCAGCAGCGGAATCAGAAGCAGCAGCACGCAGATCAGGATCAGCGTCATCAGCATGAAGACCAGGCTGACCGCCAGCGTGCGATTGCGCCCGCGCGCCACCAGGCCCTCGACCATCGGGTTGCCGAGATAGGCCAGCAGCGCCGCGATGGCGAACGGCGTCAGCACCGGTGCCAGCAGGTAGACCAGGCCACCGAGAATCAGAATGAGGACAAGCGCCTGCCAGCGCTGCGTTGAAGTCATGTCGATGTTCCCCTGCCTTGCGCGAACGCCCTGGCGCCCCACACCAGCACATATTGTGCGCCACTGGCGACCGTTATCACCGCCACCGCAATGATCAACGGATTCGTCACGACGTCCGTCAGCGGCAGCCCTGCGTGGTAGCCGATCACCCACAGCACCAGCGCCAGCTGCATGAAGGTGGTGACCTTGCTCAACAGACTGGGCGCGGCCTCGAATGGTCCGACCAGCGCACGATAGGCGAGCGCGCCCGCCACGATCAGGGCATCACGTCCGATCACCAGCATCACCAGCCACAACGGCAGATGCTCGCTGGCGCCAAGTCCGAGGAAGCAGGAAAACAGCAGCAGCTTGTCGGCCAAGGGGTCGAGCATCGCGCCGAGTCGGGTCACCCAGCCGTAGCGCTTCGCCAGCCAGCCGTCGAGGCCATCGCTGACTGCCGCCACGCCTGCGATGGCCAGGGCCAGGTCAAAGCGCGATTCGCGCAGCACCCAGTAAAGCGGCAGCGCCAGCGCGATCCGCGCCAGGGTGATGGCGTTGGGCAACCAGACCAATCCAACAGGCCCGGAACGGACTGCCGGCTTCACGGCAGCAGCAGCAGCCGCGCGTCGGCCGGGGCGGCTGCGCCCACCGGGTCGCGCTCGGTGGTCGGATCGTTGGCCAGGATGAATCCGACCGTGAGCGACTGCAGCAGACGTTCGAGCGTGGCGCCGGCGTTCAGGCGCAACAGCAGGCTGTCGCCGTCGGCAAGCTCGGCGACGACGTCGCGTACCAAAGGGTTGTCGGCGAGATAGCGCATCAGGCGCGGATAGTCGGCCGGTGCGCGCAGGCCGGAAATCCAGATGCGATAGGACCCGCCGAGGCGCTCGGCGGCACTCAGCGCATAGCGCCGGCCGAGTGCGTCGCCCAGTCCGTCTGCACCGGAGAGCAGTACCGATCGCAGCGCACCGGTCGACTCCCAGCGCTCGGTACGTCCTTCGACCAGAAGCGTCCAGCGTGCCACCCAGAAGTCGGCGACGCGGGTCAGCTGGCCGTGCAGCACCGCCGGCGCGTCGTAGCGCTTGCCCATGTCGCCGAGCACGTCGCGGAGGCCCGCACCCAGCGCCTGCGGCGTCAGCCGGATCTGTTCCTCCAGATCGAGCAGCGGCAGAACCAGCGGCAGGGCCAGCAAGCGCGCGCGTCGCTGAAACGGATCGACTGCGGCGGCATCATCTTCGCCGATCAGGCGACGGCTCTCACCTTCGTCCAGTTCGACCAGCAGCAGCGTCGTGGGCCGTTTCGAAAGCCACAGCCGAACGCCGGCACTTTCAAGGATGCCATCAACGCCTTCGGGGTCGAAGCGGGCCACCAGATAAAGCTGGCGGCGCGGCGCCTCGCCGGTCTCGGTGACCACTTCCTGACGGTAGCTGAAATGCTGCATCAGCCTCTCGGCCTGATCCAGGCTGCGACGGACCGTTGGATCGTCGGCCACGGCGCTGTTCCCCGACATGCGCACCAGCACCTGCACCAGAGCCAGGCGCGCGGCCTGACGGCGATCTTCCGCCGACTGGCTGTCGACCGGCGCTTCGCCTTCGCGCAAGTGCAGTGGCGGCGCCAGGGGCTGCGCGGTCGCGCCGGAAAGCAGCGCCGCAAGCAGGATCAGGGCGGAGAGCCACAGCGGGGCGGGGTTCGGATTTCGCATCATGCTTTCAGTCTGCCCAATGCCCACCCCAACGTCTATCATGTCGCCCCTTCGCCCGCGCCCCGCCATCGTCAGGCCCTTTTCGTGACCGACGCCAAGAAGCCCCTTTCCTACCGCGACGCCGGCGTCGACATCGACGCCGGCAACGCCCTGGTCGAACGCATCAAGCCAGCCGTCAGGCGCACCATGCGTCCGGAGGTGCTGGGGGGTCTGGGCGGCTTCGGCGCGCTGTTCGCCCTGCCGCCGGGACGCTGGCAGGCGCCGGTGCTGGTGTCGGGCACCGATGGCGTCGGCACCAAGCTCAAGCTGGCCCAGCAGCTCGATCGCCACGACGCGATCGGCATCGACCTGGTCGGCATGTGCGTCAACGACGTGCTGGTGCAGGGCGCCGAGCCGCTGTTCTTCCTCGATTATTTCGCCACCGGCAGGCTGGACGTGGACGTTGCGGCGCGGGTGATCGAAGGCATCGCGCGCGGCTGCGAACTGGCCGGCTGTGCGCTGGTCGGTGGCGAGACCGCCGAAATGCCCGACATGTATCCGCCCGGCGAGTACGACCTTGCCGGATTCTGCGTCGGCGCCGTGGAACGCGCCGAACTGCTCGATGGCGGTCGCATCGGCGTCGGCGATGTTCTGATCGGCATCGGCTCATCGGGGCCACACTCCAACGGCTACTCACTGATCCGGCGCATCCTGGAGCGCGCCGGGCAGCCGCTCGAACTCGATCTCGGCGGCGTCAGCCTGGCCGATGCGCTGATGGCACCGACCAGCATCTACGTGAAGCCGGTGCTGTCGCTGCTCGGCAGGTTCGATATCCACGGGCTGTCGCACATCACCGGCGGTGGACTGACCGAGAACATCATCCGCGTGGTGCCCGATGGCCTCGGTCTGCACATCGACGCTTCCGCCTGGCCCCGGCCGGCGGTGTTCGACTGGCTGCAGCGAGAGGGTGGCGTCAGCGACGCCGAGATGTGGCGCACCTTCAACTGCGGGATCGGCTTCGTGGTGATCGCAGCGGTCGCGGATGCTGCGGCGATGGCCGCCGAGCTGGATGCTGCGGGACTGCCCAACTGGCCTGTCGGCGAGGTGGTGGCCGCAGCGGGCGGAGAGCGCGTGCGGATAGTCACCTGATGTTTTCGCGGCGACAGCCTTATGGCCGCAGCTGTCACCACCCGTTCCGACCAAGGTGGTCGTCAGTGGCATGAGCAAGGCTGAACCGCTGCGCATTGCCGTGCTGGCCTCCGGACGCGGCAGCAATCTGCAGGCGCTGATCGACGCCGTCGCCGCCGGCAGGCTCGACGCGCAGATCGTCGCCGTGCTGTCCGACCGCAGCGAGGCCGCCGCGCTGCGCAGGGCCGAGTCGCACCACATTCCGACGCTGGCGCTGGATCCGGCCGGCTACGCCGATCGCGCCAGCTACGACCGGGCCCTGTCCGCGAGGCTGGCCGGGTTTCGACCCGAGCTGGTGGTGCTGGCCGGGTTCATGCGCGTGCTCGATGCCGACGTGGTGCACGCATGGGAAGGCCGCATGATCAACGTTCACCCCTCGCTGCTGCCCCGCTATCCCGGCCTGCACACCCATCGTCGCGCGCTGCAGGCCGGCGATGCCGAACACGGCGCCTCGGTACATTTCGTCAGCGCCGAGGTCGATGGCGGCCCGGTCATCGCGCAGACACGTCTTGCGGTGCAGCCCGGGGACACACCGGCAACGCTCGCCGAGCGCCTGCTGCCGCGCGAACACCAGCTTCTGGTCGCCACCTGCGCGCTGCTCGCCGCGCGACGCATTCGCCTGATTTCGGGCAGCGTTAAGCTCGACGACCGCACTCTTGTTGACCCTCTTCTGCTCGATCGCGATGGTTGCCTGCCATGTCCAAGCGCACTGCCCTGATTCTCCTGGCCGTTTCGTCGTCGGCGTTCGCTGCGCCCCCGGTACAGCCCTTCGAAGCGGAATACACGGTGCTGCGCAACGGCAGCGAGGTCGGCGAAGCGCGCATGCAGCTCAGCCAGGAAGCTCAGGACCAATGGCGACTCAACGCCACGCTGAGCGCCACCGCGGCCGGCGGCCTCCTGCAGTTTTCGAGCGTGGAGGACTCGCGCTTTCACTGGCATGAGGGCAAGCCGCGCAGCGACCGCTACCATGCGCGCCGCCAGCAGCCGCTGCGCACCCGCGAGCGCGGCATCGACTTCGACTGGACGGCGGGCCGCGTCACGGTGACAGATCGTCGCGGCGACCAGCAAGGCTTCGACCTGGAAGACCATGCCATCGACCCGCAGCTCACCCTGATCGTCGCCATGGTAGCGGCTGCGGCGGGTGAGGCGGAGTTCGAGTACGTCATTGTCAACCGCGGCGCACCGGAGGTGCAGAAGGGCCGTCGCGAAGGTGAAGAGACTGTGGCCACCGGCGTGGGCGACCTGGTCTGCGTGGACATCGAACGCGTCCGCGAACACAGCCGCCGCCAAACCCGCAGCTGCCACGCCGAGTCGCTGGACTGGATTCCGGTGCGTGTCGTGCAGGAGGAAGAGGGCGACGTGCTGGAAATGCGGCTGAAGTCGAAGACCCGCTGATCGCGGCCGTCCCTGCGGCTCGAACCTGTGGGCGCGGCCTCAGCCGCGA
>CAZGKE010000097.1:0-7237 GCA_964526035.1 uncultured Gammaproteobacteria bacterium | reverse complement strand
AGCCGCGATCGTCCGCTCACATCCGTGCCGAACGCCAGGTCGCCCACGGGTGGGCTCCTGCAAATGCCACCGTAGGTCGGCACCCCTGTGCCAACTTCGTGCGTGCGCCGAAGCCGGCGGCATGGGGATGCCGCCCTGCAAGCCTCCGCAGGAGCGAATGTCAGGCGCTGGCGAAGTTGAGCGACTGCGACACTGAAGCTGGTCGCGGCGCCGTTGCTGTTTCCCTCCCCGCAAGCGCAGGAGGGCGAGAAGGAAAAACGCTACCGGCCGCTTGGCAAGCGCCGGATCCGCGCGCCCAGCTGGCCGAGCTTTTCCTCGATGCATTCGTAACCACGATCGATGTGGTAAATGCGATCGACCTCGGTTTCACCCTCTGCGACCAGACCCGCCAGCACCAGGCTGGCCGACGCACGCAGGTCGGTGGCCATCATCGGGGCGCCGGTCAGCTTCTTGACGCCGTGGATGATGGCGGTGTTGCCCTCCAGGCGGATGTCGGCGCCGAGGCGTTTCAGTTCCTGGATGTGCATGAAGCGGTTCTCGAACACCGTCTCGCTGATCACGCCGACGCCTTCGGCGATTGCATTGAGTGCGCAGAACTGCGCCTGCATGTCGGTCGGGAAACCGGGATACGGCGCGGTGATGATATCGACCGAGCGGGGACGGCGGCCGCGCATGTCGACCTGCACCCAGTCAGCGCCGGTGGCAATGTCGGCGCCAGCCTCCGTCAGCTTCTGCAGCACCGCGTCGAGCGTTTCCGGGCGTGCCTTCTTGGCCAGCACGCGACCACTGGTGATGGCGCCGGCAATCAGGAAGGTGCCCGTTTCGATGCGGTCGGGCAGCACGTCGTAATGCGTTCCATGAAGGCTCTCGACGCCTTCGATGACAAGCGTGTTGCTGCCCGCGCCTTCGATGCGTGCGCCCATGGCATTCAGGCACTGGGCCAGATCGACCACCTCGGGCTCCTGGGCGGCGTTCTCGATGACGGTGGTGCCGCTGGCCAGCGCAGCGGCCATCATCAGGTTCTCGGTGCCGGTGACGGTGACCATATCCATGACCAGGCGCGTGCCCTTGAGCCGTTTGGCGCGTGCCTTGATGTATCCACCCTCCACCGAGACCTCGGCACCCAGCGCCTGCAGGCCCTTGATGTGCAGGTCGACCGGACGCGAGCCGATGGCGCAGCCGCCGGGAAGCGAAACATCGGCCTCACCAAAGCGTGCCACCAGCGGCCCCAGCACCAGGATCGAGGCGCGCATGGTCTTGACCAGATCGTAGGGCGCGAAGAAGCGGTCCGTCCTGCGCGGATCGGCGTGAATGTGCATGCGCTCGTCGACCGCCAGCTCCACCCCCATCTGACCCAGCAGTTCCATGAAGGTGGTGACGTCATGAAGATGCGGTACGTTGCCGATGCTGGTGGGCCCATCGGCCAGCAGGCTTGCGGCAAGTATGGGCAGCACGGCGTTCTTTGCGCCGGATATCCAGACCTCGCCGTCAAGCGGCAGTCCGCCCTGAATGAGGATTTTTGCCATGTCGTGCGTCTATAGAACGATGGACGTGCGTATTGCAGTCATGTTGAACAGCGGAATCGGCCCGTTCCAGGGCGCGGAAAGGGCGCTATTGCGGGCGCGCGGCGGCTTCTTCGTGCGTCAGCGTCTTCAGCGACAGCGCGTGGATGGCGCCACCCATGAGTTCGCCCAAGGTGGCGTAGACCATGCGATGACGGGCCAGAAGCGCCTTGCCGGCAAAGTCCCCGCTGACCACCGTGGCCTCGAAATGCACGCCGTCTTCACCCGTCACTGCGACCTTGGCACCAGGAAGGCCGTCCTCGATCAACTGACGTATGGTGTCCGGAGTCATGGGTCATCCTGCGCTCGGTGTCTGAAATCGCCCGCTCGGGCGACCAGAGTACAATGGGGCCGCGAATGGTAATGGAATCGACCATTGTCCGTAATGGCGCCCGCTCTTTCACCCGAAGAACCCAAAGACGATTACGCCCATGAATGCGCAGATCCACACGCTGAAACCGGTGATCCGGGCGCCCAGCGCACTTGACGCCGAAACCCTGCAGCAAAGCGCGCTGGCCGTCGTTCAGACGGAAGCGCGCGCCATCGAAGCGCTGAAATCCCGCATCAACGGCGACTTCCTCGCCGCCTGTCGCGTGCTCTACGACTGCCCCGGCCGCGTGGTGGTATCCGGCATGGGCAAATCCGGTCATATCGCCCGCAAGGTGGCGGCCACGCTGGCCAGCACCGGCACACCGTCGTTCTTCGTTCATCCCGGCGAGGCCAGCCACGGCGATCTTGGCATGATCACCGACCAGGACGTGGTCCTGGCGATCTCCAATTCCGGTGAAACCGACGAGCTGCTGACCATCCTGCCGGTCATCAAGCGCCAGGCCAACCCGCTGATCGCGATGACCGGGCGCCCCACCTCCACGCTGGCGCAGGTGGCCGACGTGCATCTCGACGTCAGCGTCCCGGCCGAAGCCTGCCCCCTGGGGCTGGCGCCCACGGCCAGCACCACCGCGGCGCTGGTGATGGGCGACGCGCTGGCGATCGCCCTGCTTGAGGCGCGCGGCTTCACCGCCGAGGATTTCGCACGCTCGCATCCGGCCGGCAGCCTCGGCCGCCGCCTGCTGATGCACATCTACGACGTCATGCACTGCGGCGACCAGGTGCCGCGCATCGACCAGCGCGCCAGCATCAGCGAGGCGCTGGTGGAGATGACCCGCAAGGGTCTCGGCATGACCGCCATCGTCGATTCCGAACAGCATCTGCTCGGGGTGTTCACCGACGGCGACCTGCGCCGCACCCTGGACGACGCCCAGATCGACCTGCGTTCGACCACGGTGACCGCGGTGATGACCAGCAATCCGCGCACCATCACCCAGGACAAGCTCGCGGTGGAAGCCGCGCGCATGATGGAAGACCACAAGATTCACGCGCTGCTGGTGGTGGACCACGACAACCACCTGGTCGGCGCGCTGAACATCCACGATCTGCTCAGGGCGCGCGTGGTCTAGGCGCAGGTTGGGGCACACACCCCAACGTGCTTGTGTTCGGCGTGTCGCAGACGTTGGGGTGCGAACCCCAACGTCCTTGCGTTCGGCGTGTCGGAAACGTTGCGGTGCGCTGCGCTTGCCCCAACCTGCGGCGCTGCATCGACGGGTGTGCCCTATACTTCCCCCATGCCTCCCGCCGCTGAATTTCCCGCCGACATCCTCGACCGCGCGCGACGCGTGCGCCTGATGGTGTTCGATGTCGATGGCGTGCTGACCAGCGGCCATCTGCATTTTTTCGAGGACGGTCGCGAGCACAAATCCTTCCACGTGCACGACGGGCTGGGCCTGAAACTGCTCAAGGCGTCGGGCGTCGAAGTGGCCATCCTGACCGCACGGTCGAGCCCCATCGTCGCCTCGCGCATGGCGGAATTGGGCATTGATCACGTCTACCAGGGTCAGGAGGACAAGCTGATCCGCTATGAACGACTGATCGCCGCCCTCAAGCTCGACCCGGCGGACACCGGCTACATGGGCGACGACCTGCCTGATCTTGCGGTCATGCGCCGTGTCGGGCTGGCCATTGCGCCGGCCGACGCCAACCAGACGGTCGCCGCAACGGCGCACTGGTGCACGCAGCGCAACGGCGGCCACGGCGCCGCACGCGAGGCCTGCGAACTGATTCTGACCGCGCAGGACAAGCTGCACGCCTTGCTGGCGAAGTACGGCGCCTGATGGGTGGCGTACGCAGCTGGCTTGCCATCCTGGTGCTGGCGCTGCTTGCCGGGGGCAGCCAGTGGCTGATCTGGTACCTGAGCCAGTCCGACGCCGAGCCGGGCTTCGTCGGACCGCCGCGCTCGGACTATCTGCTGGAGTCCTTCGACCTCAAGGTGCTGAACGAGCGGGGCGTCACCAGCTTCACCGTTCAGGCGCCGCGGCTGAACCGGCATGCGACCGACGGCACCCTGACCATGGAATCACCCTCCATCGTCATGACCGATGCCCACGGTCGGCATTGGCGGGCGCGCTCCGATCATGGCGAAGTCAGTTCGAAGGCCGACCTGCTGCTGCTCATGGGTGATGTGGTGGTGGAGCGCGACGCGCCCGACGCCGCGCCGGATCTGGTGCTGCGCACCGACGACCTGACCGCCTGGCCGGAAGAGGACCGCATGACCACCGAGTCTGCCGTGACCATCGAGCAGCCCGGCTCTATACTCCGGGGTCGCGGCCTGCGTGCCGACCTCAACGAAGATCGATTCGAGCTCCTTGCCGATGTCCGTGCCCAGTTCCTTCCGCGCCCGCGCCGCTAGCGCGCTGTTTTTCCTCGCACTGATTGCCGCGACCAGCGTCGAGGCGCGCCGCGACGACCGCAACCAGCCGATGAACATCGATGCCCAGCGCACCGAGTCCAGCGCGCGCGGCGATGCCGTCACCGTGCTCAGCGGCGATGTGCGCATCACCCAGGGATCCATGAAGGTCAACGCCGATCGCGCCGAGATCCACCAGAACCAGGGGCAGATCGTGAAGGTCATCCTTGAGGGCCAACCGGTCACCTTCGAACAGGCGCTCGACGACGAGGAAGGCATGCTGCACGCCGAAGCCCTGAGGGTGGACTACGACACCGAGCTCGACCGCCTGCTGCTGACCGGGGAGGTGCAGATCCGCCAGCCGCGCGGCGAGCTGACCAGCGAGCGCGTGGAGTACCACCTGGAAACCGGCCGTATCACCAGCGGCAGCGAAGGCGAAGGACGCGTGCGTCTGCGCATCGATCCGCTGCAGGAGCGCCAGGGCGGCAATCCCTGACATGCTCACCGCACAGGGGCTGAGGAAGCGCTTCCGTTCACGCGACGTGGTCAAGGACTTCTCCTTTCGCCTCGATCAGGGTGAGGTGGTCGGGCTGCTCGGCCCCAACGGCGCCGGCAAGACCACCTGCTTCTACCTGATCGTCGGCCTGATTCCCGCCGATTCCGGCAAGATCAAGATCGACGATATCGACATCACCGCCAAGCCGATGCACGAGCGCGCGCGCCTGGGTGTGGGCTATCTGCCGCAGGAGGCCTCGGTATTCCGTCGGCTGAGCGTCGCCGAGAACGTGCTGGCGATCCTCGAGCTGCGCAAGGACCTGTCGCGCGGGGATCGTGCCCAGGAGCTGGAATCGCTGCTGGAAGAGCTGCAGGTCGCTCACCTCGCAAACCAGAGCGGTGCCTCCCTGTCCGGCGGCGAGCGCCGCCGCGTCGAAATTGCCCGCGCGCTGGCGTCGAAGCCACGCTTCATGCTGCTGGACGAGCCGTTTGCCGGCGTCGACCCGATTTCGGTCGGCGACATCCAGCGCATCGTGCGTCACCTCAAGTCACGCGGTATCGGCGTTCTCATCACCGATCACAACGTGCGCGAAACCCTGGGCATCTGCGACCGCGCCTATATCCTCAACGAAGGCGAGGTACTGGCCAAGGGTGCGCCCGAGGAACTGCTGGCCAACGAGCGGGTGCGGGAGGTATATCTGGGGCGCGAATTCCGCCTGTAGCCTTTTCGTGAAAGCCACGCTTCGTGAAACCCACGCTTCAACTGCGGCTCGGCCAACATCTCTCTCTGACGCCCCAGCTGCGCCAGGCGATCCGGCTGCTGCAGCTGTCCTCGGTGGAGCTGGAGCAGGAAATCCAGGAGGCGCTGACCAGCAATCCGCTGCTTGACGACAGTGACGACGCCGATGACAGCGAGGCCGCAGGGCCCCAGCGGGAGGCGACCGCCGAGGGGAGCGACGACATTGAGTCGTCCGCCAGCAGCGACGACGCCTCCGCGGCCGGTGACGATGCCGCCGCCGAGGACTGGGGTCCCGAGGCCACTCTGGGCATGCTGTCCCACGGGGGGGAACAGGGTGACTGGAACCGCGACATCGCCGACACCCGCGACCAGGATCTGCACGACCACCTGCTGTGGCAGCTCAACCTCAGCCATCTGTCGACCCGCGACCGACAGATTGCGCTGTCGCTCATTGACGCGATCGGTGATGACGGCTACCTGGGCGAGACCCTGGTCGATATCCAGGCTTCTTTGAAGCCGGAGATCGAAGCCGATATCGATGAAATCGAGGCTGTTCTACACTGTATCCAGATGTTTGATCCCGTGGGCGTCGGTGCGCGCAGCCTGGCCGAATGCCTTTCCGTACAGCTTCGTGCGGATTCCGCGGACGGTCCGGATCTGGAACTGGCGCGTCTCGTCGTGCTCGGCCATCTGGACACTCTGGCCCGCGGCGATCGCTGCGCGCTGGCGAAGGCACTGTCGGTGAATGAAGAACAGCTCGACGGCGCGCTTGACCTGATCCGCAGTCTCGACCCGAAGCCCGGCCAGCAATTCTCCGCTGGCGCCGTGGAGTATTTGGTGCCGGATGCCTACGCCCACCGCCAGCACGGTGTCTGGCAGGTCAGCCTGAATCCCGCCGCGCAACCGCGTCTCGGCATCAACCAGCACTACGCAGGCCTGATCGCCAAGGCCAGCCGCGAGGACGCCGGCTATCTGCGCGGACAGCTGCAGGAGGCGCGCTGGCTGATCCGCAGCCTGGAGGCGCGCAACGAAACCCTGTTCATGGTGGCGAGCTGCATCGTCGAGCGTCAGCAGGGCTTCCTTGAGCACGGACCGGAGGCGATGCGGCCGATGATCCTGCGCGATGTCGCCGAAACCATCGGCATGCACGAGTCCACGGTGTCGCGCATCACCACCCGCAAGTACCTGCACACGCCGCGGGGCACCTTTGAATTCAAGTACTTCTTCTCGTCCAGTGTCGCCACGGTGGACGGCGGCTCGGCCTCGGCCACCGCCATCCAGGCGATGATCCGCAAGCTGATCCAGGACGAAGACCCAAGGAAAACCCTGTCCGACAACGCCATTGCCAAGGACCTCAACCAAAGGGGCATCGCCGTGGCCCGCCGGACCGTGGCAAAATACCGGGAAGCAATGAGCATTCCTCCCTCCAACGAGCGCAGCCGCGCCGGATAGCTCCATGTGCCCAGATGCCGTGGCGCTCCGCCCCAAGGAACCTCTGAACAGGTCCGCGCAGGTCGCGTTGCCCCTGCGCGTGCGCGCAGCCAGGCGGACGCCGCAGGCCATGGTGGTTCCATGGGCAAGGCGTCCAACGCGGCTGCGGGTGCGCACAGGGGCAACCCTTCGGGCCGGGTCTGCAGGGCCGTCCTGCGGCGTTGCGCATCTTGACCATGGAACCACCATGGCCTGCGATGCGCGCCTGGC
>CAZGKE010000096.1:0-13647 GCA_964526035.1 uncultured Gammaproteobacteria bacterium | reverse complement strand
CACAAGGCATTTTCCTCAGTCGGTCGTATACACCGATACGACGCTCCTTCGGAAACCCCCTTGTGCGAACAAATCCCTACACAATCATCGCGGCGATTCATGAAAAGTCCAGGCTAGGCGACCTGAGCGGGTTCCATCCGTTCGCTCGATCGCATTGGCTGCGTCGACTTCGGCTTTGGTCTGAAAACTGAAAACCGAAAACTGAAAACCGCCCCTAAAGCTCTTCAACCGTCACATTGCGATTCGTATAGATACAAATGTCCGCCGCAATTCCCAGCGACTTCTCGACGATATCGCGGGCGGAGAGGTCGGTGTTTTCGAGCAGGGCGCGGGCGGCGGCCTGCGCGAAGGGGCCGCCGGAGCCAATCGCGATCAGGCCGTCTTCGGGTTCAATGACGTCGCCGTTGCCGCTGATGATCAGCGAGGCGTCGCGATTGGCCACGGCCAGCAGCGCTTCAAGGCGGCCGAGGCGGCGGTCGGTGCGCCAGTCCTTGGCCATCTCCACCGCGGCGCGCACCAGCTGGCCGTGTTTCTCGAGCTTGGCTTCAAACAGTTCGAACAGCGTGAAGGCGTCGGCGGTAGCGCCGGCAAACCCGGCCAGCACGTCGCCTTTGCCGAGACGGCGCACCTTGCGCGCGTTGGACTTCATCACCGTGTTGCCAAGGGTGACCTGGCCGTCGCCGCCGATGACGACCTGATCGCCGCGGCGCAGTGAGATGATGGTGGTGGCGTGGGCGGACTGCATGACGGTTCGAATCTCAATGGGGCCGCAGGCGGGGGGTTCAACCCCCGGATTCACGCAGCGCGAGAGATTCGATGCCGTTGGCAGCCAGCTGGCGGCGAATGTCCTCGACGGCACGGGCGTTGTCGTAGGGACCCAGTCGGACGCGATGCCAGGTGCTGCCGTCGATATTGACCGGTACCACCTGCGCCACGTGGCCGAGCAGCGCCAGCCGCGCCTTCAGCGCTTCGGCGTCGCGGCCTTCGCGGAAAGAACCGGCCTGCAAGAGCATGCGTTGGCCGGGCTGGGGCTCGTTCGCGGCGGGTGCCTGCGTCGCCTGGCGTGCCAGCTCCTCGCGCGGGACCACCACTTCCTGCTCGGGCAGGATGGTGTAGAAGTCGTAGCGCGGGCGAGCTTCGCGTGGGTCATCCTGGGCCACCGGTTCTTCCAGGTCCGTCGGCGCGGTGGCATCCGGGTTGGGGCGCGGCTGGTCGCTGCGGCCGAAGTCACGCAGCAGCACGAATCCTGACAGCAAAAGGCCGAGCATCACGCCGGCCAGCAGCCACAGCCACGCCGGCAGTGGCTTGCTGCCGCGATGGGCCTGGCTCGATCGACGACTCATCCTGCCATCCTACATGCTCTCAGGGGCGGTTACGCCGAGCAGTGCGAGCCCGTTGGCCAGCACCTGGCGGGTCGCGTGGCACAGTGACAGTCGGGCATTTCGCAGGTCCGGGTCGTCGACCAGGATTGGCTCGGCGTTGTACCAGGCGTGGAAGGCTGCAGCCAGCTCGCGCAGGAAGTTGGCCACGATCTGCGGCGAGCGCGCCTCCGCCGCGGACTCCAGGATTTCGGGGTAGCGAAGCAGCTCGCCGAGCAGATCGACCTCGTGGGTGGCCGTCAGCAGCTCGCGGGCCGCATCGCCGGCGCTGCGATTGAACGACCACTGCTTCTCGTCGAGCTGCCGGAAGATGCTGCAGATGCGCGCGTGCGCATACTGCACGTAGTAGACCGGATTGTCGTTGGACTGCGAGCGCGCCAGGTCGAGATCGAAATCGAGATGCTGGTCGTGGCTGCGCATCACGTAGAAGAAGCGCGCGGCGTCGGAGCCGACATCCTCGCGCAGCTGGCGCAGCGTGACGAAACTTCCCGAGCGCGTCGACATCTGCACCTTCTGCCCGTCGCGAAACAGGATGGCGAACTGCACCAGCTGGATCTCGATGCGGCCGGGATCAAGGCCCATGCCCTGGGCAGCGGCCTTGAGTCGTGCCACGTAGCCGTGGTGGTCGGCGCCGAACACGTAGATCGCGCGCTCGAAGCCGCGCTCGAACTTGCTCAGCAGGTAGCCGAGGTCAGACGCGAAGTAGGTCGGTACGCCGTTGTCGCGCACCACCACGCGGTCCTTTTCGTCGCCGAGCTGGCTGGCGGCAAACCACAGCGCGCCGTCCTTCTCATACATGTGGCCGGCGATCTTCAAGCGCTCGATGGCGCGCGCGACGTAGCCGTCGTCGGTGAGCGAGCGCTCCGAAAACCAGGTGTCGTAGCGCACGTCGAACCCGGCGAGGTCGTTCCTGATGTCATCGAGGATGGCGTTCAGACCCTTGTCGAACACACGGCGATAGTCGTCCTTGCCAAGCAGCGTCTGGCAGCGTGTGACCAGCGCGTCGATGTGGATTTCCTTGTCGCCACCTTCGCTTTCGTCCGGCGGCAGGTCGGTGGTGATCTCGGCCACGGTGTGCCGCAGGCGATCGCCTTCTTCTGCACGCAGCGCCCGGGCCACATCGTAGACGTAGTCGCCACGGTAGCCGTTGTCAGGGAAGCGTACCGGCACGCCACACAGCTCCTGATAGCGCAGGTAGACGCTGGCGGCGAGGATTTCCATCTGCCGGCCGGCATCATTGACGTAGTACTCGCGCTGCACGCGGTAGCCGGCAGCCTCCAACAGGTTGGCGAGGCTGGCACCGTAGGCGGCACCGCGTCCGTGGCCGACGTGCAGCGGCCCGGTCGGGTTGGCGGAAACGAATTCCACGGTCACCGACTCACGCGATTCCGCCGCCATGTGGCCATAGTGCTCGCCCTGATCGAAGACGCGGCGGATGGTGCCGAGCAGGCACATCTGTGAAAGGTGGAAGTTGACGAAGCCGGGGCCGGCCACTTCCGCCTTGGTCACGTGCTGGGATTTCGGCAGGTTGGCGACAATGGCTTCGGCCAGATCGCGCGGCTTCTTGCCGACGCTTCGGGACAGCACCATGGCCGCATTGCAGGCGTAGTCACCGTGCGCCTTGTGGCGCGTCCGGTCGATGGCAAAGTCGGGCTCGGGCCCGGGCGGCAGGGCGCCATCGCGACGCAGGTCGAGCAGGGCCTGCAGCACCAGTTCGCGGAGATGGTCTTTCACGTGGATTCGGGGAGACGGGGCAAAGTCGGCCATTTTAGTCGGTTTCG
Organism: uncultured Gammaproteobacteria bacterium; assembly: GCA_964526035.1. Classification (GTDB taxonomy): domain Bacteria; phylum Pseudomonadota; class Gammaproteobacteria; order Xanthomonadales; family BPKI01; genus DAOMOD01. Next base: position 10,487 of record CAZGKE010000096.1, on the reverse strand, counting down.
AACGACAGGCGGGTGTGTGGGGAAGTTTTCAGTCTTCAGTTTTCAGACCAGAACCGGCTTCGCCTGGTCGTTGAAGCCTTCCCAGATCGCCCAGAGCCACCGGTGGACCTTTTGCGCCACGCAGAGGCGCCTCCCCCATCTGACAACTGAAAACTGAAAACTGAAAACCCGCGACCGGGCGAAGCCCGGAAGCGCAGTCACATTCCTGCAATGAAACGTTCATAGACTCGGCTCCACCTCAGGGCCGCGGTCGCGGTGCCCTGATCGCCTTGTCACGTTTTCGACGGAGTCTCCTCCCATGACGCGAATTCCTGCGCCGACCGCCTGCCGGGCGCCGCTGGCGCTTCTTCTGCTGCTGGCGGCCGTCGGTTTGCCGGCCCAGGACAACCTGACCGAGCTGTCCGAGTCGCTGATCCGCATGCGCGGCGAGGTGGAGGAGCTCAACCGCGAGCTTGATCTCGGCCGCGAGGAGCAGCGCGTCACCCTGGCCGGCCTGAACGGTCAGCGCGCCGAGCTGCAGGCCAGCCTGCAGCGTCAGGAGCTGGCCCTGCGCGAGCAGCAGGAGCTGCTTCAGCAGGCGATCGAGCGCGCTGGCGAAGCCGGTGTCGAAGGCGACGCCCTGAAGCCTGCGCTGTTCGCCGCCATCGATGGCCTGGAGGCGCAGATTGCCACCGGTCTGCCGTTCCGCACCGAGGACCGGCTGGCCGAACTCGCCGGCCTGCGCGATCAGATCCAATCGGGCGTGCTGCCGGCGCACCGCGCTGCCAACCGCCTGTGGGCGTTCTACGAAGACGAATTGCGCATCAGCCGCGAGAACGGCCTGTATGCGCAGACCATTCAGCTCGGCGGCGATCGGGTGCTGGCCGACATCGCCAAGATCGGTTCCGTATTGCTGTTCTTCCGCACCGACGACCGACGCGTGGGACGCGCCGTGCCCGCGGCCGGCGGCTGGCGCTTCGAGCTCTATGAAGATCGCGCCGACCAGCGCCGCGTGCTGGAACTGTTCGATGCGCTGCGCAAACAGATCCGCCAGGGGTGGTTCGAACTGCCCGGTGGTCTGCGTTTCCCGGAGGTGACGCCGTGATACGCGTGATCGGATGGCTGCTGCTGGCTGCGCCACTGGCGCTCTTCGCGCAGGAAGAACCCACGCCCGCCGCGCCGCCTCAGCAGGCGCCCGCCACGGCACCTGCGGTGTCCCCGACTGTGTCGCTGGAAGAGGCCTATCGCCGCGAGTTCGCCATGCTGGCCGCGCAGAAGCGCGAGCTGGAGCAGCGACTGGCGCAGACCCGCGAGGCGTTCACGAACGACCGCGCCCGGATCGAGGCCGACATCAACCGCCTGGAATCAAGCGTGCTGGCGCGTCGCAGCGAAGGTGATCGCGTGGCCGAGCGTCTGTCCGAAGCCGAACGCCAGGCCGATCTCAATCTGGACAACAGCGAACTGCTGCGCGCCACCTACCAGCAGTCGGAGGCGACGCTCGAAGGCTACGGTCTCGACTTCATGAAGGAGGAGGCCTTTGCCGCTCAGGACGATGGCGCGCAGCTGGCGGCCATCTTCTCCGAGGCCAACGCACTGCTGGTGCGGCTTGGAACCGTGCGCCGCGAGCCCGGCGTGTACTACCTGCCCGACGGTGCCGAAGTGCAGGGCGAGATCCTGCGCATCGGCAATATCGCCGCCTACGGCCTCAGCGCGGAAGGCTCGGGCGCGCTGGCTCCGGCCGGAGGCGGACGACTCAAGCTGTGGGGCGAACCGGCGGAGGAGGCGGCGCAGGCTTTGGGCCGCGGCCAGGCCCCGGCAGTCACGCCGATCTTCCTCTACGAGTCGCTGAACGTCCCGGTCGAGGCGAGCAAGCGGCAGACCGTGGTCGAGCACATCAGCGAGGGCGGCACCATTGGCTGGGTGATCGTTGCGCTGGGTCTGGTCGGTGCGCTGCTGATCGTGCTGCGCGCGCTGTTCCTGCAGCGCTCCGGCGCCGACGTCGAGCGCATCACCGACCGCGTCGCCGGCCTGGTACGCCAGGGCAAGATCGACGAGGCGATCGAAGCAGCCAAGGAGAACAAGGGCTCCGTGGCCCGTGTGGTCACCGCCACCCTGCGCAACCTGGATCGCGACCGCGAGCATCTGGAGGACATCGTGTCGGAATCGATCCTGCACGAGCACGGCAGGCTCAACCGATTCGGCGCGATGATCCTGGTGATCGCCGGCGTGGCGCCGCTGCTGGGATTGCTCGGCACCGTCACCGGCATGATCCAGACCTTCGACATCATCACCGAGTTCGGTACTTCCGATCCGAAGCTGCTGTCGGGCGGCATCGCCGTGGCGCTGGTCACCACCAAGCTTGGTCTCACCGTGGCGATTCCCACGCTGCTTCTTGGCAGCGTGCTGTCGGGCTGGGCGGAGCGCATCAAGGACGAGATGGAGAAGGTCGCACTGCGCATCACCAACCTTGGGCAGGAAGCCCGCGCGGCCAAGGTCTGAGCGCAGGCGTCCGCCGTCATGCTCGCTGATATCGCCAGCGCGTTGCGCGAATACATCGAGGCGGGCAGCCCGTGGATCATGCTGCCGCTCACCGGTTTCGCCGCGCTGCTCTGGTACGCCATCGGCAACCGGCTGTTGCTGCTGCGTCGCGGCAGCGAGTCGAGCGTGCGCGTGCTGATTCGTCGGCATGAGAAGGGGCGCGGCAGTAGCAGTGGCATTGTCAACGAGGCGATCGCCCGCGGCATCGCGCTACGTGCTGCCGGCAAGGCGCCATTGCGACGGCACCTCGACGACGCCTTCTCCGACTACCAGGGTGACCTCAAGCGCTACGCCCCGTTGATCACCGCGATCGTGGCCAGCGCGCCGCTGCTGGGGTTGCTCGGCACGGTGATCGGCATGATCGAGACCTTCAACTCGCTTGGCGACATGAGCCTGTTCGCGCAGTCCGGCGGCATCGCCGGCGGCATTTCCACCGCGCTTTTCACCACCCAGATGGGTCTGGCGGTCGCCATTCCCGGCTATTTCCTCAAGACCATTCTCGACCGCCGCCAGGCGCGTCTGGAGATGGACCTCGCGCAGGTCAAGGACATCCTGACCAGCGCCCACGGGAGCGAACCCGCATGAGATTCCGCGAACAGAAAAAGGCGCTCGAAGGCCAGGTCGATCTCACCCCGATGATCGACATGGTGTTCATCCTGCTGATCTTCTTCATGGTGTCCACGACCTTCGTCAAGGACATGAAGATCGACCTGTCGCGGCCAGGCGCGCAGACCCAGACCCTGGCCTCGACCAAGGCCGTACGTCTTTACATCGACAGCGCCGGCGAGACCTACCTGGAAGGCCAGCCGATCCGCGTGTGGGTGATCCAGAGCCGCCTGCGCGACCTGCTGGCAGGGATGACGCAGAAGTCGGTGCTGGTGGTGACCGATGAACTGGTGCCGGCCGGACGGCTGGTGGAAGTGGTGGACCAGGCGCGCATGGCCGGCGCCGACGACGTCGGTGTCGCCACTCGCGCCGAAGCTGGAGAGGGTTGACGACATGCAGAACAGACGCCTTCGACGCATCCTCCTCGGGCTCGGCAGCGCCGTTTTCGGCGTGGTGCTGGTGTTCGGTTCGATCCTGCTCATGAACGGCTTCGCCACGCTCGCCGAGCCGTCCACCGGAAGCGCCGAATCGTCGGTGGCCTTCGAGCGCAAGGAGAAACCGCCGCAGCAGCAGCAGGTGCGCCGCCCGGAGCCGCCGCCGCGACCGCAGCGACGTGCGCCGGCACCGCCCAGCCTCGGCCTGGATTCGGGGCTTTCCGGTCTCGACTTCGGACTGCCCAGTTTCGATGCCGACGATCTCGCCGCGCTGTCGGGCTCGCTGCTTGGCGGATCGGGCGACGTGATCATGACCGACGATTCCGTGGATGTGCCGCCGCGCCCTTCCTTCCAGGCGCCGATGCGTTACCCGGTGCGTGCCAAGGCGCAGGGCGTCACCGGCTACGTGATCCTTTCTGTGCTGATCGGACCGACCGGACAGGTGGAGCGCGTCAAGGTGCTGGAGTCGCATCCATCCGGCGTGTTCGACGACACCGCCGTGGCCGGCGTGCAGAACTGGCGCTTCGAGCCCGCCAGCTACCGCGGCGAGAACGTTCGCGTGTGGGCGCGTCAGCGCGTCAGCTTCAACCTGAGCTGATCGCATGCGCGCGCTGTCGGTCACGCTGATGCTGCTTGCGTTTTTCGCTTCAGACCCGATCCTTGCGCGCGAGAGTGATGAGGTCGACTACGTCGAGCTCGCAGCGGTACTCACCCGCGACGGCGAATACGAGCGCGCCGAGGTTGCCCTGCGCGAGGTCGATCCCGAAGCCGAGGACACCGACCGCATCCAGTACTGGACCGTGGCCGGCCTGATCGCGCTGAACACCAACCGTGCGGAAGAGGCCATCGACGCGCTGCAGAACGCGATCGCGGCAGGGCAGACCGAACCGCTGATCCACCTGTACCTTGCGCAGGCCTACTTTGGTCGTGAGCGCTGGGCGGACGCCATCGACGCGCTGGATGCCGCCGGTGTAGCCACCGAGGGTCTGGCCGGCACCTACCTGATGCGCAGCCACGCGCTGTGGATGCTGGACCGGCGCCAGGAGGCGATGGACACCCTGAGTGCTGCCCAGTCGCGGTTCCCCGCCAACAGCGCGTTCCTGCGACGCCAGGTGTTCTATCTGATCGAGGCCGGACTGTTCCAGGAGGCGTCGCGCCTTGGCCGCGAGTATCTGCAGCGCAACGAGGGCAGCCTCGAGGACTACGTGACCATCGGCCAGGCGCTGCGCCGCGCGCGCAGCTTCGACGAATCCCTGCGTTTCCTGGAAACGGCGCGGCTCAAGTTTCCAGACGCCGACGCGCCGGCGCGCGCGCTGGCGCAGACCTACATGGAGGCGGGCCAGCCGCTGGCCGCCGCCGAGCTGCTCGCCGGGCTTGCCGAAAGTCAGCCGGAACTGCTGCCCGAGGCCGCCGAGCTACTGCGCCGCGCCGGTCAGCGCGCGCGTGCCCTCAATCTCAATACCCGCGTGCTCGATCAGCCGAAAAAGCTCAAGCAGCGCGTCGGCATCCTGCTGGAGATGCGTCGCTACGACCAGGTGACAGGGTTGGAGGACGCGCTGTTCCGCGCCGGACTGCTCGGCGACGAGGACATCCGCTACGCGCTGGCCTACGCCTTCTTCCAGGCCGGCGACTTCGCTGCGGCCGAGCGCCATCTTGCAGCGTTGACCCGCGCCGACCTGTTCCGTCGCGCCACCGAACTCAGGCGCGTCATGGCCGAGTGCACCGACGCCCGCTGGACCTGCGTCTGACGACCCGCCAGGCACCCCTCCGAATGATCCGTTTCCTTCTGTCTTTTCTGATCCTGCTCTCCGCGCCCGCGCTGGCCGACCAGGCGCGTATAAGCGTGGTCGTGTTCGAAGGCGGACAGCCGCTTGCCGATGTCGCGCTTGAGATCGACGGCGAGGAGACCGCACGCAGCGATCGCGACGGCGCCGCCCAGGCGCCTCTGCTGCCCGGTGAACGCCAGCTGCTGCTACGCCGCGGTTCGACCCAGGTGCTGAGTCTGGATCTTTCAGTGGTGGAGAATGAAAGCCTGCAGCTGATCGTCACCCTGCGCGACGAGGCCGAGCCCGAGTACCTTCTGGAAAGCTCGCACGCCGGCATCCTGAGCAGCGCGCAGGTGCAGGCGGCGCTGCCCGGCGTGCCCGGCATCCTGCGCGGTCGCATCACCAGCGTCGAAGACGGCAGCCCGGTGCGCGGCGCGCGCATCTTCGTCTCAGGCACCCCGCTCGATATTGTCAGCGGCGATGACGGAACCTTTTCCGCCAGCATTCCCGAGGGCAGCTACGCGCTTTCGGTGATCGCCAACGATTACGCCACGCTGACCGTCGACGGCATCGTCATCGAGGGCGAAGCGGAAACGATTCGCGATATCGAGTTGTCGCCGGCGGGCCTCGAGCTGCCGGAGTTCATCGTGCTGGAGCCCTACGTCGAGGGTTCGCTGGCAGCGTTCGTCGAGGAGCGTCGCACCTCTTCCGCCGTCACCGATATTCTCGGCGCCGAGCAGATCTCGCGCGCCGGCGACTCCGACGCGGCAGGTGCGCTGAAGCGGGTGACCGGACTCACCCTCGTCGACGGCAAGTTCATTTTCGTCCGCGGTCTCGGCGAGCGCTATTCCAGCGTCGTGTTGAATGGTGCCAGCATTCCCAGCCCCGACCAGACACGTCGCGTGGTGCCGCTCGACCTGTTTCCGACCGAGGTCCTCAGCGGAATCGTGGTGCAGAAGACCTACTCCGCCGACATGCCGGGCGAGTTCGGTGGCGGCACCATCCAGCTGCGCACCCGCGGCATGCCTGAGGAGTTCAGCTTTCGCATTCAGGCGAGCGCCGGCTACAGCGACGGCACCACCGGCAAGGAGGGTTTGCGCTACGACGGAGGGTCGCGTGACTATCTGGGGCGCGACGACGGCAGTCGCGCCGCGCCGCCGGGCCTGATTGGGCAGCCACTGCCACCGGTTCGTTCGGAGGAAAACGCGGTGATCGGGCGCGCGCTGGCCGCCGGAGGCTACGCGATCGACCAGCGCAGCCTCGGCCCCAACAGCGGTCTGGTGGTGTCGGTCGGCGATAGCTTCCGTTTCGGTGAGAATCAGGATGTGCGCCTCGGCTACATCGGCTCGTTGAGCTACAGCCACGGCTGGGACACGCGCGAACAGAACCGCCGGCTGCTGACCGTGCTGGGTGACGGCAGCCTTGACGAGATCGGCAATCTCGACCGCGTACGCACTGATCGGTCCATAGATTCCGGGCTGTTCCTCACCCTGGGTGCCGAGATTGGCGAGCATCACCAACTGAGCGGGACCGTGTTGCGACTTGGTCAGACTACCGACCAAACCCAGGTGAGCACGGGGGTGTCCACCGGCGGCAACTTCGAGCAGCGCAGCGTCCTGGAGTGGATCGAGAACGTCCTGACCACGCGGCAGATCGGCGGCGAACACTCGCTGGTCAGCCTAGGCAATCTGGCCGCCACCTGGCAGTACACCACCTCGACGGCGACCCGCGAATCGCCCAACAGCCGCGACTATCGCTTCCAGCAGGTGGACTTCCCCGTCCAGGGTTTCATCTTCGAGCAGATCGAGCAGCGCTACGATGACCTGGTCGACGACGTCGACGAAGTGCAGGTCGGCTTCAAGCTGCCGATCGATCTGGGCGAACGACGTGAACTGCTGCTGCAGGCGGGTGCCGGGCAGCTCGATCGCGAGCGGGCGTCCAACATCTACCGATTCCGCTTCCGTGGCACCAGGCCGGCCGGGATTCTCACGGCCGAAGAGATTTTCACTGCCGAGAACATCGGCCCCGACGGCTTGTTCCTGCAGACTTCCGGCACCAACACCGACTTCTATACCGCGCTGCAGGAACTCGACAGCCAGTTCCTGTCCGCCGACCTCAGCTGGGGCGACTGGCGCGTCTATCTGGGAGCACGCCGCGAGTCGAATCTGCAGCAGGTGCGTTCGTTCAATCCGTTCACGCCGAATCCGACGGAGGAGCTTGGAGAGATTGAGCAGAGCGACATCCTGCCTTCGCTGGCGCTGACCTGGGCCTACTCGGACAAGGCGCAGGTACGCTTTGGCGTCAGCGAGACGGTATCGCGGCCGGACTTCCGCGAGCTGTCGCGGGCGCCGTTCACCGATCCCGTCCTTGATCTGGTGGTGTTCGGCAACCCCAACCTGGAGCAGGCGTCGATCCGCAACGTCGACCTGCGCTGGGAATACTACTTTTCGGCCACCGAGAGTCTCTCGGTGGCGCTCTTCCAGAAGAAGTTCACCAGCCCGATCGAGCTGGTGCGCGTGCCCGGAACCGGCGAGCTGGCGACCCTTGAAAACGCCGAGGGCGCAAGCAATCGCGGGATCGAGATCGACTACTACAGCAACCTGGGTGGGCTCGGCGAATTCCGATTCATGCCCGCACGGCTGCGCGAACTGCCATGGGGTGATGTGTTCTTCGGCGCCAACTATGCGCGCATCGAGTCGAACATCGATCTGGGCGAGGACACCAACATCATCCAGACCAACCGCGACCGCGCCCTGCAGGGACAGTCGCCGTACGTGGCCAACCTGTCGCTGGCGTATCTTCCCGAAGACGGCAACATCGAGGCGACGCTTTCCTACAACGTGTTCGGCAAGCGCATTTCCGAAGTCGGCGTGCTGGGATTGCCTGACGTGATCGAAGAGCCCTTCCCGCAGCTCGACTTCAACCTTCGCGGGGCCTTGCCGTGGCCGGGCTGGCGCTACCGCGTCCGGGTACGCAACATTCTTGACCCGGCCTCCGAGTTCAGCCAGGGCGACGAGGTGCTGCGCACCTCAAGCCGCGGTCGCGACCTGTCCGTGGGCGTGGAGTGGCGCTGGTAGCAGGGCGCACCAGGGCAGCACGGGTCGAGTCCGCGCCCGTCGCCGGACTGTCATGTGAGTGAACTCAAGCTGAAACATTGCAGGTCTAGGCTTGCGGGCGGCGTCCACATTCGGGCGACCTTCCCTTTTCGCAACGTCGAGGCTTTCCGATGGCTTTTCCCCTTACTCGCGCCGCTATGCTCGCGGCTGTAGCCGGGACGATGGCGTTCGCTTCCGCGAACGCCGCCGTATACCCCAATGATGGACTGGACGGTGCATGGTTCAACCCTGCCGAGGCCGGTCGCGGCTTTCTTGCCGACTTCATCGCCGACAATGACAGTGACGGCGGCGGCCTGCTGTTCCTGGCCGGATTCACCTACGATGCCGATGGCAACGCCTTCTGGGTGACCACCCAGGGCCCGATCAACGTCGGTCAGCCCAGCTTCAATGCCGACATCCTGGCGTTCCAGGGCGGCACCTTTGGTCCCGGCTTCACCCCGCCCATCGCCACCGTGGTCGGCTCGGCGCAGGTGACCCTGAACAGCTGCGCCAGCATGTCCATCGATTTCGACATGGACGGGGCCTCGGGCCTTGACAGCTTCACCTACGACCTCGTTCCGCTGAACGGTGCCGGCAGCTCGTTCTGCGCCGATCAGCCGGCGCTCAACCAGTGTCCGGCCACCACCACGCCGGAGGGCGACGACTGCCGTCTTCCCAACGAGATCACCGGTGACCTGTTCCTTCCCGCCGGCAAGAACTACATCGTGCAGGGCAAGACGGCGGTGCGCGCGGGCGGCAGACTCACCGTCGCGCCGGGCGTGACCGTGACCGGCTCGACCAATCAGTCGGTGCCAAACTATCTCAGCATCGAAGCCGGCGCCAAGATCTACGCTGTCGGGACGGCGGCCCAGCCGATCACCTTCACCGGTCCGGAGCAGTTCCCCGGTTCCTGGGCGGGTCTGACCATCGCCGGGTTCTCCAACTGCAACCAGTCCGACCAGGAACTGGGCTGCGCCTTCGAGGCCGATCCGGACATCCGCTACGGCGGCAACGATCCGGACGACAACTCCGGCATCCTGCGCTACGTGCGCATCCTCTGGGCGGGCCAGCAGATCGCCCCCGACGAAGAGCTGAACTCACTGACCATGCTCGGCGTCGGCCGCGGCACCAGCATCGAGTACGTTCAGGTCGACGGCGGCCTTGACGACGGCTTCGAGTGGTTCGGCGGCACGGTCGACGGCCGCTTCCTGGTGTGCTCGAACATGGGCGACGACTGCTTCGACTCCGATGAAGGCTACCAGGGCCGCATGCAGTTCGCGCTCGGCTATCAGGGCGACAATATCGACATCGTCCCGGATTCCCACGGCATCGAGTCCGACAACAACCGCAGCGCCAACGACTCCGAGCCGCGCACCCGCCCGGTGGTCGCCAACCTGACCCTGATCGGCAACCGCGACAGCCAGGGCGGCGAAGGCATCCGTCTGCGCCGTGGCACGTCGGGCAACTACTTCGGCGTGGTGGTCGACAACTATCGCCTGCACTGCCTGCGTATCCGCGACACGGCGACCTTCACGCAGGGCGGCGCGCCGGGCAGCCAGGGCCCGGGCCTGACCATGACCCATTCGCACATCGGCGACTGCGCGGCTGGCCGCTTCGCCACCGAGGACAATCAGCCCTATTCGGCCGAAGCGTGGTTCACCAGCGGCACCGGCAACACTGTCGGCGCCGTGGACTATGCGACCGCGTTCGGCGTGCCGGCCACCGGTTCCCCGCTGCAGCAGGGCGGTGCGGTGCCCAGCGACCCGTGGTTCACGCCGGTTCCGTTCCGCGGCGCCTTCGCCGGCCCGCAGGACGACTGGACCAAGGGTTGGGCAGTCTTCCTGCCGCGCTGATTCGAGTCTCCAACGTCGGGACAGGAAGTCTCCCCCGCGCCTGACCGCACGGGGTCGCCATGAAGGCGATACATCCAGAAGGGCCGGCCATGCCGGCCCTTCGCTTTAGCCCGCATGTTTCATGAATCGCACACGCATCGCGCGAATTCATGAAACGCCCGGGCTAGTGTGGTGTTCCGTAATTGGGTTGCCGAAATCGCGCTGCGGATTCGGCTC